>JBLWYD010000005.1:0-121259 GCA_048267165.1 Bacteroidota bacterium
GGGCATCAGTAGTAGAAGGAGCCGATGGTAGTCAAGGCCAGCTTTCTGAAGTTTGGCGATTCAGAACTGTTGTAGCTGCACCAGTTCTAACTTCCCCTGCAAACAACGCTGTGAACCAAGCTGATGATCAAATCTTCAAGTGGCTAGCTGTTGATGAAGGAGTTAATTATCAAATTCAAGTCTCCCGTTTTGCGGACTTCAGTAATAATATATTTGCACTCGATGCTCAAACACTTCCGGGTGTTGTACAACAACCACTGTCAGAACTTGAAAATAATGTAAATTATTATTGGAGAGTAAGAGCTATAGATACTAACAAAGCCAAAGGTCCATGGTCAGAAATATGGACATTCAAAACGGGTCAGAAACGACCAGTACATATTAGCCCCGAAAATAATAGTGGTGGACATCAAGCTCCTCTTCTAATTGATTGGTCAGAAATAAAGGGCTATAAATATGATTTACAAGTATCATTAAAATCAGATTTCACAGGAACATTTGTAGTCGATCAATCTGCTTTACCTGATCATAGATTTGAGATGGCTTCAGTAGAAACTAACAAAACATATTATTGGAGAGTAAGAGCTGTGTTGAACGATACAGTGAGTCCTTGGACAGATTCATGGAATTTCTCTACAGGACTTGCTAGAACTGTTTTACTATCCCCTACTGATGGTTCAGTTGACATTAAGAAAGTATCAGTTCTACTTAAGTGGGAAGCTACCCCTGGGGCAGACTCATATAAACTACAAGTATCTAGAAATGCGAGTTTCACAGATTTCTTCTACAATGATTCGAACATAACTTTAAGCTCAAAAGATTTGTATGATTTTGAAGCAGAACAAACTTATTATTGGAGAGTTATGGCGTTTGATGGTGAGCTTGGTAATGACTGGTCTGAGGAATGGTCATTCACTACAGAGTCTGACCCTATAATGTCGGTACTATCAGCAACTGAGTCTGGTATATCAATATACCCTAACCCTGCTGGAGAAGAAGTAACTATCAATATACCGGTTGAGTTAACTAAGAATATAGACAAAGCAACTCTAATCAGACAGACCGGCGAAGAGCTAAGAACAGTACGAATTACTAATTCTATACAACAGCTTGGATTAGATGGACTATCAAGCGGAACTTATTATCTTATACTAGAAGGTAAGGACAGCCGATATATGTTTAAACTCAATAAAATAAAATAAATATAAATTATTTATCTAATTTAAAGCTCTATAGTAATATAGAGGTTTTTTTGGGCTTTATTTTTTACTCTAAAGAATATAAGTACAACAATGTGATACTTATTGAAATACCAGTGGTAGGTATATTGATGTAATAGTATTTATAAACATATAATTAATAACTTGGGAGTTGTTCCCCGATAGAAATCAGCTAATTCCTTATATTTGTAATATTAAAATTTACTCAATAACAATGGGTTTTTACAATGGGATTCAAATCATTTACTTTAAAAATGCCAACAGACTATACCGAAGAGACTCTTCGTTATACTATCGAAAAAATGATTCCAACTACAGAATTCGAATATTCTATAGATAAAAAATCACTCGATGGACGTCAAAAAAGCAATATTCACTGGCTAATAAAAGTATCAGTTTCGTCTAAATCTATAAATGGTGGCGAAGAGCTAACTGCCCCAAAACTAGAGATACCAGAGGTAAATACAGATAAACTAGCAATAGTGGTCGGCAGTGGGCCTGCTGGTTTCTATTCGGCTTATGTACTACGGAAAGCTGGGTTTAGGGTTAGACTTATTGAACAAGGCCCTGAAGTATTCCAAAGGGTTAAAGATGTAAAGCTATTTCATAAAAAGCGAATACTAAATGAAAGATCAAATTATGCTTTCGGAGAAGGTGGAGCAGGAACCTTTTCTGATGGTAAGCTTACGTCAAGAACAAAAACTATCAAGCTAGAAAGAAATTTTATATTCAATGAGTATATAGAAGCTGGTGCACCGGAAGAGATACGCCATCTTTCCAAACCACATATTGGCTCCAATTTACTAGTAAAAACTGCTAGAAATTTACGTGCAAAATTTTTAAGTATCGGTGGGGAAATGCTATTCGATACTGAGATGACTGATATCAAACTGAGCAATGGCATCGTAACATCTATCGAAACAAACAAAGGGCAAATGGAAGCGGATTACTTCGTTATGGCAACGGGGCATTCTAGCTATCCAGTGTATGAGATGCTAATTAAAGCTGGTGTTATATTTCAAACGAAACCGTTCGCAATTGGTAATAGAGTAGAGCATACTCAAGACATTATCAATAATGCGCAGTGGAGAACAAAGGAATTACCCGGTGTAAAGGCAGCTGATTATGCCCTTACATTCAATGACGCTTCCAATCCAGTTTACACATTTTGTATGTGCCCCGGTGGGAATGTAGTTTCTGCACCTCCTACGCATGGGGTTAACTTAGTCAACGGTATGAGTAATTATAAGCGTAACTATCCTTTTGCTAATTCTGCTATAGTAGCAGGTCTTGATTTGAACAAACAACTCGGGCGTGAAGTCCAACCACTAGAAGCTCTAGATTGGGTGTTGAACCTTGAACGGAAATTCTATGACTATGTTGGTGGATATGATGCACCAGCAGTGAAAGTTGCCGATTTTATCAATGGGAAAACAACTACTATATTCCCAGAATCTAGCTATCCTTTTGACTTGAAAACTGCAGATATGAACGATTTATTGCCACCAAATATTATAAACTCACAAAAAGAAGCTCTTCGTAAATTCAACAAACAGATGATTGGCTTCGACCAAGGAATACTAATGGGGTTAGAATCACGTACCTCGTCGCCTATTCAAGCAGACCGTTCAAGAGAGGGGCTATGTGATGGATTTAGTAACTTATATTTTGTTGGTGAAGGTTCTGGTTTTTCTGGTGGGATTGTTTCGAGTGGAGCTGATGGAATAAAGGCTGCTATTGATATAGCAAGAAAGGAAATGTAATATTTTAACTTGCATCTCAAAAAAAATACATTTTTTACATCTTTTTGTAACCTCGTTGAAACAATTACGTATATCTTTCTTTTACAGCTATATTACAATATATTATAGGTTACTAGTATGCAAGATAATGTACAAAATACACCACCCCAAATGAACCAAAACTACCCTCCTAACTTCAGACCTCAGAAGAAGACAAGATGGTGGATACCAGTATCTATTATTGGCGGTGTGTTCCTTTTATTCGTGATTTTTATAGTTAGCTTTTTCTCATTCCTTGGCTCATCTTTCGATTTCGAAGAACCAGAGGTTAATATAAATGAAGAAACTGTACTAACTATCGATTTATCCAACGGTATTCCAGAATACACTAGACAAGATCCGTTTAGTATTTTCTCTGGCGGTAGTAGCTCTATTTCTTTTTATGATATTCTTCACTCTATAGAAAGAGCGAAAGATGATGACAATATAAAAGGATTATTGCTTAATATCAATGGCTCGGTAGGTCGCGCTAAGGGTGCTGAGCTACAAGCAAAATTAGAAGATTTCAAAAAGTCAGGTAAGTTCATATATAGTTTCATCGAATCGGGTGATGAGCAAACATATTATAACTCACTAACTGCTGATTCTATTTTCATGCCTACTGAAGGGCTGTTAGAGTTCAACGGTTACGGTATAAGTTCTATGTTTATGACAGGATTATATAAGAAAATAGGTATGGAATATCACGTAGTAGGATTTGAGGATTTCAAATCTGCTGCTGATTCATACAACAAATTTAAATTCAGTGATTCTTCTCGTTACCAATTAGAAGTAATGCTAAATCAATTCCAAGACGAATTTGTAGCAAGCGTTTCTAAGCACAGAAAAATGGAAAAATCACAAGTTCTAGCTCTATTGAACCAAGGACTTTTCACAGTAGATAGTCTTTACAAATACAAGCTAATAGACGGAATGAAAACTAAAACTCAGGTTGAAGATTTCATCAAAACTAAATTATACCCAGATTTATCGGCTGATAGTTTATATACTAAAGAACTAGATTTGGTAACAGTAGAGAAATATAACAGAAGCAAATACGCACCAAAAGGTGAAATAGACGAAGATAAAACTATTGCAATTATCAATAGTGTAGGTCCTATCTACTCTGGTAGTGGTGAAAAATCATTATTCGGTGGAAGTGAATATGAGATTCGTTCGGCAAGTTTCGTAGAGCAAATCCGTGATGCTGCCGCTGACGAAGACATAGACGCTATAATACTAAGAATCGACTCACCGGGTGGCTCGGTTATAGCATCTGATGAGATGTGGGAAGCAATAATGGAAGCTCGTAAACGCAAGAAAGTAATTGCATCAATGAGTGATGTAGCTGCTTCTGGTGGATACTATATGGCTATGGCTTGCGATAAGATTATAGCTCACCCATCTACTATTACTGGCTCGATTGGTGTTATACTTGCTATTCCTAACTTCGAAGGAACTAGAGAGATGCTTGGCGTTACTGCAGACACTATTTCTACTACTACTTCTGCTCAGTTCTTGAACCCAATGTTCAAATATACTGATGCTGATAAAGCGAAACTATACACACTTTCTAAGACTATCTACATGAGATTTTTAGAAAGAGTAGCGGAAAGCCGTGGTAAAACAGTAGAGCAAATCCGTGAAGTTGCCAAAGGTAGAGTATGGACTGGACGCGACGCTAAGGCAAAAGGTCTAGTAGATGAACTAGGTGGGTTAGAATTTGCAATCGATTATGTCAAAGATATGATTGGTGTAGAGAAGGACAAACTAGTATACATCACGACTTATCCTAAGAAAAAAGATGATTTCAAAGCATTCATGGAAGCATTTGGTTTCGAAAGTAAAGTCGGTGCTGACCAGAAGAACTTTGTAGAAAAAGTGAAAAGTGAATTCAGCCCTACTATGCAATCACTTATCTTAAATATGGAATATCTAACTCCAGAAATGCAATCGCAATTGAAGTACTCTCTTGCTATGTATGACATCTCAAGAAAAGAGAGATTCCTAATGGCTATGCCACAGATGATAGATTACAAGTAAACTATCCAACTAAGAATTTGAATCAAGACCTGCTCATTAGTGAGTAGGTCTTTTTTTATATTTTCTATATCATAAGTCTCTTTCGTATATTGAGACTATCTTTTTACACAAATGCTAATAACCGATGCGCCTCTTATTCTTGCTAATACTATCTGCCCTATTGATTAATTCATGTGCCAATAAAACTGTAACACCAGTCGAAGAGTTCGACTACAAGGACTATTTGCCTTTGGACTCAGGCAATACGTGGGATTACACTTACTTTGGTATAGATAGCAACCAAATAATATCTCAATCGGGATATGCTTTCAACACTACTTACTATCTGGATACTATAGTCCACAAAGGCAGAAAAGCATATATAATGGATTCGGAAGATATAATACAAGGCATCAAAAAAAACAATGAGTTCTATTATTCTCTAGACTCGAATAGAATAGCCATCTCTAATATGTATTTCTCACTTACGGATTCGTCTAGGTTCAGATACACTGAGTGGCTCGATATATATAATCTATACGTAGGTGATTGGGAAAGTCAATCAATTGAATTCAGAGACTCCACTATTGGCAATTCCGTATATAGCGGCTATGTTACATTCAGAGGAAGTAGTAGAGCTGGGTCGGAAGTTGAGTTCCAAGGAGGAAAGGTTAAATTCATCACGGGTCTGCTTTACGTTACTTACAGAGTCGACAGATACTTAGACAAAGATACAATCCCTATTAGACATAATGAAGTCTATGAATATAGATTTGGGAAAGACATAGGCCTAATCTACAATAGGTATACCGATTTAATAGATAGCACCAAACTGGGCGGCTACGAAAAAGTACTCCAAGACTATAAGGAATAGAAAATCTCTCTATGAGAACTCAACAGCAATACTATTGGGGGTTATAAAGAAAATTGTAAAAAAGCATACTCGAATGTATTGCCGTCGGTTTTAACCGGCGGACAGTGTAAAACCCCTACTCACCAATTATCTTAACTAGAACTCTTTTCTTACGCATACCATCATATTCCCCATAGAATATCTGTTCCCAAGGGCCAAAGTCTAGCTTTCCATCGGTAATTGCACATACAACCTCTCTGCCCATTATCTGGCGTTTGAGGTGAGCATCTGCATTGTCTTCGTATCCGTTGTGCTTATATTGGCTGTGTGGTTTTTCTGGGGCTAGTTTCTCTAACCATACTTCGAAGTCTTGATGCAAACCAGACTCATCATCATTGATAAAAACGCTTGCTGATATGTGCATAGCATTCACTAGCACCATACCTTCTTTAATACCAGAGATGTCTATTTCACTCTGGACATCTCTAGTTATATTTATATACTGTCTTCTGCTAGTGGTGTCGAACCACAGCTCTTTTCTATGACTCTTCATTATTCTATTACTATCTTTTTGTAGAATGTACCCGAATTAGTAACAAACTGCAGTAAATATACACCTGAACTCAAATCAGCAGTGCTATATGTGTTCAGAGCAGTTGGGTTGTATGAGTCAAATTCCTTCAGTATTTTACCTGATAAGTCCAGTAAGTTTATATTTCTAATATTAGTCGAGCTAATAGATTGTATGTTAATCTCGTTTCTAGCTGGCTGTGGATATATATTCAACCCCTTGTCGAAAGTATCAAAAGCGATAATAGAAGTACCTGGGTCAGACGGGATATTAGTAAAGTCTAATGATGATATTATAGACTCACTAGCTCCGTATATTCTGAATCTATCTTCGGTGTTAACTATATCTGCTCTATGATAAGAACCTATCTGTCTAGAAAGTACTGGCGTCCATTTGCCACCCAAATTATCAGTGGAATAAACTTCTCCGTTCTTACATATTAAGAATATTTTGTCAGCTGCTTCATTATAGATTAGCTCAACTGGCTTCGCACCTATTGTTTCAGTTAGATTAGAAACACTTGGAGTCCAATTTAGCCCACCATCACTACTTTTTGCTAGTATATAATCTTCGCCTGTTTCGCTTTGATTTGTGTATATGGCTATACCATTATTGTTACTATTGAAAGCTAAGGCAATTATTTTGGCATCCGTATCTACTACTGATGCAGTCCAAGTTTTACCAAAGTCTCTACCTCTTAGTACTCGTCCAGCAGTGGTACCAAACCAAACTCTATCACCGAAAATACTATATACTCCAACAACTCCAACTTCTTGTCCTATAGGTGGTAAGGTTGGTGTAGAAGCCCAGTTATTACCACCATCAGTAGTTACAATAACTCCGAATTGATTATTCAATGGGTTACCCAACGCAATACCTTTGCTCGCATTGAAAAACCCTATTCCGTTAAAATAACCAGTAGTGCCAGAAAAATCAGTTTTTTCCCAATCTCTACCACTATTTGAAGTTACTAACAGATTACCATAGACAGTTGTCGCCCACGCATCTATACCATCTTTAGCATATATACCTGTTAACGACTCTAACCCACCATCAAATAGTAAATTGGCAGTTGTGTTGAATACTACACCACGTTTAGAAGATGTACTATATCCTACAGCCCAAACTGAGCCATTATATGGAGAATGTACGTCATTAAAAATTGCGTCTTCATTTTCGGCGATACCAGCTATATAATTGAAGCTATTATTGCTTTGCACCACTATCGGTATCTTTAGTAGTTGATAATCGGAGTATCCAGTAGCAGTGTATTTTACTAATACTCTAGCAAATCCATCATACCATGGGTTTAGATCATTTAACTTTATTGTCAATCCAACTTTACTAGTATCTAGTGTAGTCAAACTATTCAATATTACTTCTGATGTAACAATATCGATATATTTATCCATAGCTACGAATTCTATTTTAACTCCTGCTACTGGGGCTAAGTAGTTAATTAATTTCAGCTGAAATGTATTCTCTTCATAATTTTTAATTACACTATTAATCGAAAAATCGGTTTCAGAAAATGCCATTCCAATTGTTTTGTTTTGAGAGAAATTATTGGCATTTGCTTGTAATGCTTTGAGTGGGTTAATTCTTCCGTAGTATAGTGGTTTGTCTTCATTCTTAACGAATTCAATTGGGTCAGTAGTGCTTCTCATCTGAGCAGCTATTTGGTGTGGTGTCCAAGAAGGATTAATAGCTTTTATTAAACCTGCTAGTCCTGCGGCTACTGGTCCCGCCATGGATGTACCTTGCTTATAGCCGTATCTATCGCCTGGTAAAGTGGCGTAGATTCTAGTTCCGGGAGCATAGATATCCGTTCTGATTCCATAGTTAGTAAAAGTGGATCTACTATTGTCTGTTGTTATAGATCCTACACTTAGCACATTGTTATAGCCAGTTGGGTAGAATGATACTTCGTCAATATTTTCACTGTCATTGCCAGCTGAAGCTACAATAAGAATCCCCATATCTACTATCGAATTGATAATCTCTTGTTCTGCTGGGTTGAAACCCTTTCCACCCCAACTACAATTAATAATATCTGCACCGTTTTCTGCGGCATACATTATACCTTCATATCCTCTATATATACCCTTAATACGAGTGTCGTTCCAATTATCTGCTCCACATTTGATAGGCATTAACTTAGTGTTGAATCCAAGCGATGCAACCCCTACTCCATTGTTAGTAGCAGCAGAAGCACAACCAGCAACGTGTGTCCCGTGGTCATTGGAGTTGATTTCAGGTTTTGGGTCATTGTCTGGTTCCCATCTTCTTTGTCTTACTTGATCATAAGTCAGATTTCCTACAAAATCCCATCCATTTACATCATCTATGTAACCATTTTTATCATCATCTATACCGTTATCAGGTATTTCAGCTGGATTGATGTATATATTTGGAAGTAAATCTGGATGAGTCCAGTCAGTTCCTGAATCAACTATAGCAATTACTACTTCAGTACTTCCTTTAGTTATATCCCATGCTTGCTTAGCATCTGAGTTAATATACCATTGTCTCGATAATTCGGGATCATCTGGTGTAAAATCAGTTGTGTATCTATTGAACACAGGTACTGCGTATTCTATTTCAGGGTTTTTCATTAGCTCTTGGGCTATATCGTAAGAGTCCACGCCAATAGCATATTCTACTACGTAAAGTCGTTCTACAGGAGTTCCATTTACTTTATTACTATTACCCCTAGCTACTTTGTTAAGTTTGCTTATAGATACGTTTTCGAATCCTTTGTTCAATACATCAGAAACGAATCTATTGCCATCTATTTCAATTTTAGATTTAGTTTTCACAAATAGTGAGTTTATCTGATACTCTCCCATTTCCAACTTAGCAACTGGAACAGTCATTTTACTATTGTTGGGAGATTCTATTTGTACATGATATGCGATTGGGGTAATACTAAAAGCAAAAGTAGTACTAATAAATAGTGTTAGTAGCACTTTTAATGGCGTTAATTTCATAATTTTATAATTTAATCTTAGTTTAGAATTCTTGTATTATAACAACGGAATAACCATTGTTTGTATTGTCATCATCACTGTTATCCCCTAAAGTCGAATTACCGATGAAAATAACCGTATATGCTTTATTAAAGTTTAATTTCAAATCATCTACTCTATGATATATTCTAGCAAAATCATCTGGGTTATATACAAATAGTGATATTTTTGCTTCAGACTTTACTTCTTGTATAAACGATAATTCGTCATAATCTAAATTATTAACGAGAATAGGGCACTCTGGGCAATCCACAAGATTGAACCTAGAAACCGTTATTCTGTCTATCTCTGTACTAGCATCTAAGAATCGTATTTTGTAAATATTATCGAATTTATTTATTGGGTCATTCTGATAAGTTAGTATTTTCTCATCGCCAGTTGTACCAGTAGCAACTACCAATAAACGCTTACCTTTCTCTACATCAATAGTCTTTTTCTTTCCATTTACACTGATTTCAGTAGTACCGATAGGTATAACAGTTGCCAAATTCAGACCGTAATAAAGTTCGTTAGCCGACTCACTGATTAGTGGTTCAAGTCCAATTCTCACAGATTCTGGACCAGCTACTCCGTTCACTACTTGTACGAATACGCCAGCTTCTATTTCTGTAACTGGGATTTCTTCATCCTCATCTTCAATTATTGTAAAACCAGGTGTTCCATCATCTTTTTTGAATAACACCATTGTATAGCTTTTATCTTTCTTCAAATCGTAGTTGATACCAGTTATGTACTTAGCTGGTTGAGTAGCTGCGAATATAGTTATTGGGGATAGTCCCGATTCGAATATACCTATAGGTGATACATTCCCGAACTTCACATTACGAGCTATTGTTTCGCCATATTTCAGCTCATCTTCGCTCTCTACTTTTCTTGCTCCGAAAGCAACTGTAATACCCTCATAATCTGGGTTTCCGTTTATGACTCTGATTATAGATTTCCCTTCTGCCTCACCAAATACTTTGAAAGGAGGTGCTAGTACTTGTCTGACTTTATCTCCTTCGTCAAATAAATAGAGCGAATATTCGCGTAGTACTTCAAGCGAAGTAAAAGTATTAGCAAGAGTATCACTTCCACTAACTGTACTTAAAGATGAGATAGATGTACCACTACAAGCAGTATATTCGTTGTATTTACCTATGTAATCTTTAGTAGGAGATGATGCTACCAAATCAGCATCCAAATTAACATCAAATGTCTTAGATGAGAAGTTGACAGTTCTTATATTTGTTGTCTTTGCTGCTACTTCCTGTGCTGGGCTAAAAGCAGTAGCATTCGGGCTTTTCTCGTCTAGTGAATACACTACAGGATTACCCGATTGGTCCTTCACCACTACGAAAGCATATTCTCCGCGAGGAACCATATCTACTCTAAATAGACCTAGTGATTCAGTTTTGTTTTTGGTGCTATATATAACGCTGAAAGTATTCTCACCTGACAATACTGCTTCTGCACTGCTATACCCTCTGTAACGAACCCCAGGGGCAAGTGTAACTCCGCCTGCACAACCCAATACGAGTGAGAAAGTGGAATTAGTATCCGAATACGTATTTACTAATCTAACATAAGCATCATTAGTAACTGCTGGGATTGTCAATGACGAATTGATTCCTATCAATGTATCGACAGGTAAAGGATGCAAACTATCACTTGGTGAAGTTGGCAATGCGAAGAAAGTATAGGTTAGTTTTCTGAAGAATTTTAATTGTTTTTCGGGACTATATTCGTCTCTACCACTTTTGAGTACGGTTGCTATTGTGCTATCGTCGGGTGGGTTGAATGTTTCTGTAGATTGGGCATAAGCGACTTCGGGAGTCACATATTCAGTCATCCTAAGTGAGCGTGACTGATTATCGCCAGCTAAGTTGACAAACCTGATGCTCACGGTCTCCGCCTGAGAAGGCGGATTGACCAATGAATCACTTTCTTCTGGACATCCGCTAAGTGCGAATATCATAGTTAAAATTAGTGCCGAGCTGTAAAGTCTGATTTTTTTCATTTCTATTGTCTTTGAATAATTTTATCTACTAATTTAATAAATAAGGAAATAGTAGCTATTCAAAAGACAGATAAAACTGAATTTAGTTACGAATAATCTAAAAAATCAAATACTAATTCATTATTTCTTTTTCTTTCTATGGTTAGGATTAGCCGGATTCAATCCTTTTTTAGCTTTACTACCCGGAGGTACTTTGCCCTGAGCTTCAGCTATTTTCTGAGCTTCTTCCATTTTATTAGCTAACCAACCTTTCTTCTTATTCACTTTCTTCATATCGTGGATAGAAGTAACTCTATCTTTAGCAAAGTTATTGATATATAGCTGTTGACCTATACCCAATACGTTGAACATAAAGTAGTAAAGATTCAGACCAGCTGGGAAAGATGAGAACAAGAATATGAACATAAATGGCATAACATACACCATAGCTTTTTGCTTAGGATCAGATATAGTCATCTTCTGTTGGATAAACATAGATATACCCATAGCTAATGCTAGACCACTAATAGACGATATACCCATAATAGATGTACCGAAGTGAACTAATGTATCGGGTACAGATAAATCGTTTATCCATAATATGAAATCTGATTGACGCAAATCAATATTCGTACGGAATAGAGTCCATAGTGAATAGAGAATCGGCATCTGCAATAGCATTGGTAAACAACCACTGGCAGGATTCACCCCATATTGGGAATATAGAGCCATCATCTCTTTCTGTTGTACTTGTGGCTCGTCAGTGTGTTTCTCTCTTATCTTAGCTACTTCTGGTGCTAGTACTTTCATCTTGTTTGCATTCTTCATCTGAGTTATTGACAAAGGATAAAGTGCTAGTTTGATGAAAATAGAGAATATAATAATAGTTAAACCCCAACCACCAATAAAATAGTGTACAGCATTGAATATTGGCATCATAATGTATTCGCCAATGTGACGGATACCCCACCAACCTAAGTTAAGCATTCTATTTAGGCCATAGCTTTCTACATATTCTAATTTCAAAGGACCTAGGTAAACCAAATACTCTTGCGATTTGGTACCACCATTGTAAGGAACTTTGATAGATATATCATAAGTTTCTACCATTCCTTCTGTTCTTGGGTAAGCTATGCTTTCGGCAGTCATTAGTATCTCACCATCGAAATCCTTAGGCATAATAGCTGTACCGAAGTACTTAGTTTTAGTACCTATGAAATCTATTATTCCTTCGCGAGTTACTTTCTTCTCGTCATCAGTTGCGTCTAGTTCTACTATTTCGCCATTCATCTGTACCAAAGCTAATGCTTCACCAGATTCATCAACTGAGTTCTTCTCTTGGTAAGCTAGCCCTTTTGACCATTTGTATAAATAATTACGAGGAATATATTCCTCCATATTCTTCATTTCTACACCAGTCTCGAAAGCGTATTTATTACCAGAGAACTTATATTTCTTTACTATTGTTTTACCCGGCTCTATTTCTAGAGTAGCGGTGATAGTGAAAGTCTTGTCACCAGATATCTTTATATCAGTTTTTTCTGAATCGAATTTGAAGTATAGATTTCTAGAATCTATATCTTTCCCATCAGAAGAAATGAAATCAAGGTAAAGCTCACCTTCTTTGTCATTGATTAGCTGAGATGGAACTCCGTCCCATTTGTTGTAATTCTTAAGTTCCCAGCTTATTAAATCGCCACCTTTCGAGCTTAGTTTAGCTATATAGATATCAGATTCTATAGTCACTATTTCTCTAGTGCCTTGAGTAAATGCTTGGAATTTACCGTATTGTAATTCTTTTTTGCCAGTAGTAGCAGTAGAAGCTTCAGTTCCATCATTTTTGAACAATGTTTCTGCATCATCTTTAGTTTCACCGGTGCCATCACCAGTTGTAACTACTATGCTGTCTGCATTCTTAACTTCAGCTTGCTCTGGCATGTTCGACGAACTATAGAACATATACCCAAGTATGAGCAATGAAATTAAGACTATGGCTAATATACTATTTCTATCCATTATTTTTTCCTTTCTTCGGATTAACTATTGGTACAGGGTCAAGCCCACCTTTATGAAAAGGGTGACATTTTGAAATTCTAATTATTGATAAATAAATACCTTTGAGAGAGCCGTGCGTTTTGATGGCTTCCATCGAGTAAGTAGAGCAAGTCGGATGGAATCTACAGGTATTAGGGAATAGAGGGGAGATGATAGATTTGTAGATTCTAATCAGTCCTATTAGTATGTGTTTCATTATTTTATCCTATTCTCATCATCGCTTTATTGAACAACGCAAAAATTTCTGATTTGACATCGTCTAATCTTACTAATTTGGGATGAGAAGGTAATTTTACAGTTCTAATTAATACAAACTCTTCGAAAGTAAGTAATTTCTCCTTTTCTATATTTGCTAAACTAATCAAGGATTCCTTGACCAGTCTTTTGGTTCTATTCCTAACTACTGCTTTTTTTGCGTGTCGCTTTGGTATAGATATACCAAAGCTGACAGGGACAATTTTCGAAGTATTAGGAACGAAAGATCCTAAGAAATTATCAGTCCGGACTATAATGCCTTTCGCCAATACTCTTTTGAATGAGTCGTGCCCTTTTATAGGCACCATAAGTGGTGTCAGACTATGCATAGCTTTGTGGCCGTGATAATACTATCGTGATAAGAGGTGATTAACCGCTTACAGAAAGTCTTTTTCTACCTTTAGCTCTTCTTCTTTTGATTACGTTACGACCATTTTTAGTAGCCATACGAGCTCTGAAGCCGTGCTTGTTCTTTCTTTTTCTATTACTGGGTTGGTACGTTCTTTTCATATCTATACCTAGAGTGATTAAAGTTCTTTTAAATTCTTTTTTTACGAACTACAAAGTTAATCAGTTTTTTGGTAAATACCCAAAAGAAAATGTGGAAAATGTTTTTGAGGGGTGTTATTGTTTGATAATTTTATAGGTTTCTGACTGATTACTACAGGTATCAGCAATAATATATAAACCTGTTGGGAGAAGAAAAATCAATTTGAAGACGGCATTGGCAAGGTCATTTTGATGATATATGACCTAAAGGGGAGTCAATCTGAGTTTTACTTCATGAGATAGAACAGAGGCTTAGCCCTTTACTTTCGGTTGTCGTTTTTTAGTAATAGCAAGTATAGCACCAGACACAATAAGTATAGCACCTACGAAACCTAATAAACTGATAACTGTCGTTTCGATTATAGTGACTTCTAGGTATGCCATAATCGTAAGTGTTGTGATAGTTATAATAGGGTTAATTGTGATTACAATACTGACTTTAGACGCCTGTAGGTATTTGAAGGCTTCTGCTAAGCAGCCATAAGCAATGAGAGTATTCAGCCCAAGGAATATAACGAGTATCCACATATTGAACGATAGCCCTGCTAATGCCTCGAAATCAGCAAACCATACGAACATAAGAACAGGGACCAAGTAGATAATCATATTTAGTTGCTGAGCAGAGTGAGTTGCGACAAGCTTTTTCTGAATAGCTGCATAAACCACCCATATTGCAGCACCGAACAGAGTATAAGCAACTCCCAAGTCGTAAGTTTCCCTATCGGTTGATAATATACCCTCTATGCTCTCACTATAGAACAGCAGAAACCCAACAGTAACAATCGCTATACCCATCATCTGCTGCCGATTAAGCCGCTCTTTGAATATGAATATACCTACTAGCACGAGCATGACCTGAGCCGTCTGTATTAGTATCTGAGCAGTGGCTGGGCCAGCGTGCTCTACTCCTTTCATATAGCCGATATAGTTGAACCCCAGCGAGAGGGCTGCAACTATCAGCAGAGGTGGCATCTTGCGGTATATCTTGAACTCAGAAGGTCGGCGAATGGCAAGCCACAGCGATAAAACTGAGAAAGCGACTACGAATCGCATCCAGATAATAGTCATTGAGTCTAACTCTTTGAGAGCAATTTTCAGAAATATACCCAGAAAACCCCAAAACAAAGCCGTAGTAGCTGCGAATAGTATTCCTTTGGTCGTATTGTCTAATTTACTAAAAATATCGGGAGTCCAGACTTGAGATAAAATTTAATTTATGCAATCTTTTTGATAAAGTTTGAGTATATTTATCAATTGAAAAGAAAAACATAAGAAAAAAACAATGCAAGAATTAATTGGATGGATAGTATTTGGTCTTCTAGTCGGCTTTGTCTATGCCTTTATCAGAGACAAACGTAAAAAGAAGTGAGTGATGTGGTGTTGTTTGTAAGTATTTGTACTTCACATACTATGACATATAGGAGGAGTTAGTTGAAGGTGGATAAATTAATCGCTGATTAAGAATTCTAAGATGAAACTAATCTATTGTTTAAATAATTACCCAAATTACCACTCTCTTTTAGCTATATCATATTAATGAAATACTAATTTATTAGACAAAATAAATTCATTACTTTATTCCCTAGAAAAGCAAAAGATTAAAACTGATTTACAATCCAGTGTTGATTCATAACGTCACTCAATAATGAATAACTTTAGAACTATATTAAAATTACTCTTTTCTATTTATCTTATTATTGGATGCTTTAATCTAGCGGATGCCAAACCAAAGAATAGTAAAGTAGCTATATCCATTGAAAAAGGTAGCAGATACAATGATGAATTTATTAAACTAATTCATAATTCTGGATTTGAGAAAGAATATAAAAGTATCTATTATAAAGATAGCATAATAATTCTAGACAAAAAAGATACTGTTTACTTCCCTATTAAACCTGAGATAGGTAGATTCTACATTCTAAAATCACAAAATAAAATGTGGATTTCAGAACTTGTTATAGAAAGAATAGACTTGACTTCAATCGAATATAAAGTTGCTTTTACAGATAGATTAGGGTACAGAATTGAGGAAAAAGGAATTGCTATATTAAATCCAACATTCGTATTAGGTAGTGAATTAGATAAAATAGATGGCGATGCATATTTAGTTGACGAATATATTCATAACGACGGAGATAGATATGTATCTATTAGTCTAGGAGTTAAAAGCATAAATGACAACTATTTATTAGGTAGAGTATCGATAGATGGTATAGATAGATGCTCTATAATTGAATTAGATAAATTACCTATCTATGTAGAAGAAACCAAGTAGATTTCAATAAGTTTAATCCCCCCCTCTCAAAAAAAAGGCCGCCCTTTGCAGGACAGCCTCTTAGAAATTCAATTAATATGTAAATTATAATTATTTAGCAGACGGGATGATGTCAATAGTAACGTTTCTATTGTACATACGACCTTCTGGCAATGAGTTATTATAAGTAGAAGATGAGTTCAACTCACCATAACCGTAAGATATAATATTATCAACTTTATCAGAAGAAGAACCAAATTCGCTTACGAAGATTACTTTAGCTTCATTAGCTCTGTTTTTAGCAATCCCAGAATTCACATCTGTACTTCCTATAGGGTCAGTGTGACCAGATATAACAAGTAATTCTTCATCATCAACTTTAGGAGCAACTTTTGTTCTTAAGTCATTTTCAGCAATTTTAATTGCATCAGACTGACCATAGTTGAAAAGGATAGTGTATCTCTCACCAATTTGAGTATTATCCATCTCTTTTCTCAAACTAAATTCTGCTTCATCTTTAACTTTTGTACCATCTAACTGAACTATTTCAATAAATCCTTTATATTCACCTTCTTCTTTTCCTTCTAAAAGTAAATCAGGTGAAACCCTTTCATTTTGGTTGAAAAATGGACCGTAAGTTATAGTCTTATTATTCTCATCAACTATATTGATATTCCAAGAGCTAAATTTCACGTTTGGATTTAATGAAACCAATATATCATTATCGATAGGATATTCATCAACCATTTTAACTTTTAGTAATTCATAGATTTCAGGTTTGTTGAATACAAACTCAACTCTTCTGTTCTCAGCATCAGCCAAAGGTCTATCGTTTACTGGAGTAGCAGAGCTACCAGATGGGATACGAGGCATATCCTGACCTTTAGTAGTTATTCTACTAGCGTCTATACCGTGTATGTTAACTAAGTAATCTCTTACATTAGTAGCCAGAACAGCACCATCTTTAGACTTTGGCGCAGAACCTATTAATTCTACTGTTAAACCACTATCATCTTTCATCTCTTGAGCATAAAGGTTCAATATATTGTGATAAACAGCTAGTTTTTTTGAAGTAGCTCTTTTCCCTTTTAATTCATCATTATTAGTCAAGTCTAAAGCATCAGCTTTATCGAATGAATTAGCGTTAGCTTGAGTTAGCAAATTGTATCTAGAAGGTATATTTTGTTTCGAATCATCAAAGAACACATAAGGAATGATTGGGAATGATTCCTCTACAACTCTTTGGATTACAACACCTTCATAAGGAGGTAATAATGTTGCATATTGACCACCAGTACTAGAATTTTCTATATTTGGTATAAAATCAATTGCTCCTGTAACACCGATTCTAGCAGTGATAGTTGACCAAGTATCATCAAAACCATCTTGTGTAGCATCAAAAGTAGGAGATTTTTGCCCCATCAACCAAGAACCCTCGATGAATGGAGATAAAACGAATACTTGACTCGCACCAATTGGAGCAACACGAATATCGTAGTTGATACCTAATTGAGCACCAAAAGTAAGGTCTTTTAGTTCAGTTGCTTCAACAGCCATTAGCGGAGTAGCACCAGGTAATTTCGAATCGTAGTCATATTCACCAGCCATTTTCAATCCAATTACTGGACCTACATATACACTAGAGTTTTTGAATAGTAATTCATTGAACTTGATATAAGGAGCTATGTTCAAGTAAGAATTGTAAATATCGAATTCTGGTTTGTTAGCTAATGACTCATCAGTTACTAATGAACCTCTGTTATCATAACCAATTTGAAGACCTAAACCCCACCAAGAATTAGAAATATACTCAGTTCTTAGACCAATATATCCTCCCAATCCAGTACCGTCATTAGCAGTAAAAGTAAGAAAATGCGTACCAACTGGATCAAAAGTTTGGTATCCCAAAGCTGCGAAGTTATAGTTTAGACCTAAATCAAGACCTAATCTGTATTTTTCTGGTCTTTCTGGTCTATCATTCTGTGAGAATAGTAAACTAGTTGACGCGAATAAAGTTAAAAGAAGTATTTTAAAGGACTTCATATCTATACCTTTTTAGTTTATAAAATTATTTACAAAATTACGTTTATTTGTAAGATATATTGCCTCGGTATTAATACTTAAAGTTAATATTTTAGTTAAAAATAGTTCATAAATTCGAGTAATTATCAAATAAAATTTCATTTCTGAAATAATATTATTATTTTGATTTTTTACTTTAACAATAATGCTAAGTAAATATAAGTGAATATAATTAGAATCATTGTATTATTACTATTGGCAAGTGTGTTTTACGCTTGTACTTCCTCTAAGCCAATATCATCGAACAAATTTAAAGGATACAGCCAGATTAGTCAAGGCGAAATAGCCACCATGGAGTGGGATTTTGCTAATGCTACTAATGTGAAGGTTGACCTGTACGACAAGCTATACAACGCTGCTGACAGCGCCAAGGTATCGCCCAACTCTACGAAAGACTATAAGATAACTGCATTCCATGAGTCTGATACAGTGGCTTATAAATGGACTGTAGAAGTAGTGAACAAAGAAGAAAAGCTAGATACAAAGAAACCAGATATAACTGACAATCAACCATCTACTGAAATACCTAAGAATACAGAATCGAAATCAACTTCGGAGATACCTGCTTATTCGCCTAATAGCACCAATTCTGAGTATATAAATGGGGCAATAGGGCCGGAAGCTGCACCTGTAAGAATCAAGATAATGCACTCTGCAAAAAATGAGAAAACGCTCGAATTAAAAACTATAATACTAGACGAGAATGGCAATTTCATCAATGGGTTGAACTCGGAAGTTGTGGATTTATCATTCATCCAAAAATGCAAGAAAAGCTCAAATTCGGCTGGTGATCTGCAAATACAAGAAGTACACAAATCTGACGGCACTGATTACTCTATTATTTTTGATAATTCATCTGTTGCTGAATTCAATTTTCCCCTATTGGAAAGGGTACTTAATTTCGCCGAGTCGCTTAGCCCAGACGATAGATTGATGTTTTCTTATTTCAATCATAATTATACTGAATATCAATCGCTTCAACCACAAAAAGATTTCTATACTGCTTTCAAGGGTTATGATTTGCCAAAACCTAGTGGACTTTCTGGATTATACAAAGCTGCTTATAGCAATCTAGTTGACTTTACGGCACAGGTATCGAAAGATAAGAATAAGGCAATGATATTAATCACATATAGTGAAGACAATTCGTCATTAATATACAGCCCAGATGATATTATTAATGCTGCTCAGAACTTCGGGATTCCTATTTTCGTAATTGCAGTGGGCGATGCATTCAACTCATACACTTTGCAAAAAATAGCTAACTCTACTGGTGGCAAGCTATATACTGTGCATACTGATAGCTCGCACGTTGCCGAGCATATTATGAAAGAAATAGACTTTGCACTCAATAATCATTACTCCGTAACATTGGACTATGACAATAATGAAAAAGAATGTGCAGACGCTTATGGTAAGCTGATACTAAAGTATGGCGAGAAAACCATAGAAGACGGAATTGTACTAAACCCAACTAAAAGCGAGTTTCACTCGTATTATCAATCTGTGGCTATCTTCGAACCAAAAAGTGCCGAGATAAGCAATGATTATGATGATGGGATTATAGAGCTATCAAACGTTCTAAAGAATAACCCTCACTATAGAGTCAAGTTAATAGGGCATAGTGATGATGAAGGCAGTAAAGAATTCGAAGCAGAAATTTCTGATAGCCGTGCGAGTAGAGTAAAAGAAATGATTGTAGATAAAGGTGTAGATGCTAACCAGATATTAACTGGTTCGGAAGGGTTTTCTAAACCACTATATATATTGGGGCAAACGCCTTGGCAAAATAATTTCAATCGAAGAGTAGAGCTAAAATGGATAAACCCATCTAAGGCATCTCCTTTTGAAATAGTAGTTGAGCAAGTTTGGACTGAAGAAGAAGCGATAACTTCGTCCGAGAAATGGGGCAAAAGAGGTTACAGTACCTACTATGATAATTACTTGATTGGCAAGGAGCCAGTTTACAGAGTAATGCTATGGGGATTCGATGACGAAGACGAAGTAAAAGAAGTAGCTTCTAAGATAATGAAGAAATTTAAAACAAAAGTAACATACAAATAAAGTAAAGAATAGATGAGCAAAGAAAATTTAATTGGTAAAGAGATAAAGTGCCTAGATCATGGCTTTGTTAGATTAGTAGATGTGATGGGTGATGATGGCTCGATAGTACAAGCAGCTAGGGTTTCTTACGGTGCTGGTACTAAAACAGTGAACGAAGATAGAGGGTTAATCCGCTATCTGATGAGACACAAACACACTACTCCTTTCGAGATGGTGGAATTCAAGTTTCATATAAAGCTACCTATATTCATAGCTAGACAGTGGATACGCCACAGAACAGCAAATGTGAACGAATATAGTGGTCGTTATTCTATTATGAAAGATGATTTCTATTTACCCGATTTGAATCAAATCCGTCCGCAAAGTGAAAACAATAAGCAAGGTAGAAGCGATGAGACTTTCTCCGATGAGAAGGCAAAAGCTATACAAGAGAAATTAGGCAACGTCCAAAAAGAACTTTATACGGAATACGAAACTTTACTTGGCGAGGATTTAGCTCGTGAATTAGCTCGTATCAATTTACCACTATCTAACTATACGGAATGGTATTGGAAAATTGATTTGCACAATCTATTCCATTTCTTACGTTTACGAATTGACTCTCATGCCCAATATGAGATTAGAATATATGGGGAAGCATTAGCAGGTATAGTAAAAGAAATAGTACCTCACGCTTGGCAAGCATTCGAAGATTATAGCTTGAATTCGGCTAATTTCTCAAAACCAGAACTGAACGCTATGAAGAAAATGTTAGAAGGCGTAAAAGTAGAGGATTTAGACCTGGACGAAATCGGATTGAGCAAAAGAGAGTTCGGGGAATTCAAATTAAAATTAGAACAAATAAATCAGTAGAATAAGTATGATTAGAAAATTAGTTTATATAGCTTCAATCTTTCTAGTAGCGTTCTCAATGAATGCACAGACGGTAGATGAAGTATTAGATATGTATTACCAAGGGATGGGCGGTAAAGCAAAATTCAATTCTATAAAGTCTTGGCATCTGATTGGCAATTCGCAATTGGGGCAGAACCCAGCAGGTGAATTCCAATTTATATATGTTTCGCCAAATAAGATAAAGGTAAAGACTGTTATAGACACTTTCGAGATAGTGCAAGCAGTTAGCAATGATACTACGGGTTGGCATCAGATTCCACCCAGAGGAATAGTAGTACCAACTAAAATGACTACACAAGAAGTAGCTCAGATGATGGGGCAAAGAGCATTAGTTCTAGGTCCTTTTAATAATTACAAAGAAAAAGGAGCTGAGCTAACTTACAAAGGTGTAGTTAGAAAAGACAGTTCAGATTATAAGAAATTGGAATTGCAGACAAAAATAGATGGCGAAGACGGCCCAAGGTCAACTATCTTCCTTAATAATGAAACAAACCTTATAGAAATAATTGAGACACAAACACTTAGTGGCGGTGCTCCAGTTACTTTTATTAATGTATTATCGAATTATAAAGATGTAGATGGGCTTATGGTTCCATTTAGTTATACTACTTATGTAGGCAGCAACAAGTACACTACACTAGATTTGGAAACAATAATTCTAAATAAACAATATGAGCCAAGTATATTCGATATGCCGTAAAGTGGCATAGAAACAAGTTAATACTTTGCTTTAATTTTTAATTTTGATTATTTTGCAGTAATTATAAAACCACAAAAAAGAAAAAGACATTTACGGGAGTCATTTTAAATGAAAGTTGATGTAGTAATGCCCAAAATGGGTGAGTCGTTACAAGAAGGTACAATCATAAAATGGTTGAAAAAAGAAGGCGACAAAATCGAAAGAGATGAGATGATATTAGAAATATCTACTGATAAAGTAGATACGGAAGTTCCATCTCCACAATCTGGTATATTGACAAGAATATTAGCTCAAGAAGAAGAGACTGTAGAAGTTGGTTCTAAGATAGCAGAAATCGAAACAGATGCCTCTGCTGCTGCAACTAGCACTCCTGAGCCAGTGGCTCAAGTAGAAGCTCCTCAACAAGCTGCACCAGCCCCTGCTGAAGCACCTCAACAATCGGCTCCGGCTGAAAGTTCTGACGACGCTGGTAGTATGCAAGATTTGGTTATGCCTAAAATGGGTGAATCACTTCAAGAAGGTACTATCACTAAATGGTTGAAAAATGAAGGCGATACTATCGAAAGAGATGAGATGATACTAGAAATATCTACTGATAAAGTAGATACGGAAGTTCCATCTCCTGTTGCTGGTATATTGCATAAAATATTAGTTCAAGAAGAAGAGACTGTAGAAGTTGGATCTGTGATTGGTAAAATAGCTACAAGTGGCGGTGCTAAAAAGCCTGCTGCAGCGGCTCAGCCAGCACAAGAAGCTCCAAAACCAGCAGCAGCGGCAGCGGCTCAACCAGTAGCACAAACTACTGTACAGCCATCTCAACAACAATCTGCTCCTCAGGTACAAGGAACTACATTCGATATTCCTCGTAAACAAGACGGTAAGTTCTTCTCGCCACTTGTTAGAGTATTAGCAAAAGACAATAATATCTCGCTAGAAGAATTGATGAACCTTAACGGTTCTGGTCTAGAAGGTAGAATAACTAAAGAAGATTTAGAAAATTATATTTCAAACAGAGGCAGCAGACCTGCTCAGCAATCTGCTCCAGCAGCTCAACAATATTCTGCACCTGCTCCTGCTCCTGTTTCTAATGCACCTAAGGCGACTGCTGCTAATTTCCCTGGTGGAGATTCAGAGGTAATCCCTATGGATAGAATGCGTCAGTTGATTAGTGACCACATGGTTAAATCGAAACAAACTTCTGCTCACGTTACTAGTGTTGCTGAAGTGGACGTAACTGGATTAGTTAACTACAGAGAAAAATATAAAAATGATTTCCAAAAACGTGAAGGCCTAAAACTTACTTATACTCCTTTCTTTATGAAAGCTATAGTAGATGGTGTTAAGCAATTCCCAATGATTAACGTTAGTGTTGATGGTAAAAATATAATTAAACACAACAGATTGAACCTTGGTTTTGCTGCGGCTCTTCCTGATGGCAACCTAATTGTACCAGTTATCAAAAATGCTGACAACTACGGTATTACTGGTTTACAACGTTCTTTGGATGATTTGGCTGGCCGTGCGAGAACTAAGCAATTATTACCAGACGATATTCAAGGTGGTACTATCACTATGACTAACGTAGGTACATTTGGTACTCTATTCGGTACTCCTATTATCAACCAACCGCAAGTTGCTATTATCGGTGTCGGTGCTATCAAGAAACGTGCTATGGTAATGGAAGTAAATGGCTCTGACGCTATTGTTATCCGCCAAATGATGTATTGCTCTATTACTTACGATCACCGTGTTGTAGATGGTATGCTTGCAGGTCAAACTCTGAAAGCAATCGTAGAAGCTATGGAAGGAATGAACGAAGAAACTATTACTTTGTAATAAAGTAAAAAACTGACTAAAATTTACACGAACCCCGCTTTTTTAAAGTGGGGTTTTTTATTTCCAATTGTTTGCAATCGTAAGTCCAAAATATTCATTATATTGTATTTATAAATATAGAAAATACTGATGAATTATGATAAAGTACATTACACTCCTGCTAATAATATTAAGTCCCGCACTCGCTTACTCCCAAGGAGCAGGTGGGCCGCATAACTATATAGAGCAGTCTTTCGACGTTATAGAATACAGACCCGTTATTACAATTGAAGACCACAAATCGAAATTCATTCGTGGTGAAGTTACTATCAAAATAGAATGGAAAACTATCTCTGAAAAGAATTACTTCAATTTTCATTATGAAGATTTATCAATTGATAGTTTATTTTATGATGAAGTAGATATACCTCAAATAATTGTTCATACAGACAGTGGTACGGAACCAAATTATTACTATTCAATCAAAGCCCTTAATAACAATAAGCAAGCGACTATCAGAATGAAATACCACGGCACTATGACTAGCGAAGGCGGCAGCAATAATTGGGGTGGAGTACATTATTCGCAAGGTGTTCTCTATGCTATGGGAGTTGGCTTTTTCAATCATTATGTGAGCTGTACTCGCCATTGGATGCCGAGCTTCGATTTACCATCGGATAAGGCACTATATACAGGTACTTTCATTGTCCCCGATTCGCTTATGGCTATTTCTAATGGGAAATTATTATCTAAAGTTGATACGCTAGGGAATATGAGCAAATATACGTGGACTCTGGGCGATGATGTAGCAGCTACATACTTACTTACTTTCGCTGTAGGTAAATTCGCCGAAGTAGAGATACCCTCGGTAGGAAAACCACCAGTTAAGCTTTATATGTATGATAATCAAACATCCATAGATGCTGGAAACATTGTCTTCAAATTAGTACCCGAAATGATTACTGCTTTCGAGCAGTTCTTCAACTATGATTACCCTTTCGAGTCTATGGGTTACTACGGAGCTAGTAAAGGCGCAATGGAGCATCAGACTCTAGTTACAATGAGTCAAAGCCACTTAAACGGAGCTGGTAAAGTTATGGACACTATGTTCTCTACTGCGGCACACGAACTGGGTCATCAGTGGTTTGGCAATCTAGTTACGCCTTATGATTTCCGTGATGCTTGGCTGAACGAGGGATTTGCGGTTTTCACTGAGTATGTTTGGATAGAAAGTAAGCTCGGTAAAGAGAAGTACAGAGAAGAGCTAATGAAGCTTCGTTCTTCTTATATTAATAGTACTGCAACAGCAGAACAGCATATACCACTTTATAATTTCCATAGATTCTCTAAGAATAATTATCCATCGACTATTTACCAAAAAGGTGGGCTTATACTAGCACTTATTCGCGATGTTGTTGGTGATAAAATATTCCGCGAGAAAATGAATGAATACTTGATAACTTATGAAAATTCGAATACCACTACAGAGGAATTAATTGCTATATTCGGCGATGCTTTACCTCAATCTTTCTGGGATACTTGGGTGTACGGTCGTGGCTTTCCTGAGATTGATATTACTACTTTCCAAGATGAAGAAAATGCCTACGTAGTTGTTTCGCAGAGGGAGAATGAGTTTCAGACATACGAATTTGAATTAAACTATCATCTAATGTTCGACCATAATAATCAATACCCTAAGCATAAGATAACAAAAGCAATAGACACAATCGTTTTTCCACGATCTACATATTTCAAAGGCGTAGAAGTCATTGACAATCTATACTTATACAAAGTGATGAGTAATAATAGATTGACTACGGTTAATGAAGAGTTTGACTCGAGTATAAGTTTGACCAATAACATAATTGACGATGATTTAGAATTGAATTTTGGTAAAGCGGCAAATTATACTATCGAAATTGTAACTTTAGATGGTAAGAAAGTGTTAATTGAAAGTGGTGAATATTACAGAACAGTAAATATAAATTTGAGTTCACTTGTAGCTGGCGCTTATTTCGTTTATATTCGTTCTAATGATTATAATACAATGAAAAAAATAATTGTGAGATAGAATTGGCGATACTAGAAGTACACGAGTACATAGATAATTACAATGAGATATTGCACTCGATAGATAGCGAAAAAAAAGAAAAAGTGACGATACTTTCTGTATCCAAATCGCACCCGGTAGAGGCGTTGGTTAATGCCTATGAGTCAGGATTGAGAGTATTCGGTGAGAATTATGTTCAAGAGATGGTTGACAAATACGAAACTATTTCCGATGAGATGAAAAGCAATATAGAGTGGCACTTCATAGGTAGTTTGCAAACTAATAAGGTGAAATATATCGCGCCGTTTGTGAATTGTATTCACTCCGTTTCAAAGCTCAAATTAGCTAAGGAAATAGACAAAAGAGCGAAAGAGAACAACAGAACTATTGATGTGCTTTTGCAAGTAAATACAAGTGGTGAAGATTCCAAATCGGGTTGTGAGCCCCACGAAGCACAGGAAGTTATCAAGAGTTCTTTAGGTTTAGAGAATGTGAAATTCATAGGACTGATGACTATATCAGGACTAGAAAGTACTGACGAAGAGCGAAAAGAGGAGTTCAAATTATTACGAAAGATAAGAGATGAGATAGAGACTAATCTAGCGATAGAGCTACCAGAGCTTTCTATGGGGATGACATCTGACTATCACGAAGCAATAGAAGAAGGTGCGACTATGATAAGAATAGGCACTGCAATTTTCGGAAAAAGAGTTTATACTAAATGAAAAAAATAATATTATTAATATCACTATCTCTACTGATAATCTCTTGCGGAAAAGAAGAAAGAGTAATTGATAATTCCGTCGTTTCACTAGCTTTGTACTTGGCCGATTCTGTAACAAATGATGTTAGCTTGTATAAGTACCCATCTATAGAATTATCAAAACCAAATATATTGGCTAGTGCAGGTATTACTATCAACTCTCCAGTTTCTAATATTCGGGAATTTCAAAAGAGAATATACATACTCGTACCAGGTGAAGATAGGATGTTCGTTTTCGATGCAGTGTCCGATACACTTCTTGCAGAAAGCGAATTTCCATCTGGGTCTGGCCCATTTGATATTAGCTTTGCTAACGTAGCTGATGGTTTTGTTATGTTCAAATACGCCCCTTATATCACTAATTATGATTTGGTATTCAACAAGAGTGCTAGGACTTTAGATGGGAAAAGCTTAATTACTTCGATTGTTGACTATGGTAGTTATTCGTTTATGACAGAATCTCAATCCCAAACTGTCAGTATATTAGATAATAGATCCTACAGAAGAGATGGCGAAATCCAGTTAACGGGTATCCCAATTTTGTCAGCCATAACGAATGAAAACGAAGTCTTGGTAATTTGTCAAGGTTACACAACTCAAAAAGGTGAAGAAGCTCCAGTTACTATTCCTGCACAAGCTCATTTCATCAATCCTAATGATAGAACTTTGAGGTTCACAAGAGAATTAGGCGATAACGTAATTAAAGCAACCGAAGTAATACCAACTGATTTGACTACAACACCCCTGGGCTATGGTTATGTAACTTCTAACAAAGGTTTACTCCGATTAGATACGCGCAATAACGGTAGTATGATAGATGTGAGCAAAAGAATATTCACTAGAATAGAATATAATGCACAGCGTAATGGATTATATCTGTTAGAGCATATTGCCTCTGGAGCCAAAATCGCAGAAGCTAGTGCTGTTAATGGGCGAGTAGTTGGTGATGTCGAGATACCAAGTAGTACTAACTGTTTTCACCTTTCTAATTAGATGAATATAAACAAAGAACTAATAAATCTGACATCACTATTAGATTTCAGCAATAAGCTAACTCAAAATCTGAGCGAAGAGTTTATTATTAACTCTACTCTATTTACCATAATAGGTAAGTTGAGTATATGTGGCGTAAAAGCTATAAAATCTATTAATGGGAAAGAAATAATTACTTTTAAAAAAGGTAAGATACAATGCGAAACTCAAATCACAGAATTGATTCAAATAGATAGCGATATAAGTTATGAGTTCCAATTGGGTGGTAAGGTAATAGAAGCCGAAATATCTGATGTAGAAAAGCAATACGTAAAGCTGATAATTTCTATTGCTGCCACTGCACTCGAAAATTACTACAATTTCAAAAACTTACAATTCCAAAAAATACAAGCCGAAAAGAAAAGCCAACTACTAGAAACTCTATTCGAGATTAGTCGAAGTTTCAGTGGATTATCATCAGAAGAGAAAATCGTAAAAGCCCTTGCCTTCAATATAATGGGGCAGCTGATGACTAATAAATTCGCTGTTGTAAAAACTAATGGCAGTAATTCAATACTAAAAAACAACCTAGGTATATCAGATAGCAAACTAATCTCACTAATACCTAAGCTGAAGAAAATCAAAGTCGATAGCGATTTGGACGAGAAGTATAAAGATATAATCAAAATTGCAACACCAATGAATATCTCTGGTAAAACGGAGGGCTATCTTATAATTGGTCCAAAAATGCACGGAGAATATGATGAGCAAGACTATAGCTTTGTCTCAAGTTTAGCAAGTACTGCAATCTCGGCTCTCGAAAATGAGCGACTAATACAAGAAGAAATAGAAAAGAAAAGATTCGAAACAGAGTTAGGATTAGCTACTGAAATCCAAAAGCGTTTACTTCCCAAAAGTAATCTGGAAACAGATAAGTTTAAGTTCTACGGTATGACTCAACCCTCTAACGAAGTGGGTGGCGACTATTTCGATTATGTGAAAATATCTGAAAGTAAATACTTGTTTGTGATAGCTGATGTGACTGGTAAGGGAATGCCCGCAGCACTGATTATGTCTAATATGCAAGCTGCAATCCAATCACTAGCACCATTAGAAAAAGATCTGAAATCACTTGTAGATACAGTTAATAGAATAGTATATAGAAATACTAAAAAGGATATGTTCATCACCGCTTTCTTCTGTTTACTTGATAGTGATAATAGCACTTTAGAGTATATAAACGCTGGACATTTCTATCCACTTCTCTCTAAGGATGGTACATTGACGGAATTGAAAGTAGGTGGGGTAATATTAGGTTTTCTACCATCACCATTGGTTTATAACTCAGAGGTTCTACCTTTTGAAGATACATTAGTAATGTACACCGATGGACTCAATGAAGCAACTGATTCGGATGGTAATGAGCTTGGAATGGAAGGAGTAAAAAAGATAGTTGCTGAAGCTGTATCTCTTCAACCAAAAGCAGCTGCAGATTACATTCTAAAAGCTGCACAAAAATTCTCCGGGAATAACCAACTAATCGACGATATAAGTATAGTCGTTCTCAAAAAGAAATAGTTCCTCTACTCTAGAATTTACTAATATACTCTATACCAACGAATCTAACTAATGATTCGGATGCCCTAAAATTAGCAAATGCATCTCTGAACATAATAGCTACGGTTAGATTTTCAGAAGCGGCCCATTTTACTTGAAAATTCAACAACCCCTTGTTCTCCATAAATAAAGAATTATCTTCTAGGTTAGCGTTGAACTCTGCACCTAATGATATTCTCTTATAGATGGTTTGCTCAGCTCCAAAGTAGAAATTAACACTTCTATCATCTGGTTTTGGCTCTAAAGAATAGTTAATACCAGCATGAACAAATACTAAACCCACTGGCCATTTGAAGCTTTTTGAAGAAGATATATAAACACCCGGCGAAGCTGTTTGATACCTTTCTGAGGTTTTGTCATATAGTCCTAATCCTTGTGAATTCATACCAAGTGCTAATGCTGGGAAGGTCTTTGTTTCATCCAATATTCTATACTTTATATGAAGACCTGGGAAATCTTGAAATGTTGGGGTACTAACTCCAATTATACTACTACCACCAAAGCTGACTCCAAGCATAAAATTATCGAAAGGTGACGCAGCAAACTCAGTCATTAATCCACCAGACTGCATTAGGAATGCATTAACTTCGAATGTGCCTTTTGGTATAACGCCTGCTGTCGGCATATCTACGATTCTTCTTGATTCGTAAGTTGCATCCTCGCCAGCCGAGCCATCAGAAAGTAGCGATACAGGTAGTAACGCAATTATCAAAATAATATAGTATATTGTAAAGTTCTTCATTTGCTTATTTATGATTTATTCAGGTTTTAATGAGATTCATATACAATATAACGATTTTATTTCTATTCTCGTCTATTTATAGCTGTTCTAGTACTAAATCTATCGCTATCGATAAGACAGAAGATTCATTTTACTCAATGGATTCTGTATTCTTAGTTACTCCATCGTATCAAATTAGTGATAATGAATTCACTTTTGGATTAGAGTTAGAAAAAGTAAAAGATTATAATGAATGTTATTTCCCTTCATCTGAAGAACTAAGAGTGATTGTAAAAAATTCTAAGGGAGTTACAGTCCTAAACACTGGTGAGAATAAGAGCTTTTTTACAGCTATAACACCTGTAAAACCAGAAGAATTAAACGGAAAAATGAAGTATGTCTATTCACTATCTGGCATTTCACTATTCGATGAAAATGATGCAATTCAAATATATTTGATTTTACCAATAAAGCCGAACAAAATAACCTTCTCTAAAATAATAAAACTACAAGAATGAGTACTGATATAGAATATATGAAGCTGGCACTAGAGCAAGCGGAATTAGGAAGAGGCAAGGTCTCCCCTAACCCTCTAGTCGGGTGTGTAATAGTAAAAGATGATAAGGTAATAGCTACTGGTTACCACAATGAATACGGTGGGCCACACGCCGAAGTAGATGCTATTAGCAAGGTAGAAGGAGATTTGAAAGGATGTACTGTTTATGTGACATTAGAGCCCTGCACTCATCACGGTAAAACTCCCCCTTGTGCTGATTTACTAATCGAAAAAAAGCCTGACCGAGTAGTTATAGCTATGGAAGACCCTAACCCTATTGTCACAGGCAATGGAGTCTCTGCATTGGAAGGAAATGGGATAGGAACTACAGTCGGTGTATTGGAGGAAGAAGCGAGAAAGCTCAACCGTGTATTCATCACTAATATGAATGAAAAAAGACCATTTATCACGGCTAAGTTTGCAATGACTTTGGACGGATTTATGGCGCAGCGAGACCACGAGAGTAAGTGGATTTCTTGCGAAGAAAGCAGAACAGATGTACATAAATTCCGAACCGAAGTTGACGCTATACTAGTAGGCAGCGGGACTGTGAGGCAAGATAACCCTATGCTCAATGTACGATTAGTAGAGGGACACGACCCGAAAAGAATAGTACTAGCTAGCCATTTACAATTGCCGCTGAACTCGCATCTACTAAAAGATGATAAAGCAAAAGAGAACACAATAATCTATTGCACAAACGAAGCTCAGAATATAAAACTAGTTGACCAGTTGCGAGGCGAAGGATTAAACGTAAGGTCTATCTCAAAGAATAGCAAAGGCAAAGTAGATGTTCGCATAGCACTGGCGGACCTTCTCAAAGAGTATCATATTGGTCATATTATGCTAGAGGGGGGAGCTAAGCTCTTCTCCGAGCTATATGCGCTAGATATGATAGACGAAATAATAACATACCAAAGCCCCAAAATACTTGGCTCAGGCTTATCACCATTCGAATTTATAAAACCTCTGCACCTATCTGACAATGGACGTTTCCGTCTAACTAAAACAGAAGTGATAGGTACAGATATTAAGGCAGTTTGGGAAAGAGGATAAATAATGAAAAAAACAATAATAATTTCAATAGTCATTTGCCTATCTTACTTTAGCATCTTAGGTGACGAATTTGACTGGGTAAAGAACTTCAAAATTAGTAGTATAAATAAAGATAACAAACTAGTAGTTGATTCTGAAAAAAATATTATTACCAGTGGTACATTTAGTGAACCCGTAAATTTTGATGACAATTCATCAACTTCTGAATTAATCCCGAATGGAAAAGATGATATATACGTAGCTAAACTAGATAAAAATGGTGATTATATTTGGTCTTTGAGTATAGGTGGAAACGGGTATGAAGAAGTCAAAAGCATTAAGGTTGATGAATCTGGAAATATATATATAGTAGGTGTTTTTCAAGAAACCGTTGATTTTGATCCCAGCGATAATGAGGAGATTATTACATCCGAAGGAGGGTGGGATGTATTCATACTGAAATTGACTAGCTCAGGTGACTTTTTGTGGGTTAAGCAAATTGGTTCTTATAAATTTATAAAGGCCAATTCTATGGACTTAGATAATAGTAATAATATTTACATAACTGGTTACTTCTTTGAAACTGTTGATTTCAATCCTGGAAATGAAACATATAATCTTACAGCTTCAATTGATGAAGATATTTATATTCTGAAGTTAAACAGTGATGGCGAATTCGTTTGGGCAAAATCCTTCGAAGGAACTTCTATAGAACGAGGTATTTCCTGTGTGATAGATAATGAGCAAAATATCTGTTTAACTGGTTTATTCGAAGCGAGATTGAATCTAAATACTGAAGGAACAATATTCCTCCAATCGAAAGGATTTACAGATGTTTTCGTTATTAAGCTTGATAAAGATGGCAACTATATATGGGCGAAAAGCTTCGAAGGAGCTTGGAGTAGCCAAAGTACCGACATCACAGTAGATAAGAATGATAACATTTATACAACTGGCTATTTTAGTAATTCAGTTGATTTCGACCCAAGTAATAATATAGACACACTAGTCTCTATTAAAGAAAATGAAGATGTATTTATTTCAAAAATGGATAAGAATGGAAATCATATATGGGCGAAAATGATTGGTGGAACACGAGGAGTAAGAAGTAATAAAATACTAGTTAATAGCAGAGGGGAAGTTATTACAGTTGGTTATTATGAACGTGAGTGCGATTTTGATCCGAATGAAGGTGTAGTAAATGCCCCATGGAATATTCGTGATGGATTATTTTTGTCAAGACTAGACAGTGAAGGTAATTATTTAGGAGCAACAGTCGTTTATGATGATATAAATCCTCAATCTATGGTCTTTATAAACGGTGACGATATAATTTTATCGACTACAGTGACTGATGGAATAGAATATGAAGGTGATGGAAGTAACATAAGAACTGAGAGCAAAGGAAATAGTGATATTTTTATTTTCAAACAAAGAGATGTAGTTTCAAGTATTAGCAATAATGCTGAGTTGGGAAGCACTCATTTATTCCCAAATCCGTTTAATGGCTTATTAAATATAAAGCTAGAAAATTATATGGGAGCGAATATAAGCATTTATACGGAAACAGGAAGTCTAATAAAAAAAATAGACAATGTAAATCAAAGTAACATTCAAATAGAATTAACAGATTATAATAGAGGTATTTACATTGTAAGAATCAATCAGAATGGAATTACACAGTATTATAAAGTATTGAATATCTGAAAACCATGAAAAAAACAATAATCACACTAATCGCAACTCTAGTACTCATCTCCTGTTCGGAGCAAACTCCCTACCAAGATGGAGTGAAGTATATATACAAAGTAAAGTATTCTCAATCCGAATTCGATGATATTATTACTGTTAAGAAGACTGTTGTTTCGGGTTTCGCTTCAAAAATACTAATGGAAACAGAAGTAAGACAAGACATGGGCAGTAGCAGCGGCTACAGTATAGAATCGAACGTAGCTAATAGCACTCAGAAGATTGTGCTGCCACACCCAATTGGCGAGTACCTAAACCTTACTAATTTTCTCCCACCCCCAACTATTGAATTCCCAGCTGCTATAGGTGATTCAATATACTCAGAGCATACTGTCAAGTTCAAACATAGTCCTTATGATGGGTTGAAAGTAGAAGGATATATAAACGTAGTCGGCAGAGAAATGATCAATAACCGCATTGCCAATGACTCTTGCTGGGTACTGAAAGCTCATAAATTTAATTCTACTGATACTGTTGCAACATTCTATTATAGCAACAAGTACGGATTCGTAGAGCTAGACTACCAATTAGGAGCTGATAATATCACTATCACATTGGATTCATTAGAAATAGACTGATTCTGACATCACCTAACTCCATATTACTAAGTACTTATACGTAGTATAATAATTCCACACTGTGTAAACTATTTGCATTACACTAGTAAATTTATTTTTATGCCCTCTCCAACATATAATATTATAAGTCAATACTATACAAGAGAATAGCGATTTTTTTAGACTATTACTCCAACTTTGGCATTATATTTCTATTGTAACTAATAAGATGTTCATCAGTATTATATAGCAATAGAATATTAATTAAATATTGGAGTAACAAAATGAAGAAAATAACAATAGTCGCGTTAATAGCTTTGATGGGTTTAATGTCATCTTTCAAAGTATCGGAAGCTCAGTTTTTTGGAGTAGTACTATCACTAACAGGTTATGTAGTAGATAGTGACACACGAGAACCAGTAGCTATGCGTGTGGAAGCATTCGACAGTAAGGGCAATCGTGTTTATTATGGTCGAACTAAATCAGAAAATGACGGTTACTATTTCATAACTGGTCTAAAACCCGGTGCGAAATACACAGTTAAGTTAAGTGACAATGAAAGGTATGCAGATAAAGAGGAAAAAATATCTATGCCCGAAGTTAAGAGCTATGAGGAAATCAAAAAAGACTTCCTGATAGAAGACAACTTCGAAACTGCACAACCCGGCAAATAGATAATCAATACAGATAGTCGAATAAGAGTAGCAAATGTGCTACTCTTTTTTTTTGTGATTAGCCGAATGTAGAGTCAGATAATCATTAGACTTCCACACTTTGTGTCCTCAGTGTTATAAATCAGAAAAGTATAACTTCGTGTTCTTTGTGTTAAAACAAACAAGACGAACTTTCAATAAATATGAGATTGTATAACCCTTACAAATAATTTCTTGGATTCTTCACTCCCCTTCACTACGTTCAGGGATATTCAGATTGACTAATGTTTGGAGACGTTTGCAATACGTCTCTGCGTATTCTTTCAAGTGACGGTTATATTAAACTATTTTTTCTCTAAAATATACGAAGCCTCCAAAGTGAAATACTTTGCGATAAATGGTATCTTAGCAAGTGTGTTGATTTTCAAACTTGGTAGTCCGAATTTCATCTTGAATACTGGTCGCAAGAAATAGCATTCTTTGAGAACTACTTTTAGCCCAGCATCAGCCACAGCTTTCTCGAACTTGGGAATAGTCAATCTTAAACCGTGGATTCTATTTGCTTCTATTATATCGGCTTTTACGCCTTTTTCTATGAACTTATTGAACATAGATTTAGATAGCAAATGAGTATATGGGAACTTTCCACCGGTACTTTTTACAGTGTGTTGGTGACCGCCATAGGGAGAGTGGAATGGAGGGAAAGTAACGAAAAGCTTTCCGTCTTCTTTCATCACCATTTTTATATTTTTAAGAGCAGAAGTCGGATTATCCAAATGCTCTATTACGTCACGTAGCAACACCAAATCGAACTCATCTTTCCATTCGTCTGATGGCTCTTGTGTTACTATATCGTGAGTTGTGTATTGTAAATCTATTCCGCCTATTTCGGCTATGTATTGTCCTTTTTCTAACCTTACAACTGCTATATCGGTACCGAGTCCTTTGCTAGCACCTGCGTCCATAAATGCAGCTAAAACTCCCCCTTCGGCACTACCAATTTCAGCTACGTGATAACCAGATTTGAATATGCCTTTATCTATTAAGTAAGGAACAATAAAGTCTCGACCCAAATCGTACATATAGTTCCAGTAATACTTATCTTGCGAGGTTAATTTCTCGTCCTTGTTGACTATTTCTCTCAAATTTGACATATTTGTTTATCTTATTGATTATCTTAATGTTTTATAAGTATGCAATTTAAAAATTAATTTATGAAAATCGCCTATCTATCTACATTTTATCCTTACAAAGGTGGTATAGCTCAGTTCAATGGCTCGCTATACTCGGCACTTGCTAAAGACCACGAAGTCAAGGCATTCAACTATTGTAAGCAATACCCAAAGATATTATTTCCTGGTAAAAGCCAGTATGTGAACGATGAAGACAAAGCTATAGTTATAGAGTCTCATCGCTCATTGAACTCTGTGAATCCCCTATCTTGGAAAGAAACTTACAGTGAAATTGAAAAATTCAAACCTGATATAGTTATGAGTAAGCTGTGGATTCCGTTCTTAGCTCCATCAGTGGGATATGTAACTGGGAAGTTGCAGAAAAAAGGTGTGAAAGCCATTTCTGTACTCGGTAACGTGATTCCACACGAACATAGAATCGGCGATGAAGCCCTGACTAAATACTACCTCAACCGCAACGATGGGTTCATAGCTATGGCAGAATCTGTGAAAGATGATTTGCTAAAGCTAAAGCCAGACGCAAAATATATAATGGGTTATCACCCTCCCTATGACCACTTTGGTGATAGATTAGAACAAAAATTAGCAAGAGAAAAGCTAGGAATTCATACTGATAAAAAAGTATTGATTTTCTTCGGGTTTATCCGTGATTATAAAGGTTTAGATATACTTATAGAAGCGTTCAAAAAGCTCGATGAGTCATATCATTTGATAATAGCAGGTGAATCATATTCTGGATTCGACAAATACGAAGAGCAACTCAAATCTGTAGATAGTAATCGTGTTACCAAGCTTATCAAATACACAAGTGAGGACGAAGCGGCACTTTGCTTCTCTGCTTCTGACGTATGCGTATTGCCGTACAGAACGGCGACACAGTCAGGGATTGTTGGGATATCTTATAATTTCCACGTACCAGTAATAGTCTCTGACGTAGGTGGATTGCGAGAAATGGTAGAACCATGGAATGCAGGTGTAGTCCTCGAAAAAGCTGACGAGAACCTCTTCAAAAATGCGATTGAAGACTATTTCAAATCAGATGTTGATTATGTTGCTAATATAAAAAGGGCCTTAGCTGATCAATCATGGGAGAGCTTAGCCATAAAAGTAATTGAATTTGCTAAATCTATTTGACCGTACATTTGTATATGTAAGAAACCCCAAAGAACTGTGGATAGCATTTGACATCTGTGAATCTGTCTGTGCTTAGCAGAAGATCAACAAATTCTTGGCCGTAAGGGAAGCCATCAATTGTAGTAGGCAAGTATGTATATGCTGCTTCTTCGTCTATTAACATACGACCAAGTCGAGGCATAATATTCTTACTATAATACTCATATATTTTCTTCAGAAAACCTTTTGGCTTACCCGTTTCTAATATCATTAGTTGGCCACCCGGTTTTACAACTCTTGCTAATTCAGCTAATCCACGGTATAGGTCATCTACATTTCGAATACCGAACGAAATACCGGCTATATCAAAACTATTAGTCTCAAAGTGAAGATCAAGAATATCAGCTAATTCTGCCTCTATTTCTACATCTTTTTTAATTGCTTTCATAGGAAGGTGCTTTAACATATCTGAGCAAAAATCAGTCGCAAGTACTCGGCCGTCCTTCACTACCTTTTTAAATTCAATAGCCAAATCGCCTGTTCCTGACGCAGTATCGAGTACATTGTTACCAGGTTTTGCCCCAGAAAGCTTGACAAGACGCTTTCTCCAGATATGATGAAGCCCTAATGACATTACATTATTCATGTAGTCATAGTTCTTCGAAATACCAGAAAACATGTTTTTTATTTCTTCACTCATTGTTTATTCCAATTTATTTTTTATTTTAAGCCTTTCCTTCACTTACAAATATAGTATTTATGACCAAACATATACCCCTTACACTACAATTTAATCAAGTAAGAAATGTGACTGAGTCGCTTTGTAAGCCCTTGGACATAGAGGACTACTCCACTCAGGTTGATTGGTTCGCCAGTCCGCCAAAATGGCATCTAGCCCACACTACTTGGTTTTTTGAGAGTTTCATACTTGAAAAATACTATAAGAACTATCGCCGATATGACGAGCGGTTCTCGTATTTATTCAATAGTTATTACTTTTCGAAAGGTGAAAGACTGACTCAATCAGAAAGAGGAGTTCTTTCTAGGCCACCGATGAGTAAAATATACGAATATAGAGAGTATGTAAACAAACACATAGCTGAACTACTTGATGGACCAAATGAAGCAATAAATAAATTGCTTATACTTGGTCTCAATCACGAACAACAACATCAGGAATTACTACTTCAAGATATTAAATATAATTTTGCTAGTAGTCCATTGCTCCCCACATACATAGATAAAGACTTTTCTTTTAGCGAAGAAATAGAAGCTCAAAACTTTTTAAAAATTGATGAAGGTGTACACGAAATTGGACACGATTCTAATTTATTCTGTTTTGACAACGAAAAAGGACTTCACAAACAATACTTACACAGTGCAGAAATAGCTGACAGACTTATCACTAATCGTGAGTTCAAAGGGTTTATAAATGACGGCAGTTATGATAATCCATTATTATGGCTATCTGATGGTTGGGCTTGGAAAGAGAAAAATAATATCTCGCATCCAATGTATTGGAAAAATATAGACGGATTCTGGCATTATTTCACATTACACGGTATGCGTAAAGTTGATCCCGCTGCTCCAGTCACTCATATATCTTATTATGAAGCGAATGCCTTTGCCAGATGGGCAGGGTATCGCTTACCAACTGAGTTTGAATGGGAAGTTGCTTCACGCGAACATTTTAATGCTAGTGAAAGAACTAATTTGCTTGAAGATGGAAATTTACTTGCCTTACCAAGAATAAATGGTGATACTTCTTTGATTGGTAATCTATGGGAACATACAGAAAGTGCATATCTGCCTTACCCTATGTACAAACAAGATAAAGGGGCACTGGGAGAGTACAATGGTAAGTTCATGGTAAATCAGATGGTACTAAGAGGAGGTAGCTTTGCTACTCCGCTTACGCACATACGTCATACATATAGAAATTTTTATCATCCGAGCATGAGATGGATGTTCTCAGGAATTAGATTGGCTAAACATCGTGACTAATTGTCATAATTCTGACTATTTGTCTTATGTCTATTTGTCATTTCATTACGCATAGACTTAATGCCAAAGTTAATGCCATAGATTATGATATAAGCAAAGCCGACTATACCAGCAGCTTCTAGAGTATTGATACAAGGTATTTTGAATGTATCGAATATCACTAAGTTGCAGATGTTTTCTAATGTATAGGATATAAATAGAAAAAGCCCGCCAATAAATATTATAAAAAATATTGAGCGGGCAATTTTTTCAATTGTAAGTTTGATATCGTGATTGTTAGCTTTCATTTAATGAATTATATAATCCGCTTAGTTTTTTACGTAAATGCAGAACAGCGTATCTCTTTCTTGCGAGAAGAGTATTAATATTTACGCCTGTATCTTCTGACATTTCTCTAAACGAAATACCTTCAAATTCATTTTTAACAAACACATCTCTTTGTTCATCTGGAAGTTCTTTTAGTCCATCTTGGACTGCTTCCCATATAGTTTTTCTAAGCAAATCACTCTCTGGTCCTTCCCCTACATCCTCGATGAAATGCTCGAAAGTGTCCATTCCCTCTTCTTGTTGCTTCGGAGTTTGGAGGTCAGAAAATGCTTCTGCTCTTTTTTTTCTGTAAGAGTCAATAATTCTGTTTCTAACTGCAGTAAATACCCAAGAAGCAATATTTTCGATCGGCTTCTGTACATTTTTTGATGCTGCTAGGACATTTGTGAATACGTCTTGTAATATATCTTCCGCTTCTTCCTGCGATCTTACTCTTTTACGGATAAAACCTAGGAATTTCTTTCTATCATTCTTGAATAATTCTTCTATTTGAACTGCTAAATCCATCATATACCTCTGTTTAATTCCAACTTAAAATAATATAAGACAATTATACTCTTATATACTTATATAAACACATCAAACCGAAAAAAGTTTCACTTTATACAATAATTTTTCAATTTAACTTTGTTAGTTGTTTAATTGCTGACATATTGTCAAACAAATTTGTACAAATAACTATAATATACATAGTGAGAATTCCGTGCCAAATAAAAGATGATTAATCACAAAGCCACTATATCAGCACTTACAGACGAATTGCAATCGATTGTCGGTTATAAGTTTAGCCAATTATACACTCAGGACAAAGGCCTACTTATAATAGAAATTACCGATGGCAAATCAGTCTTATATTTAGAATTTTCAACGAACTCTCCTTACGATAGATTGCTTCTACGCAATAGGCACAACCGAGCTAAAGCTAATACCAAAGATTTATTTGGAGTTCTAGTCGGCGAAACTATAACTAATATCAACCAAGTTAACGAGGATAGATTATTAGTTATCTCTACTCAAATGCACAATTTGTATTTCGTTCTGTTCGGACACAATAAATCAGATCTACTAGTCACTACTAAAAAAGATAAGATTATACATAGTCTGAATAATTTAGATGAGATTGGTACCAAAATCTCTATTGAAACTAACGAGCAAAAAAGCATTTCGGATTTCGATGGTGAAACTTTTTTATCGGATGCATTGAAAAAATGTAAATATTACTTCGGTAAATATTATACTGAGAACTACTTAGACAAACTTGGTTTTAATAAAAAAACTTTACTGAAAGATATCAATTTAGATGAGCAAGAAGAGAATATAGACAGATATTACTATCATTTGGCTCGTGCGAAGGAGTCTTATGTATATAAACTGAGTGAAGAGAAGTACCTATTATCACTTATAGAACTGGAAGGTTACGAACTATATAAAAAGTGTGATAATATAAGCGGCGGAATATTAACTAAATTCATTCGAGAAGTAAGTAAAAAACGAATAACTGAGCTAAAGAAAAAATCACTCGGTAAGCTAGAAAAATTAATTAAAAAAGATAGTTCTGCTATTCAGCGAATTAATAATCTCGAAGATGGCGAAGAAAAATCTGAAGAACTACGGCACTTTGCAGAATTGCTTATCTCCCAACCTAATCCTAAAATAAAGTCGGGTAAAGAAATTGAACTAACTGACTGGGATGGCGAAACTATAAAAATCCCGCTGGACGAGAAGATAAATCTACTAGATAATGCGCAGAAATACTTCAAAAAATCATCGAATGTGCTAAAGGAAAGAACTATAGCCAAAGCTAAACTACCAGAATTAGAACTAAGACTTGAAGAAAAGAGAAGCTTGCTAAACATAATAGAAAAGTCAGAAGACGCTAAGAAATTAGAAGAAATAATAGTAGAAAATAGAAAAATACTAGGTGATATAGTGGAACGAAAAGGCCCAGAAATAAGAGAAGAAAAGTTCAAAAAATATGAGCTAAGCGAGAACTTCGTTCTCTATGTTGGTAAGAACGCAAAGAACAATGACGAACTAACTATGAAGTTCGCCAAGCCAAATGATATATGGCTCCATGCACGAGGGGTCGGTGGTTCACACTGTGTAATAAGAGTTGACGGCAGAGAGCCAAGCAAAGGAATTATAAAAGAAGCGGCAGCAATAGCAGCGTTTTATTCCAAAGCGAAAACGTCACACTTAGCACCAGTTGCTTATACTCATAAGAAGTACGTTACCAAGCCCAAAGGCGCTAACCCCGGAGCTGTAGTAGTCCGCCGCGAAGAAGTAGTGCTAGTAGAACCGTACAAGCCCGAGTGAGGCCTTATGTACGTTCATTAAATAGTTTATATCTCTTTTCCATATCAGCACGATCATTTTTCTCAACGAAATTTTCATTAGCTGACCGAAGTATCATGTCTGCATGTTTCTTGAGGTGTTCTCTTTGAAAATCATTTTCAGTAAATGTGTAGATGTTATTTGCTGCTTCCATCATCCTAATTAATACTGCTGGACTAGTACCTGCAAATTGTCTTATCTGATTAAAAGCCGCATCTAGCATACCATCGAAAGTTAGAATATCAACTATCAGTCTCAAATTACCTTCTTCGTCATATCTATGTTTATACGGGAAGGGCGTTTTAACTAGCTTAGCCATAATTGCCGATAAATTATCAATACAAGTTATGGCAGTATATGGGTCATTTATACCTGGCGATAGTGCCCGTACAGCAATCTCTACAATTTGATGAATAGCAAACTCGGCATCTTGTAATGGAGTTCGTACTTTACCGATAGAGACCAATTCATTTACTTTATCAGCTAATTCTTCATTATATTCATTATTAGCTAATACTTTGAATATAGGGCAATTTTCTATGACGTATTGTCCAGCTCTAAAATTAGAAATTAACACTATTTTTTTATTTGAGGCAAAATCTAAAAGTTCAGGATAATCAATGTATTGAATATACCCATTGTCTTTACTACTGATTTCATATTCATAATTATAGTTACTGCGTATGAAATCCATATCAGGGTTATGACGAATTAGGTTTCTACCATTTCCATCCTCCATCAACTCTTCCAGATCATCGAATAATTTATTTGAAATATCTGATATAATTCTATCTGATTGTATTGAGGTAGCAATATGATGTATGAAAATAATTAAAAGAACAATATTGAGTATGCTAAAAGCAATAGCTAAAAATACGGAGAGTACGGGTATAAATTGAAAATCTTCACTGCCCCGAACGGAGTTTAATACAAGTAAGCAATAAACGAAAGTAGCTACGAAAGTACCTAATACTGTTTGGTTGACAGTGTCGTACATAAAGTTACGTAATAGCCGAGAGCCAAACTGAGAAGACGCTAGAGTCAATGCAACCAAAGTAATAGAAAATACCGTCCCTGCTACCCCAATCATTGCACCGGCAATAGTAGATAAGATACTTCGTGCTGAATCAGCACTACCTGCATATATATACTTCAGTAAACCATCTGGCTCTACTTTAAGTTCGTAGTCAAGATAAATAAATAAAAATGCAAGTATTACTGAAGTCAGAACTAACATAATTGGTATAAACCAAAAAGTTGAATTCAATTTTTGCCACATATATTTTAGCTTATTCATCTTCTAGAACTATTTATTAGTTTGTGATATTAAGTTTAAAAAAGTTAGACGGGGTGAAGTTAACTTGAATTGTACATAAATTTTTCTCATCACCTAACAATTTCTGTCGTTGTAATTAATATCTGTTGATTGTATAACAGTTACTCCTAAATATACTGATAATATTTAATTTAATTCTAATACAGAGTAATTTATAGCATTTTAGAATTTTACTGTTGTATTTCCCACACACTTTTACTGAAAATCATAAAAAAATAAGCAGAAATAACGACTTTTTGCTCCTACTCCTTTCTTAGTCAGTCAGTTATAGACTCCAAGAATCAATTATTTTTGTATATTTGGGGAAACAATAACTGAGACTAACTATGACATCATTTTATACAGAAGAAGAACTCAAAAAAATCGGCTTCAAATCAGTAGGTACAAATGTACTGATTAGCCGAAAGACATCCCTATATGGAGTGTCAAGAATATCAATTTCTAATAATGTACGAATAGACGATTATTGCGTTCTATCAGCCGGTTCGGGTGGTATAGAAATAGGGAATTATGTGCATCTAGCTATCTTCGTTTCGCTTCAAGGTGATGGTAAGATTACGCTAGAAGAGTTCAGCGGTATATCATCGAGGACTGCTGTTTATACGAGTAATGATGATTATTTCGGGAATTATATGACTAACCCAACTGTTCCATCTGAATTCACAAATGTTACTTCAGCACCTGTTACCCTACGTAAACACGCATTAGTCGGAAGTGGCTGCGTTATCCTACCTGGAGTAACGCTCAATGTAGGTTGTGCTGTAGGGGCACTCAGCTTAGTAAACAGAGATTGTGAGGAGTTTATGATCTACTCAGGCAACCCCGCAAAACCATTAATAAAAAGAAGCAGAAACCTACTAGAACAAGAAAAGCGATTAATAGCAAAAATAAATTCTGACAATTCGGGAGTAAGGAAATGAAAAACTTAATAAAAATACTAGTATTACTAATACTATTTAGTTCAATTGTTCAGGCAAGGACAATAGAGCCACAGACTCATAGCGACATTAAATTTGTAATTCGTGATTCAACTTATGACTTCGTAGAACATAATGGACTAGCTTATACTATTGCTGATGATGGAGTTCATGGCTTGGAACTCTGGGTATTTGATGAAAAGTTAAATAGTTTGAGAATGGTAAAAGATATAAACCCAAATGGAGATGCAAATCCATTAATTTATCAAACTGGTCTTAAAGATGTTCTTTTATTTTATGCTTATGATGAGAATGGGACGGGGCTATGGGCCACTGATGGCACTGAGAAAGGTACTGTACTATTAAAGTATTTCTATATTTATAGAATTAAGGCTCATATAATGGAAGAAGATTGGAATTCATATAAAGTTTATAATGGCGAGTTATATTTCAGTGCATCAGAGTCAAAAGATCAAGATTATGAACTTTGGAAAACTGATGGTACTGAAGAAGGAACAATACAAGTAATTGATTTAGACCCAAATGATTCATCACAACCAAATAATTTCCACATAATTGGAAATAGACTATTGTTTTTTAATGCTAATGGAGCTCGAGATATTTGGTCAACAGATGGCACAGAAAAGAATACAATTAAACTAACTAACAGTAAGGACAAATTTAATTCTATTACTATGCTAGGTTGGAATACCTCTTTTGATTTTTTTCTGGATAGTCTCAATGGAAGACTAGAATTGTGGTCAACAGATGGTACGTTTGGTGGTGCAGTTCCCTTAACTGATAAATTGGATGACTATAAAGCGAGTAATTCGAATTATACTTTTAACGGAGAGAAATTATATTTTGAAGGTTACACAGATGATCGGGAATTAGTCTTACTTGTGAGTGATGGTACTAAAGATGGTACAAAAAAGTTAAAAACATTTTCTTCGGATCCAAGTGCGTGGTTCTATTTTCTATCTCATAGTAACATTAGTGAACAGAAGTTTTTTTTCTTCCTTTTTGAAAATAATAAAAGTAGTCTTTGGGTAACCGATGGCAAAACAGAAAGCACTATTAAAATTTCGCCTTCTGATTTAGAGGGTATGTACTACAATCAAGAGAGTTCCTACTCTGATAGATTATATTTCTCTAACTTTGATACTATCAAAGGTGAGGATATTTGGGTTTCTGACGGAACTCTAGAAGGTACAAAATTCGTTAAAAATATATCAGCAAGTGGAGAGAAGTCAAAAATTAATTTTACCTCTGTAATAGTCAATGAAAAAGTACTTTTTATTCATGAAGATCAAAAATATTTGAATTCTCTTTGGATTACAGATGGAACTGAAGTGGGTACTCATAAACTAAGCGTTGAACTGAGAGACTTAAATAGAATGTTTTATACTGATAATGTATATAATAACATACTTTATTTTAGGGAAATGAGCAATGATAATACTATTAGACTGTGGCAGACTGACATGACTGAAGAAGGCACAAATATTATAATGCCCAAAGACCAAAAAAATGATATTCATGTTCATCAGAATTTTTCTTTCCAGGTAGATTACAAAAACCATATCTACTTCTTCGCTGACTATTATGGTGAAGGCCAACAACTCTACCGAATCCCGAACATCATTACCTCCGTTGAAAATACCGAACAACCAGAATTAATGACCGTGTATCCCAACCCTGCGAAGGACTACGTGCAGCTAGAGCTAACCAAGCCAATGCAGCTTAGTATAATAAACAGCACTGGTAAGAAAGTGAAAGAATATGGCGAAGTAATAGACGGTAAGTTGAACATAGCAGAGATAATCCCAGGCGTGTACTTCGTAGTAGATGAGCAAGGTAAAAATATCGCGAAATTTGTGAAGGAGTGAGGAAATGAAAAAGATAATAATAATACTATTGGTATTGATTCCATTCGGTTTGATTGGTCAAACGAATGTAATAGAACCGGAGCTGGTTTCAGAAGAAGTTATTATAAAAGGAGATTTCAATAATCATCTTAACCAAAAGTATATATTTAAAGATAAAGTATACTTTATGGGTGCTGATGCTACGCATGGTAGTGAGTTATGGGTTAGTGATGGTACACCTGTTGGTACGTATATGCTCAAAGATTTTACACCCAATGGGAATTCGGATATATATATATTCAAAGCAAACTTAGACAATCTAGTTTTCTCTGTAAAAGATGAGGAAGGAAAAGGTAGTCTTTGGGCTACGGATGGCACGAAAGCTGGAACCGTTCTTCTAGCTGCTGTCATTGTTCAAGTTGCATATGCCCCACAACCAAATCAGCAAGAGTATAGGGCGCACAAAGGCAAAATCATATTTTCTGGTGATGACGGTGTACACGGCTCGGAGCCATGGATAACAGACGGCACACCCGAGGGCACGTTTATGATACAAGATTTGGGAGTTGATGGCGGTTCTAATCCTTGGTTTTTTTCTCAAGCAGGTGAAGGATTTGTGTTCGTAACTTCAAATAATGTAGGCTTTAAATCAGTAATTTGGTCAACTGATGGTAGTAAAAATAGCTGCACTCGTATCTATCAGGGAGATCAGGTTTCTCAAATAATTGATATTGGATTAGATGGTATACCTCTAGTCATAAACTCTTATTCTGATCCAATCACTAATACAGGCTATACTCTGCTTTCTGTTACAGATGGTACACTCGAAGGGACTATTCCAGTGCTTGGGCAAGATAAGACTCTAACGGGTTTCCCAGTTAATTTCACAAGAATTAAAGACGAGGTTTATTTCAATCTATCTAACTCATGGAATAATGTGCTTTACGTAACAGATGGGACTGAGAAAGGAACTGAAAAATTGCTGGAAACCAATGCTGGTATTGTTGATGTTGTTAACTGGAACGATAAACTGTTTTATCATGGAAACTCAGATGGGAACTTCATTAGTGATGGAACCAAAGATGGAACATTCGAAATCAACGAACTAACTAATGAACCAGTATATTTCGAGGAATACTTTATAATGGGTGATAAGTTATACTTCGGCGATTATGCAGATGAGGGAGTGTTTTCTATCTGGGTCAGTGATGGATCTAGAGATGGTACATATAAAGTAAAAACATTGAATGAAGCAAATGAACCAGTATATTTCAATTTCAAGAATAGTTTTAATGGGAACGTTGTTTTCAGTTATTATAAAGGGATTAATCCTAACGAATTATGGATTACTAACGGCACTGAGGAAGGTACTGAAAAAATAGCAGACTTTTCATTTATAACGGATTTCAAAAATTATGGATTAACGCAGATAGAGCAAATCGGAGACTACCTTCTGGTTATACCAAGATTTCAACTTAAAGAAGACTATATGTTTTTGATTGATAAGACTGGCGAGCTAACTAGAGTAGAGCCAGTTGGAACTACTAGAAAAAATAAGTTTTATCTTGAATCTGGATCAACTATTATCGGTGAACTCAATGGTTATTTTTATTTTGTAGCTAACTACTTTGATATAGGCGAACAGCTATGGCGCGTTAAAGTAGGCGACCCAAAAAGCTCAGTAGAAGATGCCCCACAACAAGAACTAATGACGGTGTATCCCAACCCTGCGAAAGACTATATAAAGCTAGAGCTAACGAAGCCGATGCAACTTAGTATAATAAACAGCACTGGTGCAAAGGTGAAAGACTACGGCGAAGTAACAGACGGTAAGCTGAACGTTGCAGAGTTAAGCTCAGGTGTGTATTTCGTAGTTGATGAGCAAGGTAAAAACATAGCGAAATTCGTGAAGGAGTGAGGATGAAAAAGATTATAATAGTGCTATTGGTATTGATGCCTTTGTGTTTATTTTCTCAATATAAACTTATTGAACCCGAATTAGTCACAAAATTAGCTGATTCAAAATTCAATGATCAAATGCCTATTCATCATCATAAAGGTAAAATCTACTTTACTCAGTTCATACATGAAAATAATGCTGAATTGTGGTCAACTGACGGAACCCAAGATGGTACTAAACAATTAACATATTTAAATAGTTTCTCAGGTGCATATCCTAGTATTTTTGAAAATCGCTTAGATAAATTGATATTCTCCGCTAATGGGGAAAAAGATAGAGGCCTATGGTCAACTGACGGTACAAAGGAAGGCACCTATTTTCTTGATTCAATTTTCCTAAGGATTAGAACTGAGTATAGAACAAATTATAGATTGGAGAATGTGTTGATTGATAATAAAGTATTCTTTATAGCTATGAGACACCCTTTTTGGTCCGAGCCTTGGATTAGCGATGGAACAAGAGAAGGAACCTTCATGCTTAAAGATATTAATGAATCTGGCGGTATTCATTGTAACTATATTTATAAATTGGACAATAGAATTGTATTTCTGGCAGATTTTTTGGATTCCACAAAATCTGAACTTTGGTCTACTGACGGAACTAAAAAAGGTACATTTAAATTGTTAGATTTTTTCCACCCTAGCTTTGAGAACTATGAAAAATATTACCCTTTAAAAAATTATGTTTTTTCAGAACTAAACGGTAAGTTGATATTTACAAACAGAATGGATGGCTTTGGTAATTGCATTTGGGTAACAGATGGTACTAAGGAAGGTACGGAATTAATAACGGATACAACCCAGTCAGAATCTGGCTATATTTATTTGAATGCTGTAGTTAACGAAAAGTCATATTTTATAACGAGAGATTCGGCGGGGACTCATTCCCTTTGGGTATCAGATGGTAAGAAGGTAAATACAAAGAAGACATTGGATTTAATAGTGGATGACGAGTATAATGATGAATTCTACAATAGGATTAAGTACCTTGTACCTATGGGGGACAAACTTGCGATAGCTCATCCTCACAGGAAGTTTCTATGGTTTACAGATAGTTACACTCTATCCAAATTTGAATACGAAGTGGCGTATGATTACGCTAGAATGAATGATGTGATTTCCATAAATGATGGTATAATGTTCAGGGAATATAAAAAAGGATCCGCTCGACCTTGGATTTCTGATGGAACAGAAGACGGTACTTTTAAAGTAGAAGGGTTTGAATATGGTAATGACGAAACTTCTTTTTTAAATTTTGAATACCTTTTTAATAATGTCAGTATTGTACAAGCATTGAAAGATAATTCAAGAAGTTTAATGAAAATCGATTTAGATACAAAAGAAGTTTCTACTTTAATCTCACACATAGACAAAGGTTTCGATACATCATTTCTATTTGGAGAAATAATTGATAGCACATTGTTTTTTAAGGTTAATGTCATGAATCTGAAAAAACACATTCTAAATTCGCAATTGTGGCAAATAGATCCAATTGATAATAGTTTGGCTTTAATAGCACCAAATATGGATGAAATAACTGTAACTGCTAATAATATTGGAACTATAATGAGCAAAAGTGATGATGGTTATTTATATTTCTATGCTGACTATGAATCTACTGGCCCAGCTATATGGAGGGTAAAGAGTGTAAGTAAGGATTCTGTTATTAATAAAGATACAATACCTGAACCAGATACTGACCTAGTATTCGAAATGTACCCCAACCCAGCATCTGACCTTATTAAATTAAAACTCTCCAAACCTACTCATCTTTTCATTGTGAATTTGCTCGGACAGAAAATAATGGATTTGGGAATTGTCAAAGAAGAGAATGTAAACGTAACTGCTCTTTATCCAGGTGTATATTTCATAACAGATGATAAATGGATGAAATTAAAAAATTTCGTGAAGGAGTAATAAACCCAATTACTTATAATATATTATTAAATTTCCGCCACTTTTCGCATTCTAAATCGTATTTATTGTGTTATTTAAAGAAAATTTGCTAATTTACTTTCGCAGCATAGGGTAAGGTTTCGAAACTCCCATTTCGTCCTCTCTATATTACTTAAAAACACAGTATAAAATGACGAATTCTAAGATAAAATTATATCTTGTTTTTCTCTTTTTCGGCTATTTTGTGGCTTCGGCGCAAGTAACCGAAACTAGCTATATATATAATGCTGAAGAGTTAGACAAAGCGATAAGGCTATACGACACTAAGCTCATTAACCTGAGCGAAAGGAAAATCAGCGACGTTATTCGCAATATGCCTGAAAACCCAGCCAATGATAAAGCTCTGATGTTCGAAACCGAACTAGATCTAATCAAGGGCAATTTCCACATTGCAGAAACAAAGCTTCTTGACTTCATAAAAGTTAGGAATAATTCTCCGTTTGTGCCGGTTGCTTATTTCCGTATTGGTATGATGCATTTCAGACAAGAGAAGTTTGAAACTGCGACTTACTATCTGAATTTCGCTTACGAAACGGCTGCCGAAAATTATAATAGCCGCCACGAGAAGAAGAACAGCAGACCCGATGATGAGTATTATACTATTGGTCATCACTCTCTGTATTGGAAAGGGATAGCTGAAAGCCAAATTAGCAAGCAAAAAGTAGCCACTGAAACGCTAGAGAAATGTGCCGAGATTTACCCAGAGGGAGAATTCTCCGATGATGCTATATATGCTTATGGTCAGCTTTACGAACAAGAATTCGAGAACGAAAAAGCTATTGCGGCCTTCAAAAAAGTAAGAATAGAATATCCTAAGACTAATGTTTACATAGCTTCACTAATCCGTGAAGCGAATAATTATCTTATTTTGCGTAAGTACCCCGATGCACTATTGGTGTTGGAGCGAGCTAATTTCGCTGCCCTTAGCATTATGGAGCAAGACTCAGTGGGTATGCAATACGAAAAGCAAACCAACTTTGAGAATCCACAAGAAGCTATACTTTACCTTCGTGGGGAAGCGAGCAATCTAGCTGGTAACTACGCACAAGCACTTATGTACTTCGAGACTTTCCAAAATACTTTCTTTGGCTCGCCGCTTGAATATAAGAGTAAGTTAGGTGCTGGATGGGCATTGCTGAATTTGGAAAGATACAAAGAAGCATTGGCATACTTCGATGATATAATAAAGAATTCGGGTGATGACTACTTACAAGTTAAATATAACGCTCAGCTTTACAGAGCTGTTACACTAGTTAAGTCAGGCGATATAGAGACTGCGAAGACAGAATTAGACGCTCTTTCTCTTAGCTCTTCATTCCCTTTCAAAGGGGCGGTGTTGCTAGAGCTAGGACAGATTTACTACAAAGAAAAAAATTATGGTCAGGCAAAAGTAGTTCTGCAAAGAGCTGAGAGATACGCTCTAACTCCAGTAACTGCTACTCGTATTAACTTGCTATTAGCGGCTACTCACATGGAGCTTTATGAGTGGAGTTCAGCTACGGTTACTTATGATAAAGCTATACAAACGATTAAGAATTCTGACTATGTGCTAATGCCTAAGAAAGATTGGTATATGTCGGAAGCTAGATTCAGAAAAGGTGTTTCGTTAGTGATGGATAAGCGTAGCAATGAAGCTATTGCTTCACTTTCAGCTTATATTGCTGATGCTAAGAAAGGCGACCCTAGAACTGAAGAAGCTCTATTTTGGCTGGCAGAGGCGAACTACGCTAGTGATTTGCTTAATAATGCGGCACAATCTTATGAGAAATTATTAAAAGAATACCCATACCACACAAGAAGAGAGGATATACTCTACTCATTGGGTTGGTCATATTTTAGAAGACAGAACTTCAAGCAATCAAGCAAAGTTTTCGAACAGCTAATAAATGAGTTCCCGAAGACTGAATACGGAGTAGAAGTACTTGTACGCCAAGCTGACGGTTATCACATGATTAAATCTTATGCTAAAGCTGCCGAGTACTACAAGAAAGCTGCCGATTTGGGCCCGAAAACTGATGAAGGTAGATATGCTTCTTTCCAAAGAGCGGATGCATTATACAGATTAGGTAACTATGACCAATCTCTTGTTGCTCTTCAGCAATTCGTGAAAAATTATAGCGGAAGTCCTTTAGCTCCGAACGCAATGTACTTGGTCGGTTGGATCAAATTCCAACAAAGAAAGTACGATGAAGCAGTTGCTAATTTCAACTTCCTAATAGAAAGATACCCAAGTAGCACTTATGTACCACGCGCCTATTATGCGATAGCCGATTGTTACTATAATAAGAGCGATTTCGAGCAAGCTATGTTAGCTTATAGAACTGTAGTTGACAAGTTTCCATCGAGTGGATTAGCTCCCGAAGCTATGCGTAGCGTACAGCAATGTCTGATTTTACTGGGTAGGGAAGACGAGGCAGTTGGTATAATCAACGATTACGTAGAGAAAAACGAAGATTCGCCTTTCACTCGTAGTTTCCGTTCCGATGGTGCTAGAATACTATTCGACACAAAAAAATACGACAAAGCGATAGACGAATATGGTAAGATAATAAAAGCTGACCCGAATAACCCAGAGAATGCTGAGATACTATACTGGATAGGCAAAAGCTATATTAGTATGGATAAGAAACTAGAAGCAGAAAATGCTTTCGTAAAAGTACAGAAAACGTATCCGCAAAGTGACTACGCTAGTTTATCACTAATGGAAAATGCACTATTGCAAAAGAGCAGTGCTAATGGTAAAAAAGCAGATTCACTTTTCGCGTCACTGATAGAATTATATCCGAATGAGACTTCAGCTTCTCGAGCTGTATTCGAGAGAGCGTTGATTAACTTCACATTGGGTGATACAACTTTCGGTCTGAGTATGTACGATTATGCTGTCCAGAATTATCCCGGTGATGAGTATTCTGACGAGTCTGCATATCGTCTAGCTAGCTACTATAAGCGTATAGACAGCAACGCAAAGTCGAGAGAGTACTTCCTAAAATTAGCTCTTAATAGTAAGAGTAATGAATTCGTTGCGGAATCTTATTATAGAATCGGTGAGCTTTGGAAAAAAGATAAAGACCTAGAACAAGCAGAAGCAGCGTACCTACAAGTTAAAAACAACTATTCTGGTTACGAAGATTGGTTCTCGCTTTCATTAGTGAATCTGGGCGAGATATACGAGCAGAGAAAAGAATACCTAAAAGCTAAGGAAATATATTCAGCACTATTAGAATTGCGTCCCGATGATGACTATGGTAATACTGCAAAAGCAAGAATAAAGAGAGTAAATCAGGCAATAAAGAAAGATGAATAAACTGAAAAACATATTGCTTTGTGCATTGGCTTTATCACTATATACGGCTAACGCACAAGAGACAGAAAAGCCGCAGAATACTGAGCCGGCTAGTTTCCCCAATGCTATTATCATAGGGAACTACAACCCCGAAACTGGTGGTGGCACTAAGAAATTACCTGAGAAACCGAAACCGATGAATCAAGCTTCATTGGACTCGCTGAATGATAATGAGAAGCAAAAATTCCTACTGCTTCCACCTGAGAAAATACCAGCTAATTTTGTTGTTCCAACATTTCCTAATGGTTATTTGGAGGGTTCTTTCGGAAGTTTCCTAACTCCGAAAGCTATGGCGGGATTGGACTTCAATATAGATAAATTCGACTTTTTTATCAATGGCGGATTCGAAGGTTCAGATGGTCATGTAGAGAATGCTGATTACACAAAAATACAAGCGAATGCAGATATAGATTACATAGCCCCAGAAGCATTTTGGCTTTTTGGAGGCAGTAAAACTAGAACGAAGTTCAGATTTGACAATTGGAATTACAATACTTACGCTATTGACACTGCAGATAATATAAATACAACGAAAATATTCATTGGTACTAGTACCGAATCGAATTACAATGACTTTAGATTCGATTCCAAACTCGGATTCAATATTTTTAGTTTGAAAGATAATCTTCAAGATGGTTCAGAATTTGGTATTAATGGTGGTTTATTTCTACATAATCCATTCGGGTCAGATAAGTTCGGCTTGAACGCAGAAGTAGATTTCAGAACTACTAATACTAATGGCAATTCGATGATAAAAGCTAATGCTGTTTTCCCAATAGCTAAAGGTGATTTTTCATTCACAATTGCACCGGGTGTGCAGTTAGCTAATAATACCATTAGTGAGAACAAACTTGCACTATATGCTGATGTGAACATATCAGCTATTATGAGCCAAGATTTCACATTCTACGCAATAGCTAATACAGGGCTGAGCAATAATTCATTCGTGGATATGTTTGGAATCAACCCTTACGTTGTTACTTCACCAGTGATAGACTACAAACACACTATTGCAATGGGTAAGGTACTATTCAACTATCACCCATTTACATTCATTAGTGCAACATTCGGAGCTTCTTATTCAATTAATAAAAATGATATTAGCTACACTAATGACAGTACATTCAGGTTTAATCCTGAGTATGTAGGGTCTAATAGATTACAAGCATTTGCCCAATTATTTTGGGACATAAATGATTTGCAACGCATAACTGCAGATTTGAATTTCAACATTACAACTCAAGATTCGACTGATGAACAGCTTACTTACGTTCCTACTGTTCAGTTTGCGACTAACTACCATCACTATTTCACTAAGGAGTTTGGCACAATTATTGGTGCTAAATACATAGGAAATAGATATGCTGACCTTGCAAATTCAATAGAATTAGACGGTTATTTTGATATAACTTTCCGTGCAGAGTATTATTTCTCTGAAAGTTTAGGAGCATTTGTTAACTTGGAAAATATATTCAACCAAGAAATATATATATGGAATGGATACAAGCAAAGAGGAATATTTGCTCAGCTGGGTGTCCTTTACACATTTTAGACTATGGCAGATTTGAACGACGATAGAAAAAAAGAAGAAGAAGAGTACGGCGGTTTCGAACCAGACGAGAACGATGACGAATCGTTCATGTTGGAAGACGAAAACGACTACCCTGCTAAACTTCCCGAAAAATTCAGTGATGAACCATCATCAACTGTTAGGGTAACTGCGTCCGTAGATTCTGTTGGTGGCGATGAGGAACCAGATGCTGATGAGGAACCTACCGAAGAGCCAATCAAAGAAGTCGAAGAAGTTATCGTTGATGAGGAAATACCTGATGAATCAGAGATTGAAGAAGTAATTGAAGACGATATTGAACAAGAAGAAATCGAAGATACTATCTCTGATCAAGAATCAGAAGATGAGACTGTTGAATTCGATGATGATTTCAAGAAAAAGTTACTAGCCGATATAGATAAGAGCATGGCAAAAAGAGAAGCTAAAGAAGTAATAGAAGAACCTTCAGGGGACTCAGAACCTGCTAAGCAAATTGGCGATGATGCAGAGACAGTTGTTATGTTGTCAGACATAGAAGCTGATAAACCTTCGAATGCTAAATCTGTAGAAGAAGCTGAACAACCTCCTGTAGGTGCTGTTACTGAAGAAATAGAACCAGAAGACGAAGTAAAAGAAGAAAAGAAGAAAAAGAAAACTCCTATTTGGATCTTAATGCTTTATTCTTCTGTGGCTACATTATTAGTGACCCTAGGTGCTGTTTGGTTAATCTGGACTCTAATGTTCAGTGGGACAGAAGAGCATAATAAAGATGATCACAAGACAGAAGAAGTAGCTACTAATCACGAAGAACATGAGCCAAAACACGAAAAGAAAACTGTTGTAGCTGATACTATGTCTCAGGAAGAGAAAAATTGGCTTGACTCTATGGATATAGATAGAAAAGATACTTTATTGTCATACAAAGAAGATAAAGAATTCTTTGCAGGACTAGAAGATGAGTTTGATGAAGAAGGCCACTCGAAAGATAAGCCAACAGAAAAACACACTGAAAAGCACGAACCTAAAAAAGATAAACCAAAAGTAACGGAACCAAAGAAAGTAGTTCCTAAGAAGAAAAAAGAAGATATTGCTTCCAATGATAATACTAAGTCAATAGTGCCAAAGGAAAAGAAGAAATCTACTGTAAAAATAGATGAATCCGAATTTTCTATGCCACAACCGAAAGGCCCCGCACCAGAGACAGGATTATTCATGGTTCAAATATACTCATCACCTTCTCGCGAGGATGCTGAGAGTTGGTTAGGACAGCTAAAAGCTAGACAAGTACCAAGCCCAATGATAACTGAGCATGAAGTGAGAGGAAGAACTTGGTATAGAGTTCGTTATGGTAGATTTGAAACGAAAGAAGCTGCTCGCTCGTCTGCATTAGAGCTAGGCTACTCACAATCTTGGATAGATAGAGTCAAATGATAAGACAACCAGATGTACAACCGGGATTAAATATCAAAATCCCATGGGATTCGAACACAGCTAAGGGTTTCACCATAGCAGTGGTCGGTATGTTGTTATTTTGGATTATCTCTCCATTTATCACAATTGAAAAAGCTCAACCAAGAGAAATCAGTTCTTCTATTCCTATAGAATTATTGAACTTTGGTAGTGGTGATGGCACTGGTAAGAGAAGCGGAAACCTAACCGAAGAAGGCAAGTCTGTAAAAGGAAATTTAGCCGAAATGAATATAGAAGACGCTCAGATATCTTCAAATACTAAAGGTAAATCAGACGTTAAAATAGAAGATGCAACTAAGTTCATCGCATCAAATGATATAAAAAGTAATGACAATAATAATACAAAGCTAACTGGAACCGACAACAAGAGTGTTGGTAAAGAAGACGGCTCGGACATAGCTGGTACTGGTCTGAAAGATCGTGGTACTGGAAGAGGAGCTGGAGATGGCTTTGGTGATATAGATTGGGGTGGCGGAGGAAATAGAGTTCTTCTAAGTAAAAAATTACCTCAGTTCCCTAAAAGTGTGAAGTCCAATGCGCGTATAGAGCTACGGTTCAAGGTTTTGGCTGATGGTACTGTAAGTCAGGTTATTCCTCTCCAAAAAGCTGACCCTGCTCTAGAGCAAGCTGCTATCAATGCAATTAAGCAATGGAGATTCAACCCACTGCAAGAGAACAAAGAGATGTGGGGCACAATTCCTTTAACTTTTATACTTAGATAATGGTTGATGCTTTTCAATTCTTCATGGAGTTATCTACTCTAGTCCAAGTCATATTAGTATTACTTTCCTTGCTGCTATTCATAACAATTGTTAAAAAACTATTGAAATTTTCGATAATAGTATTAACTATTATTGCGTTAGTAATTTACATTTCTGACGTGTTTGTCTTGTAACTCAAAAAACCTTTGTTTATTTTTGAAGCTATTGAAATTTAAAAAATGAGAATTCTATGTCTTTTAAGATTGGAGTTATTGGAACTGGCTACGTTGGTCTAGTTTCAGGAACTAGTTTTGCCGCAGCAGGCAATGATGTCCTATGCATAGACATCGATGAGAAGAAAGTTGAAATAATGAAAAGTGGTAAATCTCCTATTTACGAACCAGGGTTAGACCATTTATTAGCTAGAAATATAAAAGAAGGTAGATTAAATTTTTCTACAAATTTAGAGCAAGCTGTTTTAGAAAGTCAAGTGATTTTCCTTTGCTTACCTACTCCTCCTAATGAAGACGGTGCAGCGGATTTGCAACATGTACTTAAAGTAGCAAATGATATAGCTTACCTAATAAACAAGAATAATATAACTGAACCGAAAATAGTAGTGAACAAAAGCACAGTGCCAGTTGGTACTGCAGCAGCTGTTACAGCTATATTCGAATCCAAATTAGAAAACAATAATGTAAGCGTAGTTTCAAACCCTGAATTCCTTCGTGAAGGATTCGCTGTAGAAGACGCTATGAAGCCAGAAAGGGTCGTGATAGGCACTTCATCAGAAGAGGCGGCTAAGATCATGACTGACCTGTATCAACCGTTTGTTCGCAGCGGTAACCCTATTTACATTATGGATGAAAAAAGTGCTGAAGTAACTAAATACGCGGCTAACTCTTTCCTAGCTACAAAGATTTCATTTATGAATGATCTTTCTGCTTATTGTGAGAAAGTAGGTGCTGACATAGAGCAAATCCGTGCAGGTATTGGCTCTGATAGTAGAATAGGTAAGCGTTTTTTATTCGCAGGCGTAGGTTATGGCGGCTCTTGCTTCCCTAAAGACGTACAGGCGTTAGAATACTCTGCTGACCAAGTTGGCTCTCCACTTCACATAGTGAAAGCAGCGAGAAGAATAAATGCCGAACAAATACAAAGATTTGTAGATAAAGTAAAAAATAGATTTGACAATCTGAGTGAGACTAGCATAGCTATATGGGGTCTTGCGTTTAAGCCAAATACTGACGATGTCCGTGAAGCTCCGGCATTTGTGCTTATTGAAGAATTACTCAAAGAAGGAGTGAAAATCTCTGTCTATGACCAAGAAGCAATGGAAAATACTAAGCTACATTTTGGTGATAGAATAGAATATTGCGAAGATATGTATTCTTGTTGCAAGGACAAGGATGCTCTAGTCATAGTTACGGAATGGAATTCATTCCGCAATCCAAACTTTGATAAACTAAAGGGTTTATTAAAAAACAAGATAGTCTTCGACGGTAGAAACCTCTTCCAACCAGCAGATATGGCTGAAATCGGCTTTGAGCATCATCCCGTAGGACGAGGGTTTTCTCAAAACCAGAAATAAGCGAATTAGCAACAAGCGATTGCATCATCTTGTTAATTGATTGACGAAATATACTCCGCTGCTTATAACGCCTCGGCTTTATAGGTGCTGACAAAACTTGTTTAATCTACTTGAGAATCCCTAACCAATTGCAATTCAGCTATTCTCTTGTTTCTTAGATACAAGAATAATGGGAATGGTCCAGCGGCACCGAAAAGAAGTGTAAGTATCCATAATGTATATATATTCTGAATACCTAATCGCTTAGCTTCGTAGTTAGACCATGTGAAAAATACTACAACCATAAGGAATAAATCTAATGAAAATCCTGTTACTATATTATTCGCATATATAGCCCCAAATGTTCTAGAAGGATCTGTCCAGAAAAGAATATTGCCGAACTCTATGCTTTCTTTGATAGTGAATATGTTAGGGAATATGAAGCCAATCCCAGATAAGACAAGAAGTAATTTTTGCATCTAAAAAACCTCATTTGATTTTGATAGTAAACCCAAATTATCAAATTTATTTCATATACAAGAATCTTAATAAATAAGAATGTTTATTTATTCCTCGAACGGGTTTCCTTCTTGATTTATAATTATATCTTTACCTTCAGATCGGTTAATTCTACAATCTAAATTATTGAATCTAAAATCTACTTGATAAATATTTGGTAGTGCAAATAAGTCATAATTGAAATTAGAAACATTGTTATTATCTAAAGATAGAATACCAAGTTTCCCCATCTTTGAAAAACTATAATCTAGTAAAGCAATTTTATTTTCAGAAAGCCGTAGTATTTCTAACAATGGTAAAGTTAAAGCATTCTCAGGAATTGACTTCAAATTACAATTTGTTATTGATATACTAGTGAGCAATGGATTATTTCCAATTATAGAATTTAAATAGGTTGTGTCAAGATTATATATTTTATTTATCCATAGATTTTCTAATAAAGTCGTATTAATTGATGATGGCATTGAGGTAAATGAGTCTAAGTATATTGATTGTAATTCAGTTAGATTCTCTAAATTCAATTCAACGTCTATTGGATAATCAAATCGAAGCCAAAGACCTTTAAGCTTACTAAATTTCGAGATATAATCTTCATTTTCAAGAAATAAAGGATTAAAACCAACTAAATTTAATATTTCAATGTCAGGGTTAAACTCTTTTAAATCAAGGTGCATCGTATTGAATTGACAACTAAATCCTATACACGAATTTAAATTTGTGAATTTGAACCACCCAGAATTCCTTGAGACATTTATTTTTATATCTTTTGCACCTTTTAGATTTATGAGGGTGTCTTTTACGATACATTCGTTAATAGATAAACTATTAAGAGTACTCATGTCAATAATTGAAAGAATATCATTAATATTCCCAAAGCACTGATGAAACGCCAGACTCTTTATCTTCTTTCCTTTTAGCTTATCTATATGAAGTAGATTAATCTCATGAAAAGAAAGAGTCTCAATTTCATCAAATGAAGTTATATTACTAGTATCTTTTAGAGTTCTGATACTTACTCCAAACAAATCAATATTAGTATTTAAAAAAAGGATTAAATAGACAAAGAGTGGTATGGTTAATTTAGTCAGATTCATATCCCTCAATCCAAATCATATTGCTTGAGTTTGCGGTAGAGTGTTCGCTCGCTGATACCTAGCTCTTTGGCAGCTAAGCGGCGATTCCCCTCGAATCGGTTGAGTGAGAAAACGATTAGTCGTTTTTCTATATCGGCAAGATTCATAGTATCCAGACCCTCTAGCATCTCATCATTCTCTACTACTTCGTCGGCGGTTTGTATCATTATCTCGTTCTGATTTGCTACTATTTCTTCTAATTTCATTGTGTTGAAATTCAGCTCATGTTTCAAATCCTGAATGTCATTTTTTATCTCGAGCAGTGTACGGAATATAATCCCAAGCTCTAAGTTGGAGTTGTCATCACTGCTTTGGGTTGTTGTTACGAGCGCAGTTTGTCTTCCCCTAGTGTGGCGTGGGAGCGATGGTCGTATGTATTTGGTTACGTTCTCTGCTTCTATGAATTCCTTGGCTTCTAATGTGAGCATAGTCTCTACCAGATTTTTTAACTCACGTACATTGCCGTCCCAGCTTTGGCTCTTTAGTATTTCCAGAGCTTCGAGGCTTATCCCTTTGAAATCAAGCCCGATATTAGTTGCAGTTTTATTTGCAAAATAATAGAACAGTGGCTCTATATCATCGCGGTGTTCGCGGAGTGAGGGCAGTTGAATATGCACTGAGCGTAATCGGAAATACAAATCCTGACGGAATTGCTTCTGCTCTACTCTCTCCTCTAATTCACGATTAGTTGCAGCTATAACTCGCACATCTACTTTGCGATTGTCTGATGAACCAAGACGAGAGAACTCACCCGATTCCAATACTCGGAGTAATTTGACTTGCGTTTCTACTGGCATTTCCCCTATTTCATCGAGGAATATTGTCCCTTTGTCCGCAGTCTCGAAGAATCCTTTTCGCTGGTCAACGGCACTTGTGAATGCACCTTTCTCATGACCGAAAAGCTCTGATTCTAGCAGAGTTTCAGGTATAGCGCCACAGTTAACACTGACGAAATTATTGCCTTTACGTTTACTCAATCCGTGTAGGGCTTTCGCGAATACTTCTTTACCAGTTCCAGTTTCTCCAGTTATCAGTACTGATAGCTCTGTCGGTGCGGCCTTGAGCAATAGTTTTTTGGCTTTTCGCATCGGCTCGGCTGTACCGATAATTCCGAATTTTTTCTCTAGTAGTTTGTCACTATGTATTGTGCTATTATCCATTTATCGGGTTATCCAATCTTCCCATCCACCAACGTATATGAACATATTTTCGAATCCAGCGGTTTTCATATCTTCTGCTAAGTGATGTGATAAATCGCAATCGCCACCAGTACAATATATCAAGAATTTCTTATCTCGGGGAAGAGTATAAATCTGTTCAAAATACTGCCCCTCATCGCCATAAGGGAAAATATTGATTGCTTCACCAATCTTTCCTTTGGCAAAGTCTTCTGGGCTACGTGCATCTATTATTACAAATTCAGGATTGCTGATTCTAGCTTTTATTTGCTCATAAGTTATAGTGCCACCTTCTAGCTTTTCGCCCTTACTTACGGCTCCTGTTAATCCAGCTTCCAGTAGCGAATCGGATGCAGCAGGCCCTTTGTCAGTTAGGTATGATAGCCCTTTGGTACTTATATCACTGTAGTTATACGCGAAAGCAAGTACAACTGATGTCAATACTACCATTAGTATTATCTTGTAATTTAAATTTTTCATAACATCTCTCTTTTTATAAATTTATACCTATAGCGAAATACCCTAATAGTGGCCCAAAGATTACTCTATCGGGATTGTCTAGTAAATAAAAACTATTACCTAACGAAAATGAAGCAGGTCCAACAGGCGTATCGAATAACAAACTTCCGCCTATTCCTTGTCTCAAATTCGAAAACTTTATTTGCTCCGGAACACTCCATACTCCACCTATATCATATCTGAATGAGGCGTAAGTATCAAAGAAAATCTCAAATGGTAGCTTGTATCTGAACTCTAGTGACGATACGAATATCTGCCTTCCTATTCGTTCAAATTCACGCATACCATAGAACATATCTTGTCCGCCTAACCCCCAAAACTCTGCTAATGGAGTAGTTTTGTCACCCAATCCGAACATAATAAATGGATTGATAGTCAAATTGCTCACAGGGGAAACATAAGCGTCGAGTACAAACTCCAATTTAGAAAAATTAACATCATTTTCTAAAGAAAGCAAATTTGATTCGAAATTCAAATCTATTAACGTTCCTTGTGTAGCAAAATTGGACTTATTCTTACTATCTATTAACGTACGAATAAAGAAAGTGGATACGTTTTTGTATTCTGTTGGCTCTAAATCCAGATTAAAAGCTCTCTGTTGTTCTAGTTGGAACCCAAAATTTATCTTACCTGACTTATCGAAGTTTGTCCCTGTTGCTATATTGAACCCATAATTCTGAACCTTATACTCACCGTCTAACTCACGATTATAATTATTTTTACTTACTGTTTCTTGGCTATATGTTCTATATAGAGTATTATTATAGTAAGCAGTGAAGTTGAAATTTATGGGTAAGTTCAGCACCTTCGGATTAGATACAGACCAAACGAACTTCTGATTACGAGCACCCACGGCTGCCCCTAGTAAAGTCCTAGTACCAGTGTTTAGAAAGTTCTCTCTTATCAAATCAAGTTCTACTTGTGCGTTTCTTTCATTATCTATTCTTGCACCTAATAAAACTAATTGAGTACCCTTTTCTTTGACTTCTAGTATGAGATTTAGTCTATTACCTTCGACTACATTAGGCACTACTCTAACTTGTGAAAAAAGTTCAGTTGAGTAAATACTTTGCCATAGATTAAATAAGTCCTTAGCTGTTATTTTATCGCCTTTTTTAATACTCATTGCGGATAAAACAAGCATCTCATCAGTGCTTCTGTTACCACTTACGGTTACATTATTTAGAATATACTCTTTACTTTCATCCATGGTTGGTGATGATTCTTTTTCCTTATCTAGTTTACTAAAGTCAATACCATAAGTGGCAATCTCTCCTCTAGTAATTATAGTATCTATTCTCACGAAATCTGAATTGAATATTCCTTGTAGGTTCGGCTCTATGTAAATATCACTTTTTTCTTTTGCCAATTCAACATTAGATTTCATAATTACACTTACTATCTGGTCAGCAATATTTACTGGATTATTCAAATCATCATAAGTGTATATATCCGAGGTAGTATTTACAACTATTATACGCTCTGGGTTGAACTCATCTATTGCTTGGTCATAAGGAATATTAGCTACGGGGCCACCATCCACAAGAATCATCGAATCCAACTCTACTGGTGTAAACCGAAGAGGGACAGTTATACTTGCCCTAATAGCTGTCATCAGATCGCCTTTGCTAGAAACGAACGGCTTTCCTGTTACTATATCAAGTGATACAGCTCTGAAAGGGATTTTTAACTTGTCAAAATCACTAGTGAAGGGATAGTCTGAATCTAGTATTTTTTCTTGAAGAAATTCAGAAAATCTATAACCGTTGCTTATTGCTTGGGGCATTTGAAATTTGAAGCCATCAAATCGGAGATTAATCAGCTTACGGTCATAGTATTTCTTCTGGTCGATGAACATTTTATCACGATTATAGAAATTAGAAGAAGAAAGTAACTCATCCCAGTCAGCGGCTATCATCATTTCTTCTATCTCATCAGGTGTGTAACCGACTGCATATAGCCCACCTATCACCGAGCCAATACTAGTACCGACTATATAGTCTATCTGAACGTTTTGTTTCTCTAGCTCACGAAGAACGCCTATTTGCGACATACCTCTAGCTCCGCCACCGCTGAGTATTAGTGCCGTGCCTTTCTTTTCAGCAGAATAAGCCGAAGAGCTAATGAGCAAAGTAATAATTAATATTTTAAGTATTGATTTCAATATTTATAGCAGATTTCCTTTGCTACTTTCTGTGCTGTTTCTATGTCAGTCATTGTACCGATTATCCTCAAAGTGAAGTCTATAGCTGTGCCTGCTCCTCGGCTTGTTATGTAGTTACCACTCACTACTACGTCATCTCCCGAGTAATTGTTGTGATTTAGTTCATCTTTCACTTCTGGAAAAGATGTTATCATAACCGATTCGTCTATTAATTTATGATGAGTAAGAAATAAAGGTGCGGCACATATAGCACATATCAAATTCTCTTTACGGATATTGTACTTTACTATTTCAAGTAGATGCTCATCTTCAATAAAACTATCTACTCCTTGCCCACCACCGGGTAGTACTATTGCCCCGAAGCTCTCATACTCAGGAACTTCCGAAAGAAGTACATCAGGAATAATCTTAACCCCTCTAGAAAATGTCACCATATCATTTTCACCAGCCACAGTTACTTTAATATCTGCTCGCCTTAGTAAGTCGATAATAATTACAGTTTCCATTTCTTCGCTTCCATAAGCGATTGGTACTAAAACTGATTTTTCCATTGATTTATCCGATTATTTTAAATATCTTTAACGATATTGCCGATTGTAATATAGAATTTATTTTTTTTGCTGCTAATAAAGTATAATATCGCAAAATGACAAAGAAAAACGAAATAAATGAAGCCGAAAGTTGGGCAGAGAAGGGAGAAAACTTCTATAAAACTGAAAATTTCTCCAATGCACTCGAATGTTTCAATACAGCTATCTCACTTTATGACAAAAACTCTCTTTATTATTACAAGAGAGGGAATTGTTTCTATGAATTAGATAATCTTTCTGCGGCTATGGAAGATTACAATCAATGCATAAAAATGAATCCAACTTTCTCATTCGTTTATTTCAAAAAAGGGAACCTATATTACAAGAATGGCGAGTTCCCAAGTGCTTTGAAACTGTACAACGAGTCTATAAAGCTGAACTCTTCTTTCTCATTCGCTTACCTTGCCAAAGCTAAAATATACGCTGAAGAAAATAACTTCGTCGAAGCATTAAGAATGATAAACGAGGCATTGACTCACAACAATGGCATAACAGAAGCATATATCATACGAGGTGATTTATTTTTCAAAGCCGGTAGTAATGACGAAGCAAATCAAGATTATTCTCGTGCTATAAAAATAGATCACGATAATATAGAAGCTCTTCGTAAAAGAGCCGCTTGCTATATAGCAGAAGGAGACTTTCTAAACGCTGTCAAGGACTATTCGGCTGTGCTGAGACTCCGACCAGAAGACGCTGACACACTAAAATCAAGAGCTATACTTTTAGCTAGATTTAACGAAAAAGACCGGGCATTAGAAGATGTAAATAAGCTAGTAGAATATAATAGCTCCGACCCAGATGCATACAATACTCGTGGACTTCTGTACTTTAGCTTCAAGGAAAATGATAAAGCATTATCTGACTTTGGAAAAGCTATTAGTCTAGACCCAGACAATGCAGTTTATTATAATAATCAGGGTAACGTATATACGGCACTCAAAGATTATCTGAATGGATTAAAAGCATACAATGATGTAATAGCAAGAGACGGCAGCATAGCCAATGCTTACACAGGTAGAGCAAATTGCAAAGCTGGTAAAGGGTACTTAAAAGAAGCTATAAAGGATTACACGAAGGCAATATCACTGAATCAAAGATATATCAGTGCGTACATAGGTCGTGGTAATGTATATAAAAAATTGGAATATGATAATAAGGCACTTGAAGATTATACTCTTGCACTCGAAATAGAACCCGGTTCACCACATGCACTTCTTAATCGTGGATTGATATTCAAAGCGAATAAACAAAACGCAAAAGCCAGAAAGGATTTGGAAAAATTCTTAGAGATTTCGCCTCGTGGGAAGTTAGCTACTAGTGTTAGAAGCTGGTTACGTACCCAAGAAAACAATGATAAAAAGAAAGACTAATTCATCTCTGCTATTAACTCAGAACCCATAGCCAAAGCACCAATCAAAGCTGTTGATCTAGCATCTACTAACTTAAGTGATTTATGATTGTTTATTTTTTCTTTTAGTTTATCAGCTAGCAATGTATCGTTCTCTACTATACCACCCATAAGCGCTACTTCTACTTGCTTTTCTTTGAAGCTAGGTACTAGAGCTAATGGTAATTCTATCAGATGAGTTGCTGACCTGTCTATAATATCTAAGCAAATTGGGTCTCCCTCAACTGCACATTGCATAACGAATGGAGATAGCGAGTGATATTGAAATGCACCTTCGCCATAAGCTTTTACTATTGTTCTTGGTTGTTCTATGTTGATGCTAGGATATGCATCAGCGATAATGTTAGTCAGAGCTGTTTTCTTTCCCCTGCCGTCTATAGCACGAACTACAGCGGTTAGTCCTTCGCGGCCTATCCAAGCTCCACTTCCTTCGTCGTCTAGCTCTATACCCCATCCACCACAACGAACTAAATCATGTCCGTTTGGGTTGCCTAGAGCTATAGAACCAGTACCGATAATAGTGATAATGCCATTACCACCATCGAAAGCTCCACGTAGGGCTATCTCAGCATCGGAAGTTACTATTAAGTCACTAAAATGGAAATCGTGACCTCTGCCTAATGTTTTTAACAAGCGTGCTGATCTTTGCTTTTCTTCTTCTAGCCAGACACCAGCTAATCCTACAACAACAGCATCTACTTCGCTAGACTCTATGCTAGCTTGCTCGCACAAATCTAATATCACGTTCAGAGTACGTTCGCAAGATTCACCTACACCTACTGCACCTATTCTAGTGCTTCCGGCTTTTGATTCTGCTACTATCTTTCCGTCTCTTAGTAATATACCTCTAGTGTGCGTGCCACCACCGTCTATGCCAATTATTGTAAAATCTTTGTTGAATTCCATTTAAAAATCTCTGTTATTTTGCTTGTTCAATTCTATATATTACAAAGTACAAATACTGTGCCATAGTATTGAACAAGCTATAACAATTTAGTTTCCTTTCGGGGGAGTCCAACCTTTACGTGTCCATTCTACTAACTCGATGTTCACCTTACCTACGTAAACGTTCATCTTAGCTAGAATCGGTACACTCGCTTCGTCATCACTGAACCAGCCTTCGAAACGACCACTAAGCCCGTAAAGACCTTCCCAATCTGCTTGTCCATCAAAGTATTTAGTTCTGACAGGATAGTCAACTTTGTCTATCTCAACGTTCTCAGTTTTGTCACGGAAGTTTAACTTAGTGTCAAATAATTGACCATCTATTACAGTTGGTACTTTTATAGAACGCTTAAGACCAGTGTATTGTCTTGCTAAAAAGAATAATGATGAACCATCATTTATTTTAGATTTTAGCTTTATATCTTTTTCTTCTGTTACAGTTTTGTTTTCCCATATTTTCAGATTAAGATTCATCTTATCATAATCCATCAATAGCTGTTGGTATTCCCAAGTCTTAGCATCTTTTTTCATGTTAGATGTAAACTTATGTGAGTGGTTCATTGATTGGTCAAACCAAGCGTTGAATGTAGCTTTCAAATCTACAAACGGGATACCATCATAAGTTTTAATATCAGCTTGCACTAGATACACTTTCTTACCATTGTAATCTTCAGTACCATTAGTGCTCATCTCGATTGTACCGAGCTTCACACCTAAGAATGACACCTCATATTTCAATTTCTCGCCTACTTGCATTATCTCTTTTGGCCCAGCATAAGAGCTGAACGGTAGAGTTACAAGCATAAGTAGAGTTATAATTATCTTTTTCATTTTCTTTTTCCTTTGTTATCAAATAAAAAACGGCTTCGCAAAATTTGGAAGCCGCAAGTTAAATATATTCTGTTTTGTTTTTGTTATTTTAAACTCGATATTTTTATAGCTTCGTTAAATAATGTTTTTGCTTTCTTTAGCTGTCTATCTAATACGCTAGAAACTTGCATTTGTTTGTTACTATCCCAAACTATTTTTGCGATAGTTGACTTCAATGCTACTTTCAAAAACTCTTTATCCTTTTCTATATCTTCGTCTTTTACTTCTATTTCTTTGGCTTTTGATATCTCTACAGCACGATTTACCATAGCATCTGTTACTTCGAAGTTCTTATAGAAATCATTGAAATTATTCTCATACTTAGCTTTGAACTTAGTACCAGCATCACCTCTCAAAAACTCATAAGTGAAATCATAGAATATTCGCTTCATTCGCATATCAACTACAGTTTCTGTCAATCTATTAGTATCTCTTTTTACTATATAGTCAGGAGTAATACCACCGCCGCCTAGGACTTTTCTACCTTTACGAGTGTAGAAAATAGGGATAGAATCCATGTTGATTTTATCTTTACCCTTTTCTTTGCCAAGTGATTCAAGACTATGTTGTAGGTTTGCACCTTCTTCTAGCTCTAATCTACCTACTAAGTTACGGTATTCATCTTTGTCTTTGAATGGACGTTGGATAGATCTACCAGAAGGAGTATAGTAATAAGATATTGTCAATCTGAATGCACTTCCGTCACCCAAATCATATTGTCTCTGTACTAGCCCTTTACCATAAGAAGTCTCACCAACTATTAGTCCCCTATCCAAATCTTGGATTGCTCCAGAAACGATTTCACTAGCTGATGCACTACCTGCATCTACCATTACTATAAGTGGAATATCTTTTAAAGCTCCGCCTTCAGTAGAAGCGAACATTTCGTTGAACTCAGGTCTTCTACCTTCTGTATATACGATTGTGTCGCCGCCTTTTAGGAATTCATCAGCCATATAGAAGGCTTGAGTTAGATAACCGCCTGGGTTCCCACGCAAATCTAATATTAGCTTTTTCATACCTTGTTGCTTCAAATCGTTAACTGCTTTCATCATTTCTGCGTGAGTGTTAGCAGCAAATCTATTGATTGTAACATAGCCGATTTCGTCATCAATCATATAGTTAGCATCGACTGTTTCAATAGGGATTTTGTCTCTGATAATATCAAAATGTATTAGCTTTTTCTGCCCTTCACGTTTGATATCTACAGCTACTTTAGTGCCTTTGGGACCCTTTAGCAACTTAGGAACTTCAGAACGTTTCATTCCTACAGCTTCTTCATTATCTATTTTTACTATCTTATCGCCAGCCATAATACCAAGTTCTTCACTCGGACCACCTTTGATAGGTGACACTACAATAATAGTATCATCAACCATATCGAATTCGATACCGATACCTTCGAACTCACCAGAGAAATTCTCAGATACTTTTTCCATCTCTTCTTTGTCTATATAGACAGAGTGGACATCCAATCCTTCTAGCATACCTTTGATGGCTGCTTCATTTAGTTCTTCAGGTGTTTTCTCAGTTACGTAGTTTCTGTAAGCTACATTGTAAACATATTGGAATTTTTTGAGTTGTTCGTATATATTATCACCCGAAATGGCGGTGTTAATGAATATACCTAGAAATGCCCCAACGGACACAAGACTTATAACAAGTATAGTTTTTTTCATTATAGAACTATTTCCTTTCATATAAAATTTGGTTATTGTAAGTAAATAACGAAGAATTGCATTCTTAGTTGCACAAACCTACTAAATTAAGTAATTATTCTCACTTCGTGATTATTACTTTTTCCGTTAAACGTTTTTCTTCCGAAATAATTTGAAGTACATAACTACCACTAGGTATGTCTGATAAGTTAATTCGCAGATCATATATTCCCTGACTAATTGGCTCATTCATTACTTTGTAGCTTATGCCCAATTCATTTACTAACTGAATTTGCATAGGGCGGTCTTTGTCTAAGCTTAGTTGCATTGACATCTCATCTACAACTGGGTTAGGGTATATATTATCTATGGATAATGATGTGGGAACATCATTAATTGAGATCACAAGTTCATAGTCACATCTTGAATTTGCATTAATTATTATTTCCTTCGCTTCGCCGTCTAGTTTTATGTTCTTTTCATTACAATCGAAAATCATTTTCATCTCATCATTCAGTAGCTCTTTGCTTGGAGCATTACCGAAGAAGCAAACTTTGAAAGGTAGTGCAGTATCAGCTGGAATAACAAACGGCAATTGCGATTGAGGGATAAAGAAATTTAGCTTTTCTGAAAGCTCTATTCTCTCCAATGTTATAGGCAATAACCCGTAGTTTTCTATCATTATATCCATACACTTGGAGCTACCAACATTATGGATATTGAAGGAAATTAAATCACCTATTGCATCACTGACAAAACTTGCAGTAAACCCTTGCACAATGCCTGTTATTGTAGTGTCATTCCCAGCCAAATCTGTGAACTGGATGCTATATTCACCATCTTTGAATGGGTCAACTAATTTCATCGGGAATCTTAATAAATTATTGCTTTTTGCAGGCAAACCTATTGTTAGATTATCATCTTTTAATATATTGGAAGTGCCGAATCCGTAATCAGTTAGCAAATCTTCCCTAGCGAAAAGCTCTTCTTCTCCGCAATCGTTTTCGACAACTTCGAAGTCTGGTTTATTCGTATCTGGGATTTGGTAATATGCTACTTGACCTAATTGCTCTGAGAAGCAAGCATTGCCTATTTCTAGAGTATCTCTGTGCCAACCGGGTATGAGCGTATTTTTGAAACAGACCTGAACAGTAACTGATTCACCAGCTCCTAGAGAATCGAGTTGAGTATTGATTTGTAGTATATTTCCATTCTTCAAACCAAGATTAGACACATCTTTTTTCACTAATCCATAATTCGTGATAGTTACATCCATACATCTTTGGCTTCTATAAACAGTGGAATCTTCTACAGCAGTAAATTGAAAGGCATTATTATCACTCATAGTGAAGGTAAAGCCCTCTACTATTAAGCTATCTCTAACTACAGAGCCCGATATATCCCTAGCTGTTATGTTAATAATTCCATCATTGTATTTGTCTTTCAACTCTACATCTATACTATAAGATTTTAAGTCAGATACAACATTTGATGTATCTAAATTGCTGAGATTAGTAATTTTTACAGTCTCTAGCCCAGTGTCTTGTAGATACTTTTCTGAGATGTTAAGAGTTTTGGTAGTGCAACTAGTACTACTCTGAGTAAACTCTGGCGGTGTCCAATCTAGCTCACGCAAAGCCATACCACCAACGTATCCGTAAGAATTAGTTCGCCCGTAGCCATAGACACAAATACCAAATGCACTATCCGCAGAAATCTGATGAGCTCCAGCAGTTACACTTACACTAGCATACGAAAATTCAGAGCCGGGGATTGGTTTAAAATCGCCCACAAGTGGCTCGCCGTCTAGAATTATATTGTTAGTACTACCGTTTCGAATAACTATATTCACAAATTGACTTTTATATTCTTCTAGATCTACATTTAGAAAATTGTAGTCCTTTAGGAACTGTAGTTGCGGTGGATATAGTACCATAAATGGATCACTAGTGAATTCTTCTGTGTTAGAACTATTTCCTGTTTGCGTTGAGCGTTTATATATACTTGCTCGAATTGGTTTGTCACCAGTTATATACATTGGTTCTTTGATTGGGAGAACAACGTTTTCACCCCTGTTCATAGTTCTATTATAAACCCCACCTATGAATATCTGTGTATCATCATAACTTACCGTGATTTTTGTCAAATCAAAAGTATTATTATCAATTTTTGAGGGGTCGGCAAAAGGCACTATAAACACATCACGCCCCCAAGATTCTAGAGGAATCATTTGTGAGAGTAAGTAATCACGCGATGAGTTATCCGCATAAGGAATATTAGCCCTCTGGTGTCCACCGAACACAGCTATTGGCTTATCTGAAACAATACTAGTTCCAGTCAAGTCGAGTGAAACATTACTAGGGTAATTTTTGATAATATCTGCTTGAATAAGATATGTATCGCCCTCATTCATAACTATATTCTGTTCTGCCATTCCATATCTGAAAGTTGGGGCTGAAGGTTTGATTTTTATTTTGGTATCATCTTCAGTCGCTACAATCAAACATTGTGATGGAGTTCTACTGTTCTGATTTGTAGTTCTAAGGTGAGATTCATACGAAAAAACATAATAATTATTACCCAAAGATCTAACTGGGTAAACTAAACAGGCATCGCTCGTATAAGTAGCTTCACTGTGAATTACCAAAGTTACATTCGTATCGGCAGTAAGGTGAAATGATGTATGCTGTACTTTCTCATCATCTTCTCCATCATTTCTCAATCTACCTGAATCATTCTGACCTAAAATCTCATGGTATGTCGGATAAAAAGAAAACTTTATAATTTGACCAGCGCTATCTATCTCAAAATTCCTGATTGTCGTTATACCATCACGTCTGGTAGCTGTAAGTGTACCTTTAGTTGGCACTTTAGATGTAATAATAAAGTACAATGAATCTTGGTAGTTATTCTGATTGAATCCGTGTTTATTATTATGCCAGTTAGGCATAAATCCGAAGTAAAATTCTTTCCCTGTATTATCTATGGGGCGTTCTTCTTCTTGGGCGTTAGATACATCTACGCATAAGAATAGGGCAATAAATATAAAAACTGTTAGTTTTGTAATGACTTTCATTTTCAATTATAATTAAATTATGAAAAAATTAACCTACGAAGAACTACTGAATGAGCGCAAAACAGTCGTACAAGCACTAGATGCTGATAGATTTCCTATTAGCATAATAGTAGATAATGTCCGCAGTATCTACAATGTTGGCTCTATATTCAGAACTTGCGACTCTGCTCTCGTTAGCCAAATAGCTCTTTGTGGTTTGTCGCCTTGCCCACCACGCGAGGAAATCTCGAAAACTGCTCTCGATGCCGAAAAATCTGTTCCTTGGAAATACTTCCGTGATACAGTTGATGCCGTCAAAGAAGCAAAAGCCAATGGTCATACAGTATTAGCACTAGAGCTAACTGATAAACACAGAAGCTACACAACAATCCAAAAGTCTGAATTCCCTCTTACTATAGTCGTTGGCAATGAGCTAACTGGCATCAGTGATGAGGCATTAGGCCTATGCGACGGTGCTATAGAAATACCTATGTTTGGCGTAAAACATTCGCTAAATGTAAGCGTCAGCACAGGGATTGTATTATTCGAAGCATTAAGAACTTATTTTAATTATTTTCCTACTGATTCGTAATACACTAACACTAATATATACAAAATAGTTACAATTATGAAAATAAAAATTGCAATTCCAGATAATCCTATATACAGAGAGCTATTCTTTAACGCAGATGCTGTATGCAAGGAGTTCGGTATATCCCTTATTCGCACTACAGAGAGAGAAGTTGCCAAATTATTCGAAACTAATCGTGTAGATGTCGCATTTTTGACACCTTTGGACTATGGAAGAGGTACGAGAATCTCTGATTACAGGATAGTCCCAGCGAATGTATATGCCGTTAATGGTTATAGCCGAATTGCATCTACTTTCTTCAAGCCTGGGCTGAAAACAATAACTAGCTGTGGCTCACCTACTTCTAATGACTTTATAATGTCTATCGGAAAGATACTTTTGGCAGAAAGATATAACATAATTGTTGATTTGGCTGAAACAAAATCAGAGAAAAAGGACGAGATACTAGCCGAGTTCGATTCTGCTATGCTATGGAAAAAGAACTTTGCAGATGATACGGCTTTGGATATAACAGAAGATTGGTTTGACACATATCAAATACCCCTTATTATGGGAACTTGGGTGACAAGACACCAAGAAGAGCCAGAAGATTTGGAGAGAATACTAAGATTATTCGAGTCAGATTCACTACACGGTAGTAAAACAATAACTGATAAACCTAATGAAGAATATGATCCAAGAGAAGGAGAAATCCTTTATACTTGGGATGAGGAAATGGAAAAATCTTACGATGCACTTCTAGAGATTCTATTCTACCACCAGTTTACTAACGAAATGGCTACTGTGAAGATGATGGGCGACGAGCTAACTAGTCCAAGTAATGACTCTGTTATATTCGGTGAGGACAAAGAGGAAGACGAGAGTCAATAAATACGAAGCATTTGCCCGAGTATATTTCCAGCGAAAAACTATCAGAAGTTGCGATATTTCTAGCACCTTCGCGAGTACCCATTTCTAAAAATTCTTTGCTCAATTCCCACTTTAGATTCTTAGTAGTAAGCTTCACAATTGGGTAAGGAATAAGCGAGACTAGTTCATCTGGTTCGACTTGGAACTGTGATGAACGCTCTACCAGAAAAGAATATCTCCCCTGATGATATATAGTGAAATCAAATTTTGAGGTGTACTTCATCAGGACGCTGGTGTTATTCATAGTATGTTCGAGCAGACCACCTGTGAATCCTAATATGAGGATATTCTCATGCCCTTTACCAACTATAAACTGAATACATTTTTCGAAGTCATTCGTCTCTTGACTATCTACTTTCACAAAACTAGTATGCTCTTCATCGTGCATACACTCCACCGAATCCATATCACCGACTATTGCCATAGGGTGTATGTCTAGTTTATGCAAAGCATTATAAGCACCATCGGCAGCAATAAGTGGAATCCCAACTAGCAAATCGAATATTTCTTTGCTCGGAATTTCACCATTTAGACAGATTGCTAAATCAAATTTCTTATTTTTGAAAATGTATTCATTCATAATGTCAATCTAAGAATAATGTACGACTTGCTAATAAAACAATTGCCCCACGTGCTAGAGGGAGAAAGTAATGTTATAACGAACTTCGCTAATTTCTCTGCTCTACTTTTCAACTCAATGGAAGATGTGAATTGGGTAGGGTTCTATGTGTTCACGGGTAAAGAGCTGTTATTAGGCCCATTCCAAGGGAAGCCCGCTTGTGTTCGATTGCAGTTAGGCAAGGGAGTTTGCGGTACTTCATTCGCTAATAACGAGACGCTTGTAGTAGAGAATGTAGATGAGTTCCCCGGTCACATTGCCTGCGACGCTGAGTCAAAATCAGAGATAGTTATACCACTTGCAAAAGATGGTAAACTATATGGTGTTTTAGACATAGATAGCCCTATTTTATCTAGATTTGATGAAAATGATAGAAATAATCTAGAAATTTTGTTAAATTTACTCGTTGAGCATTCGAACATCGAGGAACTATCAAGAATTTATCTAAATACATAGTATTTTTTCTAGCTACTCAGCTTTTCGGGCGGGTAGTAGTCAATGAGATTCAATACGCTCCTGTCTCGCCTGAGCCAGAGTGGATAGAGCTATATAATACTAGCGATGATGATATAGTATTCGAGAATTTCACCGTCACCGACAATGCTACTACAACTGACCCAATTACCCTAGAAATACCAGCTTACGGTTTCATAGTCATTACAGAGAAAAAAGCTGAGCTTCTGAAGCTTTACAATATTGACTCCAATTTAGTTATAGAATCTGACTTACCTACATTCAATAATACCGATGATTTGGTGCTGATAGCTAATAACGGAATAGCTATTGACTCAGTACTATATGATTCAAGATGGGGGGTAAAAGGCAAGAGTTTAGAGAGACGAAAGTACTTCGATAATAGTAACGACGCCACTAATTGGGGGGCCTCGGATACTACAGGTACTCCTGCAGCTATCAATAGTATTGCTGCTTATTATGATTTGTCTATCAGCGATGCAACTCTTGACCCAGCTGGTGTGAAGCTAATAATCGAAAACAAGGGAAATATAGAATCGCTGAAAGGTAAAATTGAGATATTGGTAAACGATATTTTGATAGAAGACTTGTCCCTCAGTCCCATACCTCCATCATCGGATATAGAAGTTTTCGTTGACTTTAGCACTTTTGGGTACGACCCAGAAGTCGAGGATAAACTAGAGTTGATAATTCAATCGAGTGAAGATATAAACCTTAGAAATAACAGTTTTGATATTTATATACCGAAGACTACCTTAACGGGCGACGTATTGATAAATGAGATTATGTATAATGTAGATGATACTCACTTTGAGTTCATAGAGCTATACAATAACTCATCTGTAGATATTCAGATATCAAATTGGCACTTAGCTGATGATTTGGATTTGAAAAATAGTAGATACAATCAGATAGTAACTAATATCAATTTACTACCGAATGAGTATGCTATTATAGTTTGCGATGAAGCTGTTTATGATATAGTTGATGAATCACTTTGGGATAAAATACTATTCACTAAAAAGAAATTCAGCTTGAATAATACAACAGACAATATAAAAATATACAATGAGCATAAGCTATTAATAGACTCTGTAGAATACTTTGATACTTGGCACGAAGACTATCTTAGCTCAACTAAGAATATAAGTTTGGAGAAAATCAGACCAAATCTAACCTCTAGTGATGAATCCAATTGGAAGACCTGTACTGATCCAAGTGGCTCAACAATACTAGCAAGTAATAGCTATAGTAATAACACAAACTCCGATAAGAATATTAGCGTAGTTCCTAATCCATTCGCTCCTATCTCATCTAATAAACCTTATGTGCTTATTGAGTACAAACTACCATTCGATAATGCTCTTTTAGACTGTGATATTTTCTATCCGAATGGGAATTTGGCAGTTAATCTAGTTCAATCAAAATTTGTATCTAATTCGGGTACGCTTAGTTGGAATGGTCGTGATGGGGATAATAAGGTCTTGCCTATTGGCCCCTACATAGTAATGATAGAGGCCACAGATCAAGATTCGGGTGAGAGTGAAATACTGAAAGCAGTAATTGTACTTGCTCAGTAAAAACTATTTATTGACTATCGCAAATTTTACAACTTGAGTACTTTCGTTAGTTGAAGACACGGCATAGAGCAAATATACCCCAGGTGAAGCAGCTTCACCTCTGTCATTTTTTCCATCCCAAGTAGTTTTACGGCTATTAACTTTCAGCGCTCTTACTAGTTCGCCATTAACTGTTACTATTCGTAAATCCGAATTTTCAGCTAATCCTTCTATTGTCATCAATCTATTTCTCTTAGTATCGAAAGGTTGCGGATATACTTTCAAGTCAAATTCCGCAACTGGCTTCACTGCGTTTGTTTGCACACTATATAGACCTTTGTCAGTACCAATATACATTTTACCAGAGTTCTCATCATAAGCTAATGCAAATAGGTCATTAGTCGGCAAAGGACTATTATCAGTAGTTATAGTTCTAAGTACATTCTCGCCATCTGGGTCAACTACTATTAATCCATTTGCGGTTGCTATCCACTTATTGTCAAGAGCATCTACAACTATTTCCCTAACATTCTGGTTTGCTAATGATCTTATATTTACGAATATGGGAGTTCCATTATTCATAACAGCACTCGGATTAATAACTCTGTTCACACCGCCAATAGTACCTAACCAAAGTGTTCCTTGTTTATCGAATGCTAATGATTGTTGGTTATTATTGATTAAATCCGAATTGTTCGTAGTCAACATACCACAAACGTCATCCGATTTGTCCGAGAGTGTTCTCATCTCATTATAATAAGCTAGTCCAATTGCTGTCTCTGTTCCTGCGAATGTAACATCAGTACCAGAAGAAGCAACCCATTTTGTCCCGTTGAAATCAATAGCCGTCTTGTACATTTCTCTTCTATTAGAGCCAGCACAATTGAATAATGTCTCGTAGCTACCCGATGGAGTTCTAATAACAAATAATGGACCAGAGCCACCATTACCCCAATTTACTATCCACATATTTCCGAATTCATCGTCAAAAACATCACCCGGAATGACGAAATTACCTGAGCCGGGTGTCCCTACTAATGGGCTATTTTCAGCGTCAATTTTCTCTATAGTGACGTCATCACCCGGAGGAATAAGGTACAAACCCCCACCATAAGTACTAGCGGTTATTGTGCCGTCTTTTAGTTCATTTACATTTATTACTTTGTTTGCAATAAATTCGGGGTTAGTATTTCTATTATAGTAATCCCATTTTCCATTCCTAAAACTCATAACACCTTGATCAGTGAAATTACCAGTGCCTATCCATAGTGAGCCATCTTTTGATACGTGTATATGGGCTATACCGTTCGAAAGTGGTGAGTTTAGCTCTATAGAAAGTGTAGTGTCTTGTTTAGCTATTTTCAGTCCAGATTTAGACCCTAAATATACATCATCACTACTATCACTAAATTGAATATCGTTAATTGGGTCACTAATACTAGTCAATTGTACATCGTTCGGATAGTCTCGTATATCTTTCTCACGGAAGAAGTAAAGTTTGCCATTTTTGGTATCAAGTCCGAATATATCCTTTGTTGGATATTCGAATACCGATTGTAGATTTTCTCCGTTCCAACTATATATTCGGTCACCAGAAGTAGCGTACAGTGAGTCATTTACCCATTCTATATCTAGTATATCTTCATCGTAGAATGTTTCCATAAATGTGATTGCTTTCCAATCACTTCTATTAGCAAGACTATTATCCAAGTCCGTATAAACAACGCCACTAGATGTTGCCAACCAAATTTTGTTATCGTGTATTTTTATTGTTCTAGCTTCTGTACCTACATTCAGATCGCCAAATCGCTTTACGTCTTCTATAGTTACATTATTCTTGTGGTCGAATACTACTAAACCAAAGCCACCAGCTATATATAGTTTATCACCATAAGGTAAAATACTGTTAATGTTTGGCTTTACGAACCCAGCATTCTGAATATCATATATTGCCTTCCATTCACCATTTTCATAAATATCGAAAACGCCGTCATTATAGCCCACAAATACTTTATCAGATTCTTGTTGGTGCGTTATATAACGTGCTTCTATTCGGCTCAGACCAGTAACGTTTGTGAATTGCTCTATTTCACCGCTATTCAAATCAGCGAAATATACACCACCACTAGTAGCGGCATATACTTTATTGCCATCTTGGTATAGGGAATTGACATTATACATAGATGTATATGCTTCCCAATTGGTGAGCTGTATCTCTTGTGAGAAAAGGTTAATTGCACATAAGGAAACAATTAGTAATGTTAATATTCTAAACATTATTTGACCACTCTTTTTATTATTATCTAAACCTTAGTAGCAACTATCTTATAGTACTAACCTTTTATTTGTTCTAAAATCGTAATCATATTCAAAGTAGTCTCTGCCGCTTCGAACCCTTTGTTGCCTTTGGCACCACCTGAACGAGCAAATGCCTGCTCGGAAGTGTCAGTAGTTAGTAACCCAAAGCCAATAGGAACGCCTGTCTCTAGCATAGTATCAGTTATACCACGAGAGCAATCACCAGCCACGAAATCAAAATGTGGTGTTTCACCTCTGATTACACAACCCAAAGCAACTATACCGTCATACTTTTGGGTCTTAGCCAATGCGTTGCAAGTCAGAGCTATCTCGTAAGCTCCGTCAACAGTTACGACAGTTATATTCTCGTCGGATATACCAAATTTAGTTAGAGCTTCAATACTGCCAGAAAGTAACTTTTCTAGTATTATTTCGTTCCAGTTTGTAGTTATTACGGCAATTCTGTAATTTTTGTTCACTTTTTTTGAAGATATTTTATTCATGCTGAATCTTTTTTAGTTAAAAGACATTATTTATGTAAGTTTGTAACTTATAAAAAGTGAAAATAACATTTTATTAAATTTTAAAGGAATATTTATGAAAATATTTAATTTACTAGTAGTTGGACTTGTATTTTTATCTCTAGCTTGTAGCGATACTAATGCTCAAGTTGAATTGAAAACAAAACAAGACTCACTAGCATACGCAATCGGTAATCAATGGGGTAAAAACCTTAAAACTGATGACCTAATGTTGAATACAGTAATTATCAAACAAGGTATCGATGATTCATTCAAAGGTACTGCGAAGTTAACTGACGAACAAATTCAAGCTGTTTTGATGACTTTGCAATCTGAAATTCAAGAAAAAAGAATGAAACAACAACAAGAAGCTGCTTCAACTAACATCAAAAAAGCAGAAGATTTCTTAGCTGCTAACAAAACTAAAGAAGGCGTTAAAACTACTGCAAGTGGTTTACAATACAAAGTATTGACTGCTGGTACTGGTAAAAGCCCTCTAGCTACTGATAAAGTAGAAGTACACTACCACGGTACATTAACTGATGGTTCTGTATTCGATAGTTCTGTACAAAGAGGTGAGCCAATAACTTTCCCTCTTAACGGTGTTATACCGGGTTGGACTGAAGGTCTTCAGTTGATGAAAGAAGGTGGTAAAGTTAGATTCTTTATCCCTCCTGCATTAGCTTATGGTGCACAAGGTTCTGGAGCTATTGGCCCGAACGAAGTATTGATATTCGACGTAGATTTAATTACGGTTAACCCTACTAAGTAATTATCAGTATTAATATGATATTTAAGGAAGAGCTACCAAAATTTTTGGTGGCTCTTTTTTTATGTCTGAAATGGAATGGTGGTGACGTATTTTACAAATCACCTAATCCCCCAAACCTACACGTAAAACAGTCACTCTGAGCGTAGCGAAGAGTCCAGGAAAATTATTCTGAATCACTGATTATTTGGATTTAGGGATTTCACGGAGTTGATTGAATAAGAATTGTAGAGACGTATTGTTTATGATGACTAGTATTCAAGCCACAGAGTGGCTATATATCTGTAGCAAGCTAATCTAAAAAGATAATACCGCCTCATAGAGGTGGAATAAGTAGTGTTTTCAGTTTTGCCCTGATTCTTTCCCATTACCCCACCTATGCATTAACAACCCCACCACTAACCAAAAGCCGACTAATAGTCACCTTTTTTTCTATTTACCAAGTAATTTTTGTACCTGGTAACCACTCTTCAACTTTTGCTTTTTCTTCTTCTGAAAAATTATTACCACTTAAATTTAAATATTCTAAGTTTTCTTTTAAGTCTTTGTATGTTTCTGGTAAACTAGTTAATTGATTGTCATTAAGATAAAGCCATTTTAAACTTTGAAGATTACCGAAACTTTCTGGTAAATTTCTTAGTTGATTATTCTGTAGATAAAGTTCATTTAAATTCTGTAGATTTCCGAAACTTTCTGGTAAACTAGTCAATTGATTACTATCTAAATACAAAGTTCTAACTTTCGTAAGATTTCCAAAACTCTCAGGCAAACTAGTTAATTTGTTATTTTCAACACTTAACCTTTCTAAATTTTGGAGGTTTCCAATACTTTCTGGTAAACTACTTAAATTATTATAATAAAGGCAAAGCTCTTCTAAATTTTTGAGGTTACTGATACTCTCGGGCAAACTACTTAAATTATTGCCAATAAGCAAAAGCACATCTAAATTCTGGAGTTTGTCTATGCTTTCAGGTAAACTATTTAATGGATTACCACTAAGGCTAAGTAATTTTAAATTCTGAAGATTACCGAAACTTTCTGGTAAACTACTTAATTGATTAGAATTAAGCCGAAGCTCCTCTAAATTCTGGAGATTACCAAAACTTTCTGGTAAACTAGATAATTTATTCTGTTCAAGACTAAGCTCTTGTAAATTCTGCAGATTACCGAAACTTTCAGGTAATCTACTTAATTGATTAGAACTAAGGAGTAGCACTTTTAAATTCTGAAGATTACCGAAACTTTCTGGTAAACTACTTAATGGACTATTAACAAGATAAAGACTCTCTAATTTCTGTAGATTACTTATACAATTTGGAATTGTCTGTAATAATAGACCTGATAAGTTTAAGTTATATAAACCTTCATCAGTTCGTAGGTTATTATTATCATATATTTCACCATCAATCTCACAAGTCCAATCTCCTTCTTTATAGTTTACTTGCCTGCTTAAAACTCCGTCTCTATCAATTTGAATAACTCCTTCTTCTGGTATTCCGTTTGGAACAACAAATTCAATAAGATGATTTCCCCAAGTTTTAGTTTCTACTTCATTTCCATTTAATAATAGCTTATAGCCGGCTCTTTTTTGATGACCAAAATACTTACCTCTAATTTTTGATGTTTGCCCCATAGTGATGTAAAGAGTATTACTAGATATATATGGTGGTGGCATAACATTTTCTATAGTCACATCAATTGTTATATCACCAATATCATTAACTTGCCCTTTGTTAGGTGAAGTTGTAAAGTTGATAATAGTTGAACCATAAATATCAAACTGTGCTTCAATTTCTGATTCATTTGATTCTGGGGTTAGTAATTCAAATTCTCCCTCTGCGTTTGTTTTTGCTGAGTTTTGGAATCTGTAAGTTATTCCTTTTTGAACAACGTTTGCTCCTTCAATTGGGTTACCTGAATTATCGACTACTCTCCCGACAATCTTAGAAGTCTCATTATAAGGTCTATCCCAGTTCCATTGGGTGAAGTGGCTAACCTCAGCTGTGTATAATCCATTATCAAGTTTGCCAATTCCTTCTTCTATCCACTTTGCTTTATCTTCATCGTAATGCCACATTGGTATAGTAGCGGGTGAGTTCTGTGGGGCTTTAATCTTGATAATTGCGGTAACACCTTCAGCTAGCTGAACTGGTTCACCAGATTTCACTTTTAAGACAACATCAATAAATCCGAAAGATTCGATTGCTGTTTCAGTTCCATTTTCTCTAGTTCCTCTAAATTCACCAGGGAATGCATCTAAAAATTCATCTTCACTTGTTAGAAATGCAGTTACCTCAGCAAAAACATCTTCTTCCACTGGTCCGCCATCAGAATAAACAAATCCACCCGGCTTAATTTCGACTGAGAAATCTTTACCTTCGATTTTTCCGCCATCGCTATTCATCTTTTCTGTTTTATCAATCGGAAATAAACTTGCGTCTATTCTATTCGGCAAATCTTCTTTAATATCAGCCAGTTTTTGAGTGGAGGCATATCCCGATTTCTGAAACCAAATTCTTTTATTAGCTCCAGCAGAGAGGGTATTCAATTGATAACCTCCATCAGAGCCAGTTGTGGCCTTTTCCTCTCCAAAAAATACTGTAACACCTGCAAGTGGGTTGCCAGACTTATCTTTTACAAAGCCAACTAGTTTTGCGGTGCCATAAGTTTCCGTAATTACTTTAGGTGTGTATTCATTTCCAGGTGAAACTATATCGCTTTCATCATCTTTACAAGAACTTATCACAAGTATAAACAGGAGTAGAAATAGTATTTTTTTCATCTTTAACTCAAAATTGTTGTTTACGAACTGAATAAATTAGTGATAATTCTTGGATATAAAAACTCTAAATGTAAAATCGAAGGATTGTATTTCGTTTCATTATAGAGTTTTATGTGTGTTTTGGTTTGAAATTCTGAATCACGGATTAGTAGGATAGTTTGTCAGAACAGGATTGCAGGATGATTAAGATTGTTATGATGATTTCTTGTATTGCCATAATTTTAATTGACGGATAAGAGAGACTTCAATGTAAGTCCTCCCTTTTCAAGGGAGGATTTCCTGCTTTCAGCTGGACAGGTAGGTGGGTTTGAGGATTTCACGGATTTGATTGACTTTATTATCTAAATCAGAATTTACAGGAAAAAGAATTGCCGTCGGTTTTAACCAACGGATTAATATTTAACAACAATACCTATTTGCTTTTCAATCCATACTATATCGCCCTGCTGGGGCTTTTTGAGTTATTTCGATACCAATGGCTACAGATATTTATCCCCGCAGGGGGCTGAATGAAGCTATTCTCCGTCAGTCTGAATGAACGCCGTAGGAGTAGAATAGCAATAAATGCACACAAAAAAAGGAACTGATTACTCAGCTCCTTCTCTATTCAAATTTCTTTTTAATGTTGGTGTTATTCGTAGCTTCTATTGAAAGGTTGGAACCAAGTATCACCAATACTTATATTGATGGATAATCTACCAAAGCTCTCTTTTATAAGTCCGCTATCAGTTGTTCCTCTCTGTCCTAGTGAGATTGCAGCATCTAGCTCTGCAGTTCCCTTGATAGGAATAGTGAAACCAAATGACCCCGAGAACTCATCAATAGCTAGTCCATTTACTTGGAAGTAGTGGTTCTTGAAGTTAGCACCTAAGCTATATCCCCAAGTGTCTAGTCCCCTAGCGTTAGGGCTATTATTACCAATTCTTTGTATTCCAAGTGAATAAGAGTTGTAAGTGGAATACTGAATATTGTTATAAGTGTTGTAGTTAAATGAGCTAAAATCTGATGTTTTAAAATCAAGACCAAATATAAATTTGCCAGTTAAGTACGAAACACCCAATCCCAAATTACTAGGTAAATCATAACTTGCATTTGTACTGAAAGTAGTGTCATCAACTAAACCAGAACCATAAGTTAATTCGTTTTCTACTGATAGAGAAGAACTAGGTTCAAAGTAAGCACCAAATCTTAGATTGCTAATTGGCTCTAACATAAGGCCAAATCTTAGTCCAGTTCCACCCAAAGCGTCTTTAGACTCTGTAAAAGTAGTGAATGCGTTAGCCTCGTAGAAGACAGATTGAGCAGTGTTTTGTATCAATCCAGTATTACCGAATACTTGTGCACCAATTGCAAGCATCTCTATGGGCTTTATTGAAAATCCAAAATATACTCTAGTTATACCACCAGTTGCTTGATAAGTTGTCACACCCGAAAGAGATTCACCATTAGAACTTACTGATACTGGTGTAGATATTAAGCTATTCACATTTGTATAGCTATAAAAACCCATAGAAACAGAAGCTCCCATAGCTGTGTCTAGATTGAACAACGTAAGTAATCCATCTAGTCCACCATTATTCTGATATAAGTTTTGATTTTCATTTGAGACTAAACTCTGGTTGAACTTGTATCCGAGTTGAATACGCGTATCAGTATTTTCTGACCACATAGCTGGGTTAGATAGATTGATACCCGTAGCGTGTGGGAATGCTACTGAAGTACCGCTTAAGGCATCGTATTTGGCGCCATTAACGTGGTTAAGCTCACCTATTCCAAATATAGAATAGTTGGAGCCACCTTGTGAAAACAAAGGCGATATACTAAGTGTTAAAACTATAAAAATGATTATCTTTTTCATCTAAAATCTGGTCTTTTAGCGTAAAATATTGTTAGTTCAGGACGTAATGTACTATCGGCTTCATCTGGTCCGTATAAGTAGTATTTGTCCAATCTCTTATAACTATCGTTAGGGCTACCATTAGGAGAATAATTGAGAAGTAGTGAACCGGGTTCACCTGTTTTCACCCAATCTTCTACTGCTGATGTAATACTTGAGAATCTATAATAATTAGTACCAGCTCCCCTTATTCCCAGATATATATTCTTATTATCCAAGAAAAACCCTGAGTCAAAGTCTAAATCTTTCTGAGCTAGTAGGAAACTATCTTTGCCCTTAGAGCCATACATAGAACGACTATCATCAACATATACTTTCAGAACAGCTTTCACTACTGATGAGTATTGAGGCAAGGCCGAAATATCAAAATTCAGTAATGAGCGGAAGCTAAGTCCAGATTGTACTGTTAGAGATTTCGCATCAGGGTTAGGCCCATCTGCGTAGAAAGCTGCTATATTAGAACGCAAGTTCATAGTGTCATTTGTAGTACTATCTTTCATTTTATATACTATCTGTATAAACGGATTAGGAGCAGTTTCGCCACTATTACCTATCTTATCAGATAGAAATCCATTTATTACTTTCGAATTTGCAGTAGGCTTTAGTCCGATTGAATAGCTGTATTGTCTGCGAATATCATTAGTGTCTAATGTGTTCGAAGCTTCTAGAATTGAGAAAGCCACCCAGTTTTTTATTAGCTGAGTATTTAGTACTATTCTAGTAGTATCATCTAAATCTTTGAAAGCTCTTTCGAATGAGCCCATCAATTCGTTTTTGTAAACGGCATCAACTCCATTCGCTTTGAATACAGTTTCGTAAGTAGATGAAGGCAATATCGGTTGTTGAACTTCGTAGATTTCGAATGATTGTAAATCATTAGTATCGCCCAATGCATAGTCGCTATTAATCAGATTCAAAGTAGCGGAGATAATCTCAGCATCAGCCAGATTAAGCACCTCACCATATCTGATAATAGGATATGAAGAGTATTCACCCATCTTACCAACTTGGATTATACCTTGGTTAAATGGATTTAGATAGTACTTCTGCGAAGCACCATCAGTTATTAGGTTATTTTCTCTATTCGATATAGCAGTGAATGTAACGCTGTCTATCTTATAACCTAACTCAGTCGGTTGTTCATTGCAACCTATAAAGTAAAATGAAAGTACTACGAATAGTACTTTTAATAATATTTTAGTCATTCTTAATCTTTAAAAAGCTTTTTGTATAAACTATCATATTCTTTAGCTTTTTCCTTCCAGCTAAAGTCTTCTAACATACTGTTTCTAGCCAAAGTAATCCAATCATCTTTGTCACTGAATAATTCCAACGCTTTCTGAACTGCTACCATCATCGATTCGGTAGTATATTCATCAAATAAAATCGAATTTCCTTCGAACTCTTCATCGTTGAACGGTTCAGCTATTTCTTTGATTACACCAGCATTATGTACAATTGGCACAGAGCCGTACAAACACGCCTGCATAAACTTAGCAGCAGTAGCTGGTTTTTCGGCAGTAATTAGGTACATATCGCTACCTGCTTCTACTTCCGAGTTTAACGCTTCAGAGAAACCTAACTTAAATTTGAATTTAGATGGATGCTTTTTCTCAATTGCATCTAATACTTTTTTCAAATCTTTATCACCAGGACCTAAAAGTACAACTTGTAGATTTTCTTTAAATAGAGTATCGGCTGAATCAATAAAAAGTTTCAAATCTTGCTTATTATCTATTTTTACATTGATTGCTATAAGTGGAGTTTTAGGGTGAAATTCCAATCCAAATTTGTTGACCAAATCAACTTTATTGTGGTATTTGAAATCTACAAACTCTTCATCGTACTTAGCAACTAATGTGTCATCTTGTGATGGGTTCCACGTCCAAGTATCGATTTTACTATCAATAGCAGCGAATTTTTTCTTTACATCTTTCAATTTTTTGAATAAGCCATTAGACAGAGCGTCGTCTTTTAGGACGTCTTCCGCGTAACTAGTGCTTATTGCAGTTACTCTATCAGCATGAATTAACCCACCTTTCAGTAGATTCAATTCCTTGTTGTGAGTAAAATCATCTTTCATCTTATCGGGTAAACCAAGCAAGCTAAACTTAGCTATCTTATCTACACCCTGATCTGCGAAATCATTTGAAGTGAATACGAATTTTGTTTTCTTGAATTCAGCTGGGTATAGAGTCCTAGCATAAGCCGGAATCAAAGCCGTTTGCCAGCCAAGACAGTGAATAACTTGAGGAAACCAGTTAAGCAATACGCAAGTATCGATAACAGTTTTACTGAAGAATATAAATCTTTCTAAACTGTCTGGATGCTCTTCCCACGTTTTTTGGTCGTGGTAAGCCCCTTTGAATGAATCAAAATAATTATGATTCGTCGTTATATAAGCTTGTACTTTGTTACGAGAGTTACTGATAGAGGAAGATTTGATGGAGCCAACTATTTGTTCGCCACCCATATCAAATGTCAACTCTTTCAGTCTGTTGATATCGTGTATTCTATTTCTTCTTTCCGAGACGTTCCCAAATTTGGGCATCATAATTCTTGCATCATGTCCTAACTCACGTAGAGCTAGTGTGAATGAATAAGAAAAGTCCGCGTTAGTAGTTTCGTTTGAGAAAGGGAAAACTTCTGGGGTAACAAACAAAACGCTTAATTCTTTTGCCATAACTTTCTGATTTAATTAAATGTACGTAAGTTGCAAAAATACGGAAAATTTTATCAATTTAGAAGTCTTATATTCGTAAATGGCATAATACTTAACTAATTGATTGTTTTTCCGTATAAATAAGCATTCTAAAACACATAATAATTGAACTATGAAATTAAAATATTCTCTATTGATTGCACTTGCTATCCTGTTTACTTACGACACTTTCGCACAAGTTCCGCTTGTAGCCTACAAACAAGGCGAGGAATGGACATTTATAGATTCCGAGGGGAAACAGATGTTCCGTGCTGGTGGTATCACCGAGGTTGGTGGTTATTCCGAAGGTCTAATAGGTGCACAAGTCGTATTGGATAGAAAATTGACATGGGTATATTTTGATAAAACTGGAAAAATCAAGATAAAGACTAATGCCGAACAAGGAGTTCCATTCAATGAAGGGAAAGCCGTAATATTCAATCCCGTTAACCCTAAAGAAGAAATGTATGATTTTGGATTTATAGACACTAATGGTAAAGTATTCAAAGAGATTCAGTACCGTGATGCACTTAGCTTTGGTGAAGGATTAGCTTACGTAATGAAAGATGGTGAAAGAGGGTACATAGATCACTCTGGTAAGATGGTAATTAAATTGGAAGAAAATATAGTCGGCTATGCTTTCAGTGAAGGAATGGCAGCGGTTTCAAATGATAGATACAAAGTTGGCTTCATAGATAAACAAGGTAATCTGAAAATAGACTTTGTAGGAGATATACCTTCAAACTTCAACAACGGATTAGCTAGAGTTGCTGATACTGCCACTGGAAAAATAGGTTTCATCAACAAATATGGGGTAGTAGCTATCCAGAAAATCTACGATGAAGCTTATAATATGAACGACAACCGAACTATGGCGGGGTATTATGATGGTAACTACGTTATGAAATGGGCTATGCTCGACGGGAACGGACTAAAGATTACAGATTTCAGATTTGACCATGCTAAGAGCTTCAAGAATGGAGCAGCTGTTGTTATGTTCGATAGCCGATGGGGTTATATTGACTCCACGGGACAATTCCTATTCAGCAAGAACTTCGATTATGCAGAGGGCTTTGGCAAAAATGGCTTAGCTTGGGCGGTAGATGGAGAGCAAGTCGGGTTCATAGACAAATCGGGGTCTATGGTAGTTCCACTTCCGAAAGCTGACTATTACTATGACCTACGCTTTAATTATGAGCTGAAAACTTCAACAAAAGTTGACGATAAGTATATCCCGAGGGACTAAATTAGTTCCTTATTCTAAAAAACTTTGTCTTTTTTGAGACGTTTTTGCTGTTCATGTGTCTATATAAATGTAAAGGAGACACAAAATGAAAAACATATTATTATTCATAGCTTTAGCACTAATAATTGGTGGCACTCTCCACTCCGAGTCATACCACTTTGTGGCTAATGACCCCTATTACAAGCAACCGGTGAAGATTGACAGCATAAATGTGTACTACATGAACACTGGAAAAGATACAACTTTTGTATCTAGCTCGGTTCATCTGGATGCAGTTACAACAGTAGAACTTAATAATGACTATAGTGATATTCGGCTGTTCCCCAACCCTACTAATGATATTCTAAACATAGAATTTGTATCAAACAATATAGCAAGCACACCTATCACAATAGTCGATTTGGAAGGAAGAAAGCTCTACGCTCAGAATGAATATTTAGGAATAGGAAAGCAAAACCTTAGTCTAAATATAGCTGGTCTAGACCAAGGGATTTACTTCGTTCTTATTGGTCAATCTACTCATAAATTTGCTAAGATGGGCAGCAGTAATGGTGCTGATATATTGTTGTCTCAGTCTTCATTACCTACATTAATAAAAGAGAATAGCACCCAATCACAGTATGACTATAAGTTTACTATCTATTCGCAGGGGTTCGTTCCAAAATATTATTACTCAAAACAGGCGGAAAGAGAAACGATAATAGTTGAATTGTCCTCATTACCAACTGGGTTCAATGGAAAACATATACGAGTGGAGTTGTATATTAGTGGTTTACAATTGAATTACCTTAACGTTCAACATAATTGGCATAATATAACAGATACGGTTTATAAGGAATATAACAATGTTTACCTTGACACTTTAGTTATTAGAAATAATAAAGTCAATTTATTAAAAAATTATGAATTGAGAAATAAAAGATGGGCTGATGAATCTTATGATTTACATAAAATAAGATTCGAATTTGATACTATTAATAAAACTATTTCAAAATTAGAGTTTAATTATGAATTTGAATTTTGGGATGAAAGTGGTGATGAATTCAGAGTTAATAAAATAGATTCACGTATAAAAATAGATAAAAAGATGAGTTATAATTTAGCTAATGGGCTAAGTTTATTTGTTTTCTTAGATGAAGTTAATCCTGAATACTATTATAAAGAATCAAAATACAGAAGTTATTCATGTCCTGGACACACCGAATATTGGGATATAATGTCATTCAACCCCTCCAAATCCTACATCAAAATTGAGATTATAGATTAATGAGAAAGCTAATATTTACAATTGCATTATTACTCACTACATCGCCACTGTGGTCACATTCTATCAAGTTTGTAGCTATGGATAAGTACTATGACAAAGTAGTACCTATTGACAGTATATTAGTCTATGATATGAACTCTGGTGAGGAGAAGCTATACCTCACGGATTCGATTTACTTCGAGACTATTAGCTCAGTTGCAGAAGTCTCAAAAGCAAATAATCTGCAGCTCTTCCCTAATCCCGTAGAAGATATATTGAATATAAATCTAAACGATAATAATAACTCAGATTTAATATTATCAGATTTAAGTGGTAGAGTTCACTTTACTTCTACTCTACTAGTCTCGGGTCAAATATCACTAAATGTAGCTGGTTTAACCCAAGGTGTATATGCCGTAAGAATTGGCAACCAATCACATACATTCATAAAAAATACAACGAGTAATGGACAGGAAGTCAGCTTACTTTCGACTTCCCATACCTCTAGCTCACTAGTAAAAGAAAGTGAGATACAATCGCAATATGACTACCGATTTACTATCTATTCTGAGGGCTTTAAGCCAAAGACTTATTACTCAAAATCACTTTATAAAGATACAATTGTCGAGTTAGATATGTCAACTTTGACTGGTGCATTCGATGGAAAGCATATTAGGGTGGAGCTGTTCTTTGATTCTATTAAACATATTCACTATGATAATGAATGTAATGAATATATCCGATATAACACGAATTATCAAAACTTGAAAATAGTCTTTATTGATACATTAATTTTGAGAGGTGATTCTGTTAGAATACTAAAACAATGGGAGTCAGATTTGTATAAAGATCAATATGAATATAATTTTTCAAAAAGTATTTCATTTAAAATTGATAGTGAAAATAATTCGATTGTGAATTTTAAAATGAGTCAAAACAAAGATACTAGCTATCATGATGGGGAGAAGTACTATAGGAATAAGTTCCGTTTCAATTTTAATGTACTAAATAATATCAAAGTAAATTTAGCTATGTCTGATTTATACGCTAAATTTTATTTAGATGAATTACAATCTGAATTTAAAAAGGAAGACAAAACATACTACACCAAAAAGTATTATGCTTGTCAGGGGCATTGGATAGAAGACTATTATTCAAATTACAACCCCTCCAAATCCTACATAAAAATAGAGATTATAGACTAATGAAAAATATAGTAATTATACTTACAACAAAATTGTTTAATTTGCGTTTGTATAACTTGTAGTATATGGAGTTCAGACAATGATCACAAAAGATAATTTATTAAATCAGCTAGATTTACTCCCCGATTTATTTTCAATTGATGAGTTGATTGAAAGGTTAGTTCTAATCGAAAAGATTGAAAAAGGACTTAAACAATCCGAAGATGATGATGTTATTAGTGAAGATGAATTAAACGCTGAGTTAGAGACATGGTTCAAGTAAAATGGACCATTCAAGCAAAGTCAGACTTAAGGAGTATTTTTGATTATATTTCGATTGACTCAGCAAAATATGCACAACGACAGATTCAAGGAATAATAAGAAGCACCACTTCTATTAGAGATAATTCTAAAATTGGTAGAATTGTACCAGAGTTAAAGAATCCAAAAGTTCGAGAAGTTATCGTCAGTAAATATAGAATTATTTACCATTTAAAAAATGAACATAGAATTGATATACTTACAGTACACCACAGCTCCAAAGACTTTCCAGATCTTTTAATTGCATAACTAACCCACACTACCTATACAGTCTTTCATCTATGTGAAAATCATCAATGGAAATGATTTCGATTTCTTTCTTCGTTACTTTTTTTGGGTTGACTATTAGGTTATGCTCCGCAGGTACTATGGCTGATGGTATTAGGAATGCCTTATGTTTGGAAGTGCTTATTAACTCATTACCGAAAATCTGGGTAGTCCGCAGATGAGGGAATTTCTGCCAATCAGTTGGTAATTTATTCTCTTCTACATTGCCTATTATACTATCTTTTATCTTAATTGTTATTAGCTTCAGACCGTTTGGTACATCGATTACTGAAAGACGAACGGCTATCTCCAGAACACAAAGCGATTGCGACACACAAGTATAGAGCAAGGGCGTACCTTTGCTATTCCACCTACCTCCGCTCAGCTCGGCACCGTAGCCAGAAAGCTCATCGGCAAACTCAGCTTTGCTCAATCGGTAGCATATCACGCTAGTACACCGTATTGGATTCGGTTTAGTTCATCTTTGAGTAGGTCTATACCGAAGCTGCTATCGAGTAGATTTTTTGGGGCTTTGCCACCTATCGCAATGTTTTCTTTTGTTAGCCAATTGTAGAATTTTTCTGGTTTACCAAATACATCGAACCCGAGGTTGAATAGGATTAGTATTTGCATTATGCGTTCTGTTTGTGGCATATCGAATGACTTTCTTTCTTTATTGTACCGCTGTAGTGTACGCTCCGATAAGTGCAGATACGATGACCAATCGGCATTTGATAGGGGTAAGCTATTAGTCAGAGCGTCGAACTTTTGGAAGGCAAGCCCTTTCTTTATTACATCAATATATGTATATGAATCGCTATATTCTCTGACTACTTTTTTAATATTTTTAACTTCATAATCCACAATACAATCTACGTATATTTGTCATTTTTATTACGACAAATATACATCTTTTAATTTTAACTTAAAAACAATCCTCAATTTTTTTTAATTTGAATTACTAATAATAAACAATCGCTCTAATGTACGAATCAATCAAAAAGCTAGTCAAAAGTATAGTACCCGTCTCCTTCATCAGGAAGAATGACAGGTTATTGCGCAAAGTTGTATCGCTATCGTACAGGGGTGATACATACGAATGCAATGTTTGTGGCTTTACTATGAGCAAGTTCATAGTCCTTAATAATGGCAATAAGCTATGCCCCAAGTGTGGTAGTTTGCCTCGTACTCGCCAGCTTTGGCAGCTAATAGAGCCAGAAGTTACGGGCAAAGATATACTTCATTTCTCACCATCCAAAAGTATGAGTGATAGTATAGCAAGCCGCAACCCTAAAAGTTACGTAACAACAGATTACGAAGATGAATTCGAAGCAGACAAACGGCACGATATACAAGCCATAGATGAACCAGATAACAGTTTTAATATAATACTTTGCTATCATGTATTGGAACATATACCCGACGACAGAAAGGCAATGAGTGAGCTATACAGAGTACTAAAACCAGGCGGAATTTGCTACATACAAACCCCATTCAAAGATGGTGAAATATACGAAGATAGCAGCATAACAACCCCCGAAGGTAGATTAGAACATTTCGGGCAAGATGATCACTTGCGTATATATTCGGCTAAGGGATTGAAGTCGAGATTGGTAGAAGCTGGGTTTTCTGTGGAGGTGAATGAATTTATCCAACCCGCTGACAATAGGATAGGACTAAAGGAAGTGGAAATAGTATTAATAGCAAAGAAATGATTTGTTTATAGTATAAAATAGTCTTAATTTATACTTTTATTATTTTATAACCAATCGGAGAAATATAAATGAAAATACTTAAGCTGAGTTTAGTAGCTATACTAATGGCATTGGTATTAGTGTCTTGTGGTAGTGATAGCTCGACTGACCTTGACGATGACGATAAAGAAGTAGAAGAACCAACAGGAAAAATTACTTTAGTAACGACTATAGAAGGTGAGGAAGAGGAAACAAGAGTGATTGAGAGTAAAGGTAATGTAACCACTCCAATCAATTATGAAGTATCTGGTTTTTATACAAATGCAAATGATCTTTTTAGCTTTAAAGTAATAGGGTTAAGCCCAACTGAAAATAACTTCAAACTGAATTTCAATTCTTTTCTGGATGAACTAGAGAATGGTAATTATAGTTTTGTAGCTAATGATGGCGTGTTAGATATATTAAATTATTCTAATGACAAATTCGGTGATGGTCAGTACAGGGGTTTAAATGCAAGTTTAGTCATAACCAATGTTAAGTATATAGCTATTACAGAACAAGTAGGCAATTATTTTATCACAGGGAAATTAACAGCAGATTTTGAAAATGACAACAATGAGAATCCGAACGTATCTGTTACAGCAGATTTTGTTGACATGAGAATAAATAAATCAATAACAGGATTCTAATAAACTAAACTAAAAGCAACTTTTCTGATGCTTTTAAAAAAGAGATTTTTTTAGTCCATTAGCATAATATGTTAATGGACTTTTTTTATACCTTCAAGATTTAATTTATTGTTTTTGTGTAAGAAATCAAGCGATACAAGGAGTCATAATGCTTTCTTATCGCTATGATTTATATGAAGTTGGAAATAGTTTAAAAAATTATTAATTTGAGCTTTACTAATTTTTTAAAAAAGGAGTTAAAATGAAACTACTAAAACTTAGCCTTTTGGCAATACTAATTGCATTAGTTGTAATGTCATGCAGCGACGATAGCACTAATCCAGATGATGGTGGTAGCGGTGGAAGCGGTACGATAAATCCCAACTCTAAGGTAACAATTGTGACAACAATAGATGGTGAAGAAGTTGACAGTAGAGTACTTGAATTAAAAGATGGTAAATATATACCTTCAAATTATTCTGTTGGTGGTTCTTATAATAATACCACCAAAATGCTTGCAATTTCTTTTACTGAAGTTTCAGGTACTGGAGCTGATTATGCTTGCCAATTAAATTCTTTGATGGATAAACTAGAAGTAGGTACATACAACTACACCAAAGGTGATGCGAATTTAATCAACGGTGCTTATGTAAACAAAGAACTTGGTGAACAAAATTATATGGCAGATATGGCTACTCTAAAAATCACTAAGGTTCAATTTATAGGCAATGACCAAGCAGGTTCTTATTATACTTCGGGAACGATAGATATGGAATTGACTAATTTAACGAATGAAAATCCGAAAGTTAGTGTAAAAGCTACATTCGAAAGTGTTCCTCTAACTACAGTTTTTTTGAATATTTAGTGTAACGCTAAATAGATGATGATTGATAAAGCCCTTTGATAATTCTAATTCATTGGGCTTTTTTTCTTTTGGTAATTTGAATTGCATTTAAACAGTCAAATTAGTCGATATTTTTAGTTAAATAGCTATATATAATTTTTCAAAAACTAAAATAAAGATTAAAAAATGGCAGATGTAAAAAACTTAGTCGAAGGACTTTTTAGTTCAATAGACAGTATGAATACGGACAATTTTGTGTCACACCTAGCTGATGATGCTGTGTTTACTATGGGTGATGCACCCGCTATAAGTGGTAAAGATAATATACACGAAGGCGTTGGACAATTCTTCAACTCTATAAAAGGGTTATCACACACTGTAGATAATGTAGTAATAAGTGGTAATGATGTTGTTACTCCCGGTAGCGTAACTTACACTAGACACGATGATACTACACTTACTGTTAGCTTTTGTAATGTCTATAAGCTAGAGAATGATAAAATCAAAGACTATAATGTATTTATAGATCTATCACAGTTATATAAATAAAAATTATATTGATTTTGAAAATAGAAAAGCTCAGAAATATTAATTCCTGAGCTTTTTTACATTATGGTTTTGCTAACAGTATATAGCTTTAGTTTTTACTTTAACTTTGCTTCAAAACTCTTTCTAGTATTGCTACCCATTTGGTTGCTAGTTGGACTTCACCACTTAGTACCATGTTTATGTTTTCATCATAAAAATTAAGTACATAATCTGGGTTCTTTGGATTGTTATTAGTCAATACTATTTCCATTTTCTCTATAACCAAAGTACTAGATTTACCGGTTTTCACGGCTCTCTTCTCATTTACTAATCTAACATTTTTTACATCATTTAGATTTATAATCTGTTCAGTCTCATTGCTTTTCGTATGCTTTATAAAAAACAATCTATGCTGACTATAGTCTATACCGATAGCAATATTACTAAGTGTATCTGACTCATCTATTTTACTATTATCTACGTTTGCGTATTTCAAAAGTATAGAGTTTGTCTTGCTGTTTTTGGTTTTGTTTTTAATATATACAATTGCGAATGGTGCTAACACTACTAGCAAAGTAGTAGTTACCATGATTAATGATTTCATTTCCATTTTATTTTCCTATTATTTTTAGTTTATCAATATGTAATACATTATGACCCTTAGTAACCTACTAGAACCATATTTTCTAAGTCTATTAAAATATATGTTTTATAGAATTGATTAACTATAATCGTGGAAAGGAAATATAATATTCGTTTTTCTTTGGAGAGATAAATTATGCTTGATTTGATTGAACAGAAATGAGGAGATAGAATCTATGCTACTCTCTATTTCTTTGTATGCGAGTAATTGTAGTGTACTATTAAATTTGGAATAGTTGTCTAGACTGCTACTAATTTTGAATGATGAATATTCTGTGATAATTACATTATAATGAGTCGAATTATCATTTATGTAATTATTAACTACAGTATTTGAGTCAGCTTCATTAACCGTGTTGATAGGAACAGAATAAAAGCTAAAAGCGATTAGGAGATTAATTGCTATTAGAAAAGCTGAAACACTAATTTTAAAGTTTTTTGACATTTATAGATTTATAATATTTTACAGATCAAAATTAGATGATTATTTTATGATTTCATAATGAATTTCGTAAGCAGGACTATTGTATATTTTCGTTTATCTAGAATATTAACTAAATTGTACATCAACAAATATATACGAAAAAGAAAAATATGAAACTACTAAAACTAAGCCTATTAGCTATGATATTGGCATTCGTGATGATGTCTTGTAAAGAAGATTCAACTTCCCCAAAAGATGAAGCACCGGTTAACTATAATTTGATGGTAGTTACTTATGAAGATGGTGTTGAAATAGATAAAAAGACAGTACAAGTAGAAGGTGATGTTGTAACACCCGATGAGTTTTATTACACATCTTATCATGATAAGTCTGATGAGACTTTTGTACTTAAATTAACAGAACGCGAAGGTTCATTTTTAACTATTTTTGATGTGAGAATAGGGGCAAAATTATTAAATCTTGAAGCGGGAACATATCAGTTTACTGACTCTAATAAAACTTATAACGGCACATACTATAATACGAAAATTGATGAGCAAACTTACGCTGCTGATACAACGACTATTGAAATCTCAAAAGTAGAAATGGCAGAAACTAATAAATCTTTCGGGTATTATTTACACGGAAAAATAAGTTTCAATTTGGTTGGAGAAGATAAGAAAGTAACAAATAAATCAGTATCAATATTTATTAAAAAGCTTCCAACTGAAGATAGTTTACCTAGTTAGATTTATCAGTTAAGTTAACATTAAATAAATTACTTACTCTGCTCCTATTGATTCATAGAATATCAGGTATTAAGTAATGCTTTTCGGTGTCTAGTATCTTTTGGGCTTACCTCTCACACCCTCTCTAATCTAAACTCTTTCCCGTCGAATATACCGTAGCTAGGCTCGTGAATCCATTCGCCAAGATTGAAGTAGGTGCCGTTGCCGTGTTTTAGCTCTAATCGCTTGTGTCGGTGCCCCATTATCACATAGTCGAATCCTTCGTCTATTTTCTTTTTAGCGAATTTTACCATTCCCTCATTTTCGCCATAGTCTTTTGTGTCGGTATATGAGCGGCTCTTCTTAGAGCTGCCGCTTGCTAGTCCTATTCCTATATCGGGGTGGATTATTCTATAGATAAAATTGGATACTTTATTGCGGAGTACAGAACGTAGTATTAGATAGCCAGTGTCATTGTCTGCTTTGCCATCTCCGTGCGAGATATAGAACTTCTTGCCGCTGTGTACTCGCTCTATGTCAGTTGATATGACTTTAATGCCGAGCTCTTCCTCGAAAAAGCTACGATGCCCGAAATCGTGATTACCCATTAGGTATTCTATCTCTATACCAGCATCTGTAAACTCACGCAACTTGGCTAATGTTCGGTAGAAATTTTTCGGTATTACAGTTTTGTAGTCAAACCAATAATCGAATATATCCCCAACAAGATAGAGCTTCTCGCAATCGGGCATAATCCTATCCATAAGCGAGAGAAAGAGATCTTCTCTTTTCCTATCTTTATTTCTTTCTGTAACACCTAAGTGCAAATCGGAGACAAAATATATCATTTAATTATTAACTTTCTGTAATTTTTACTAATTTAAGATGTTTCGATATTAAATTCCAAGTTAAATATATTATGGCAAAAAAGCCAAAACGTTTATAAATTATGATGGAAATTCCACATTATCATTTCGAGCGAGTAGATTCTACGAATGACGTTGCTAAAGAGTTATTGACGAATAATGATAGTGTTTTCGTTTCTGCTGATTTCCAATACAATGGTAGAGGGCGAAAAGGACGGATATGGGAGGGCGAAAGCCACAAGAACGTATATCTTAGCTATGGAGTGAATGAGCTAAAGAAGAAATCATTAGTTAATAAAGTTCTGTATCAGATTATAGGTTGCCTAGCAGTAGAGGAAACTCTTAGCCACTACTTAGAATCGTCTAGTATTAAGATAAAGTACCCGAACGATGTATATGTAAGCGATGGTGAGAAGTTCCGAAAAATATCGGGAGTACTATCCGAGCATAACTACTCTGGTAGTGTTTGCGAAGAGTCTATATTAGGAATTGGCATCAACGTAAACCAAATGGAGTTTGGTAGCGTATTAGAAGAAAAGGCAACATCACTAAAGAAGCTTGGAATTATAAGTGACATAGAACAAGTACTTGAGCAGTTGAAGATTAGTATTACTAAATTTTTGGATCTAGACGAAAATACTATTTTTGAGACTTGGAAAAGTAAGGTCAATTTGGTGGGTAGGACAATAGAAGTAGTGGAAACACACTCGCAATATAAGGTAGATAGTATTAGGCCAGACGGCTCGCTAATGGCAAGTAATCAGAATGGTTCGATAACTATAAACAATGGAGATTCGATAATATATGAGCTCTAATAAGGCACTAATAGCCGACATAGGCAATAGCCGCGTAAAGTTCAAAACGGGTGATACAATCATCGCGTTTGAGTATTTTACTGATGGACTGACTGACTTTCTCAACTCGATAGAGAAGGGAGTATGGAGGGCTTTCTATTATTCTTCGGTTAATAAGGAATCTGAAAAGTTCATAATTGAAAATCTCAAAGAAAAGATTGAGGTAATAGAAAATGCCTATAATCTCATAGACAACAAAACTCCAATCGATTTCACTAATATAACTGGTATGGGAACTGACAGAATGCTCAGCTTATTAGCTGTTCATAGAGTAACCGACTCACCACTAGTTACTATAGATTGCGGCACAGCAGTCACTGTCAATCTGCTCGATGAAGATAATATATGTCTCGGTGGGGTTATACTTCCTGGGTTTTACACTCAAAGTAAAGCACTTCACAATTTCACTTCCAATCTACCATTAGTCGAAGAGCTCAATAATCGTGGCTTTTTCGGTCAAAATACAGATGACGCTATCCGTTACGGAATACTCAACGCTATAGTAGGTGGTATAAAAACTACTATAGATCACTCTTCTTTCTCCTCTGTCCCAGATGTGTTTGTAACAGGTGGTTATGGGCTAACTATCCAAAAGAGATTACTCAAATATTACCCAAGTGTTATATATGACGAAAATCTTGTTTTAAAGGGAATAGAAAAGCTAATACACAAGCCCGTTAAAATCTAATAACCTTCTTTACAATCAATTCAAATTTTTGCCTTAGTTCAAAAGGTATATTAAACCTATGTATATACCATAATATGTTCATTATTATTAGTCATAACTAACTTTATTTGTTAGATAATATTAATTGTATTAGTTTGCATTACATAAATTGACAAACTAAATAATTGATATACCTCTAAATGAAGAAAACACTTCTAATCTTAATCTTAAGTATTTATACTAGTATCAACCTATTTGCTGAAACTAGCTCTATTTCCGGTAAAGTAACTTCTATATCTGATGAGCCGATAATATCTGCCGCTGTGCAATTAGTAGGCACAAAGCTGGGTACATATACTAATGCGCAGGGAAAATTTGCATTGAATGAAGTTCCAATTGGAAGTCAATCACTCAAATTCAGTTCTATCGGATACAAAGATACTATTGTCTTTGTCGATGTAAAGAAGGGCATAAACGAAATGAATATACAGCTAGAAGAAGGCAATATAAACTTCGATGAGATAGTAGTAACAGGCACAAGAACAGCAAAAAGAAGAACAGATTCACCCGTAATTGTCAACCTTATAAACAGCAAAGAACTAGACCACGTAGTAGCAGTCAACCTATCGGAAGGACTTAAATACCAACCTGGTTTACGAGTAGAAACCGACTGTCAGACTTGTAACTACACACAGCTCCGAATGAATGGATTGCAAGGAGGTTATTCGCAAATATTAGTTAACAGCCGACCAATATTTAGCCCACTAACTGGACTGTATGGCTTAGAGCAAATACCAGTGAATATGATAGAGCGAATAGAGGTAGTGAGGGGAGGAGTTTCGGCGCTCTATGGCTCTAGTGCTATTGGAGGTACGGTCAATGTAATAACAAAAATACCAAGCGAGAATACGTATAATGTAACTAATACTCTACAAAGCATCAGGGGTAGTGTGCTCGATAACATCCTTTCCGCTAATGCTACGGTGCTGAATGAAAAGGAAACGGCTGGTGCAACTTTCTTCGTTAGCAATAGAACTAGAGCTGCTTATGACGCTAATGGCGATAATTACTCCGAGCTTCCAGAACTTAAAGACAATTCTTTCGGTACTAATCTTTTCTATCAGCTAGATGATTATCAGAAATTATCCCTTAGTATGAGCAGTATAAACGAATATCGCTATGGTGGGGAGATGGTTGAAGGCCCAGCTTACTTGGCGAAACAATCAGAAGAACGTACTCACAATGTATTCATGGGGAGTATGGATTATCAGATTGATTTCAATAATTATAAGAACACTCTTGTATTATACTATGGCGGACAGAAAACTGACCGAGATCATTACACAGGTATAAACCCAGATGAAGCTGAGGAACTTACTGAGTTCTTCGCTAATCCTCCTTATGGTACATCTGACGTTATAACCCATCAGGGAGGGTTCCAGTTGAACAATAGAGTAGATGATTTTATATATGGAAACGCTGTTCTGAGCATTGGTGCAGAGTATATTTACGATGATGTTTATGATATTATCGAATCTTTCAATTACCTGATAGACCAAACTACGACTGACTTCGGCGCATTTTTCCAATACGATTGGAACATTGTACCAGAGCTAAATTTACTAACAGGATTTAGATTAGACAAGCACAATCTAGTAGATAATGCAATAGTAAGCCCGCGAGTTTCACTATTATATAAATGGCAAGGAACAACGCAATTCCGTCTGGGGTGGGGGACTGGCTTTCGTGCACCCCAAGCGTTCGATACCGATTTGCATATAGCATTCGCTGGTGGTGGAGTGTCGCGTATATCATTAGCTGAGAATCTGAAAGAAGAACGCTCCAACAGCTACACTGCATCTGTCAACTATGACAAGGCAACGGAGCATTTCATAGCTGGGTTCACACTCGAAGGATTCTACACTACGCTGCGTGATGCTTTTTATCAATTCCCATTGGGAGAAGATGAGTTCGGTCAACGATTTGAGAAGAGAAACGGAAGTGGTGCAACTGTAAAAGGAATAACAATAGAGGGTAGAGCAAACTTCGATTATATATTCGAACTTGAAGCTGGCTTTACACTCCAATCTAGTTTATTCGACGAAGCAATTGATAATATAGCAGGACTCCCAACTAAGCGTGAATTCCTGCGAACACCCAATGATTATGGATACGCAACACTAACTTACAACCCATCAAAGTTATGGAATATAAGCGCCAATATAACATACACAGGGGCTATGGAACTAGCTCATTTTGGGGCGGAGGGGACTGGTCAAATTGAAGATGAGTATTTCACTTCACATTCATTCTTTGATATGGGATTGCGAATTGGTCACACATTTGAGTTAGGCAATATAGATACTGGTTTGGAGCTATTCGGTGGAGTCAAAAACATATTTGATTCTTACCAAAATGACTTCGATATAAGTAAAAACCGAGATAGCAATTACATATACGGGCCGAGCTTACCTAGAACATTGTTCGTAGGAATTAGAGTAAAACCAATATAGTAATACACTCTATCACTCGACATACTTTGCTATTAACTTATCTATTTCTTTATTGAAATTATCCTTGTTGATACCCATAACTTCGTTTAAAGTATTGAAGTACTTATCATTATTGACTTGGGTTCTACCTATGCTTATTAGCTTCATTACCTTTGAAAAATCGCCGTCTTTGTAAAGTTCCTTGACTATCAAAGCGTTGATTATATAATCAACGTTCAATGCCTTGTATTGCTCATCACCAATATCAAGACTCTTTTCGTACAGACCCAACCAATTACGGTCATCTTGTGTCTTTGTAAATTTTGAAAATCGGTTTCTAATCTCATCCCAGCTATAACCCCAGCTTCCACCAAATAGGAATGCACATCCCTCATCAACGGGTTTATAAGTATCTGTTGGAGCTAATACCGCTCGCAATCTGCTATGCCATAGATCGTGTGGGTCAAACTGTATAACATTTGATGCTAGTACTCCATTGACAATAATTGTAGTGTCTCGCTCATTAGCAGAAGTCGTATTATAGTTGACTCCGCTATAATCCAATTTATAATCCACCCCAACTAACTTCATAACTTCATTGAAGTTATTAGCACAATACAGTTTTGTTGGCTTATCACTAACTCCAAGTGTGTTGTCATAATTACTAGCGTAACTCAAATAATCTTTCGCTATTGTAAAGTCGAATTCTGGCTTATAATATATAGTAGCTAGCCCAACTTCTTTTTGGGACCACGCAGCTGTATTCAATTTCAGAGGTGAGTGAAACAAATACTTATCGCCCATATCTGTTGCTACCACAGAGAAAGTAGCCCTAAGCAGTGGTGAAGAGTCATGCACACCTATATACGAAAACTGAACAATAAATTGCTTATCAGCTATACTGGAAACACCGCCTAAGTAGCATTTATAGAAATTATCACTATTGTAAGTTGAGCTTTTCCCAATACCTTTTAACTCATCCAAAAGGACTGAAGTTTCGAGCAAATAATCAGGGTTGACGTAGCTGTTATTGCTGTTGGTTACTTCCTTCTGTTCTAGGAATGATTCGAGGGAAGTAAGTAGTTTTTTGACTACATTACTATCCTGCGGTAGTCTTATATTATTAGGTACGATTACGCTGTTATCAGCCGAATTTAGCCGTACAGATGCTAGTAGAAATATAGAAATGATAAATAAATAAATAGTAGATTTCATGTCAATAGTTTGCCTATAATTATTAGAGTATTGACATATAACGTGGGTTATAGGGGAAAGGTTATGAGATAAGAATTATAATAAACTACATTGAAAAATCAAAAACCAGTAAATCCTGATTTACAACCATCAGCACAAAAAAAAAGAGATGTACAACATACATCTCTTTCTATATTAAACACCCATGCTTTTGGCTTGGCAAGCCCGTCCTGCTTCGCAGTCCACCCCTCTTTAAAAAGATGGGAATTTCAGGGCTTGTAAATCTCTAATACCCCAGTGAGCGGAGCATATTTGGTTTCTCGCGCCAATTATCTCTGACTTTCACGAATAGCTCGAGGAAAACAGGCATTTGCAGATGGTTTTCTATGTCTTTTCTTGCCATAGCACCTATGCGTTTTAGCATAGTACCGCCTTTGCCAATCATTATACCTTTTTGGCTATCTTTTTCTACAATTATATCAGCAGAGATGAACCATTTGCCGGCTTCTCTTTCTTTGAATTGAGTGATAGTCACTTCTGTGGAGTATGGTAACTCTTCTTTTAGCTGTTCGAATATTTTCTCGCGGATTAGCTCACTAACGAAAAACTTCTCGTTGAGTGTACTAATAATATCCGATGGATAGTAAAATTCCGATTCAGGAAGATACCCTTGGAATATTTCTATAAGAGCATCAGTATTCGCCGATTTTAGTGCTGAAATTGGGATAATATCCGAAAATATTCCTAACGCTTGGAATTTTGCTATAACAGGAAGTACGCCTTTAGCATCCTTGTAAGTGTCGATTTTATTCAAAATCAGTACCTTAGGTACATCGTAATTTTTCAAGAATTCAAATCTTGTTTCGAGTAATTCGGTATTCTCGCCGTCTTTCTCCAGATTCCAGATTATACTAATCACGTCTGCTGTTTCTAGCGATTCGAATAGAAAACGCATCATAGAGCGTTGCATCTCGTATCTCGGTCGCAATATACCCGGAGTATCTAGGAATATAATCTGTGAATCTTCTTTTGTAAGAATCGCAGAAACGTTCTTCCTTGTCGTTTGTGGTTTCGCTGTAACGATAGATAGCTTTTCGCCCATTAGAGCGTTCATAAGTGTTGATTTGCCCGAATTAGGCATACCTACTATGGCTACGAATCCAGCTTTCTGGGGTGTATTACTCATTGTTTGCTTCGTTGTGAGGGAAGTACTTCAGTATTGCATAGGGTATAATAGCACAATAGCCAATCACTAGCAATAGTGGTGCTACTGTAATAGCCATTGGGTTGTTCCAAGTGCCATCTACCGCAGCGTGGTCGCCACCTAGTCCAGTTGCCATAAGCAAATAACCAACTATGATTGTTGCTACGCCTATACCTGCAATTACGAAATTCTTCTTAGTGAATGGGAAATCCCAAGTCACTTTATTTTGTCTATTTGAAATTGTTTTTTTTGCCATTTTCTTCACTTATCTTTATTATTTGACACAAATTTAAGAAATATAATACAATTACGGTTGATATTAATAATATGTTCCTAAAAATTATATTTTAATTGCTTATTTCGTGGTTATTTGATACATTAATCCAAAGCTATTTATTCGCTTTCGGAGAAACATCATGAAAAACCTAATACTAACACTATTACTTGTCGTAATAAGTAGTACAATACTAACAGCAAATGAGCAAGATACATTGTGGTTAAGGACTACAACATCTGGCGTTATAGACTTGGATTTCACACCTGATGATAAATACGTGATAGCGTGGACTAATAGTATTGAATTTTGGAATGTAGAAACTGCGACTATGGATTATATATTACCTAATATTAAAGTAGGTGGTATGTCACCTGATGAGAAGCATCTGGTTTTCATACAAGATGGAGTACCAAAGATGTTGGATATTGAAACTAAAGAAATAATAGGTGGATTTGAACCACCAACATTCAAACCGAATCACGTCAAGGTTGGTAATGATAATAATATATTTATGTGCTTTAACGAACGAGATAGTTTATTTATTTGGGATATAGAGACCAAACAGAAAGAGAAAGTATTTAGCATAGAAACAGATTTTATTGAAAAAGGAGAAGAGTTCGAAAGAGAGATAACAGACTATGGATTTGCAGGTAACAATGATGATTTTCTATTTGTTAGTATAAGGGAGCAAAATAAATATGCCGTTGGACACCCAAGTCGCATATTAAGACGGTTTAGTTTATTCTATAATAGAAGTGACTTTACTTTATTCGATTCTCTTCTATGGATAGGGAACTATAAAACCATGAATCTAAATAAAGATATAATTGCTATTGACAAATACGATGGTACTATTGAGTTATATAATGTAAGAGAAAAATTAATAAAGAACAGCATAAAGCACAGCGATATAAAATTACCTCTAGATGACATTGAGTTTAGTACTGACGATGAAATCTTAGGATTAACAAGAGGATATACAAGTACAAAGACACTAAAGTTGTTCAAATTAACTGATAATAATCTAATTTTAGATTTTAAGAATAAATACTATACTTGGAATCATTTTAAAATATCTAATAACCAACAAAAGTTTATTGCTACTACAGGATCGTCATTATATATGTATAGTAATCAATGGGAGCAAACTGATGTCGAAAATAATAACACAGAGAACGACCTCTTGATTTCTCCTACACCTAGTATTGAGTATATCCAAATTAGTTATGATTTCCCTCAGATTAGTTCATATAAATTTAGTCTTTATGATATTTTGGGGAATCTAATTACATTTATAGATGACGGTTATTCTTCGAGCATGAGTTATAGCAAAGAGTACAACATAAGCTCATTACCAAGTGGTGCGTATTTCATTAGGTTAGAATACGAAGGCGCAGTTGTAAATAAACAGTTTATAAAGGAGTAGGTGAAAATAAGAACTTCCATTGACTCTTCTATTTCCTAAACTTTTGCAATTTATGTTTGCTCTCAAGTGATGTTTTGCCCTTTGGTGGATGGCGGGGTAGTCAAAGGAATTAGCTGAGCATAGTTTTTTTTGTTCTCCTTAAATCTAATTTCATAGAATAAATGTCTTCTTGTAAACTTTTTATTTTGCTTTAAAGTTAATATTTATTAATTTTAACTATTGTTTTAACAGGCAGAATATGAAATTTAGCAAATTAGCCATATTAGTTTTACTTATTGCAACACCTCTTTTTTCTCAATACCAGATAAAAAAGAGTGCTACTTCTGCCGGAGGTGGTAAACAGTCCAACTCCTCGAATACTCTCTACCACTTGGCTGGTCAGCCAATAGGCAACTCAAGTTCTAATAGCCAATACCTACTCCGTGAAGGATATATATTCTATTATAAGGAAGACGAAGTAGTCCAACTAAGCGATGAGCCGCTTGCTCACTCTAGTACGTTTACTCTAGATTCTATACTCGATGCTGGGTCTATTCGGTTCAATATTCAACCAGCCGAACAGATAACTAATGCAGCTGGGTACATAGTTCTAGCAAGAGCAAACGCCGACCCAGAGATAATAATTAACGATGGCAATTATCCGAGTTTATTTTACGCATCTAATGGCACCAAAGTAGTGTCTATACTCACAGATAAAACGGCTGACAAGATAACGGCTTCGGGCTTACAACCAAGCCAGACTTACACGTTTGTGCTTATTCCATTCAATTGGAATGGCTCGGACAATGCGTCTATTAACTTCAAAACTGATGGCACTATACCAAAGATAACTCAGACAACACCTATCCCAACTTTGAGCGAATGGGCGTTGATATTACTAGGTGTAGCGATACCTATAATCGTATATTTCAAAATGAAAGCATAGGAAAACAAAATGAAAAAACTCATCCTATTACTAATATTATTGCCAGTTGCTTTACTAGCACAAATCCCCCAGACTATGAATTACCAAGGGCGATTGGAGGACAATAGTGGCAACCCAGTGACTGATGGAAACTACTCAATAGTATTCACTATTTTTGATGCTGCGACGAATGGGACATCACTTTGGACTGAGACCAGAACTGTAACAACAGAAGACGGTTTTTTCAATCTCACTTTGGGCGAGAATACAGCAATAGATATAAGCACTAACCAGCAAATATGGCTCAATGTGAATATAGGTGGTACCGATTTGACTCCACGTACCAAGCTATCAGGAAGCTTGTCATCTCTCTCGACTAAATCTGTTGAGAATACTGCTACTGCAGGAAATACTGTTGTAACCTCTATCAACACATCGACTGGGGGAATTGATGCTGAAAGAATCGCTGATGGAAGTGTAAGCAATGCCGAATATCAAATGCTTGATGGTGTTGGTAGCACGTTGGTTGGGATATCTGATGCACAAACTCTGACGAACAAAACGATAAACACTGCAAGTAATACTATAACTATTGATGCTGCTGATGTAGCATCAGGTACTTTTGCTGATACACGAATTGCTTCTTCTAATATCACGCAACACGAAGCGAGTATTACTATTGGTAATCTGGTTGGTGCTCCTACTGGTGCAGTAGTTGGCACAACTGATACTCAAACTTTGACTAACAAAACGATTGATGCAGGTAGTAACACAATAACTAACATTTTCCCTGACCAATCAGGTAACAGTGGCAAATTCCTATCTACTGACGGTACTGATTTGAGTTGGGAAACAGCTAGTGGCGGCAGCTTACCTGAAACCACTGAGCTAAGTTTAGGTTCATTGATAGCGATAACAGATACATTTTATGTTAATATAACTGACAGTCAACCAAATTTAGTGGCAAATGCATTGTATCTGGTAAAGGGTATCTTAGGTGCAAAAAGAAAGGGTGCGAATTCAAGAATTAATGTAATGTTTGACTTTAGTGGATCTTCAAATTTTAATTTCTTTACTTTAAACAGTTATTCTTCATACAATGATGGTATTCTGAAGGATTTTCATGTACCAGGGTCGTTAGAACAGCATGTTATTGACGGAATGATACAAACTACTGGATCAGGTTCTCTTGCTATAAAGGCAAGAAAAAATGTATCAGGAGGCAATGATATGGATATAACAACAGACACAAAAATATTATTAATCCGATTGAAGTAGATTAAAAAAAGCATAAACTTTTTACATAGATTTAAAATTAATATATTGTACGTAATTGATGTTTGTATTCCAATATTTTTTTTCTGGGGAAAGTTTATGAAATTGTTATTCCGTTCTGTTTTACTGTTTATATTTGCAAGTAGTTACCTGTTCTCATTTCAAGCTAGTAATGAAGATTTGAATTATAAAAGGCATTCTAAAGAATCAAGAGTTCAGCACTCTAGCCAAGAAACACATGTTAATGAATTTGTAAAGCATAATAGTCAAGTATCTATTAATTCAATTTCAGCAACAGCAAATATAGTTGCAGATGTAACAGATTCATTGACTCTAGTTGCTATTTACAATGCAATGGGTGGCGAGGAATTTTGGACTATAAAGACTAATTGGTTGACGGACGCTCCATTAAATACTTGGTACGGAATTACTTTAAACGAAGATGGAAAAGTCTCTGAAATACTGCTGGATGAGAATAACATAACTAGCACTATTCCTACAGAGCTAGGCAACCTTACCGAATTGGTTTATCTTTCATTATGGGATAATAAACTAAGCGGTTCTATTCCCAAAGAGCTTGGTAATCTTAGCAAACTGAAAGAACTATACTTAGGGTTCAATCAACTAACAAGTGGAATTCCGGCAGAGCTATTCCAGTTAGACGAACTTGAAACTCTGAACTTAAGAAACAATTTTCTAAGTGGCCCAATACCAAGTGAACATGGCACTCTAGGTAGTTTGAAAAATATACTATTAGATAACAATCAGCTAAGCGGTACTATTCCCAAAGAGCTTGGTAGTATTACTAATTTAGAAATATTAAGTATTGCCAATAATGAGCTCACTGGTTCAATACCCCCTGAATTAGGTTCATTAGCCAATTTAGATGGTATGAGTTTATCCGAAAATCGACTTACTGGTGAACTACCTAAGGAACTCGGAAATCTTAGTAATATCACTGAATTCAATTCATTTGACAACCAACTGAGCGGCTCTATTCCTAAAGAACTCGGTAATCTTAGCAAACTAACAATTCTAACATTGCATCTGAATCAGTTAACTGGCCCTATCCCAGCCGAGCTAGGTAGTATGACGGAATTAGTCGAACTACATTTATGGGGTAATAATCTCAATGGATCAGTCCCCAAAGAACTAGGTAAGTTAGAAAGGATCTCGTATATCTATTTATATGATAATGAACTTAGCGGGTCAATACCTAAAGAGTTGGGTAACCCAATTTACTTACAAGAACTTAGATTAGACAAGAATCAACTAAGCGGCTCAATACCTAAGGAGTTAGGTGATTTAGGATTTTTAGATATATTAAATGTTCAAAACAATCACTTAGAAGGGGAACTCCCCGAATCATTTCTAAAACTTAAATCATTAACTCGGTTATCACTTTTCGATAATCAACTTGATGGTGGATTAGAAAACCTACCTTCACATCAAATGCTTGAAATTAGATTAGAAAATAATAAATTTGATTTTGCGGACTTCAACAAAGTAAATATAAAATCAGTTAGTTACTTGTATGAACCCCAAGACTCACTTGGCGAGCAAGAGATAATAATTCTAGAAGGAGGTGAAGAGTACACTCTTTCATCAGCAACGGAACACGTTGATGGCAATATATATAAATGGTTCAAAGATGGTCAAGAAATACAAGAACAAACTAGTACTCACTTAACTATAACAGATGCTCAAATAGCGGACTATGGTGTTTATACTTGTACAGTAACTAACGAGATAGCACCATTGCTTACATTGTATAGAGCTACTGTATCATTAACATCTGGCAACACGGCAAGTGTAAATCCTTTCGTCAAAATCACAAATGAGTTCAATGTTTACCCTAACCCAGCAAGAGATTTTGTTACTATTGAATTTAGTAATTCTGAGTCAAAAGGAAGCATTCAGATATTAGATCTATTGGGAAGTGAAGTGATGAGTTTAGACATCAGCAACGAAACATTAGTTAATATTGATGTATCTAAATTCGCAAATGGCTACTATAATATTGTTATAAATTCGGGTGATAAGAATTACTTTCAACCGCTATTTGTGAATAGGTAAACAAGTATCACAACTAAATATTAACTATAGAACTAGAGATTATGGACTTAAAACAAATAAGCAACACAACTGTAAAAAATGCTATTGAAGCACTACAAGCTAATGATTTAACATTATGGTATTCCTACTTCACGTATGATGCTATTTTTACTGATGATGGAAATAAGAAAGACTTTAAGTCATTTTGTGATAATGCTTTTGACAAAAAAGAAAAATTCCTGAGTATTGACAAAATTGAGAATGATGGTAAAGATATAGCAGGTGATTTCTATGCGGGACAATGGGGAACCTTTAACGTCTATTTTAACTTTCATATCAACTCTGTAAATAAAATTAATAGATTAGATATAGGTCAAAGTAGCAAAAAATAATTACTTTAAAAACAGACCTAGTTGATATAATTAACTAGGTCTGTTTTTAACTTGAACTAAACTATTGTATGAGATTCATTCTAACAACAGATTTGGGTCTATCGCTAAAAACTCTTGCCAGCTCATACCACTATCGTTTATAAGTATGCTCTTATATACATTGTATTGTTTTATAAATTTCTCCATACCCGAATGCTTGCTAGTAGAGTATGACTTGACCTCGATCGCTACTAATTTCTTTCCATTTGTAATTACGAAATCTACTTCCGAATTCGACTCATTCCAATATTGTAACTTATAGTTATCAGTGGAGTATGCCAATAGATGTGCCCCAACTGCTGACTCTATTACTCGTCCCCTTAGCATTGGGTTTATTGTGAATTCCTTCCACGTCATTGGTGATTGAGCTGTTAGTAATGCGTTATTATAGACCTGAAATTTGGGACTAGAGCTACGTACTTTTAGCTGATTGGTAGAGTATTTCTCTAGTCCAGTAAGCAAACCCGCTCCACTAAGTAAACTTAGATAATGCGATAATGTAGTCGTGTTACCAGCGTCTTGCAATTGACCCAGTATCTTGTTGAATGAGAGTATCTGTGAGGAGTACTGCCCACCCAATTGGAATAGATTTCTGAGCAATTTGGGCTTGTATATTAGCTCCATTTGCAGAATATCTTTGGAAACTGTAGTCTCTATAAGCGAGTTGTTTATGTAGTCACGCCAACGCTTTTCGTTTTTTATCATATCCGCTGCACCGGGGTAACCTCCGAAGTAGGCGTATTGTTCGGGAGTGAAGTCGAAGGCATCTCGCATTTCTGTATAGCTCCAGTGCGGTATTGGTATCGTCTCGAACCTACCCGCTAGTGATTCGCTCAACCCTTTGTCTATCAGTAAACTAGATGAGCCAAGAAGTATTACTTTAAGGTTTGTCTCATTGTATGAGTCCTCATCCCAATATTTTTTAACTACTTCGCTCCAATTTTTTATCTTCTGGATTTCGTCAATTATTAGGAGATGTTCATTGACATCCGACGATTTCAGTTTTAACCGTGCAGATTGCCATATTTGCTCTAACCATAGTGGAGATGATTCATTGTCAGCAGTTACATACTCCGAAGGGTATTTGTATTCTTTCATTAACTGCCTGACTAATGTAGTTTTACCTACTTGTCTGGCACCCAGCATAACTTGGAGGAACTTCCGTTTTTCCTTTATTCTCTTATATATTTTCTTGTAATGTGCTCTTTGGTAACTCATTTTACTCAATTCTAAATGATATTTTACTCAAATCTATGAGTTATTTTACTCATTTCCTAATGATATTTTACTCAATTCATTTCTATCTTGATAAAACATTATCTGATATTGAGACGTTTTCACTTCGACGTTACTCTGAACAAGCAATACGCAGATAAAAGATTCAAATAGAATTATTTTCCCTTTCTCTAGATTATTTACTAAATTGCAATAATAAATAGAAGACATTAGAGTCTTTTAATAAAACAATAGAAAAGTATTTTGAAAATAGTTTCCATTATATTGCTAATTCTGATTACAACATTTGTCGCATTCCCTTGTACAGATAGTCATGATGATGAATTCGAAAATCACTCGGAATATAGCATGGTGGATTGCAATGACACTCACTCGGACGTAGTTCCACACGAAGAAACTTGTACCCCCTTTTGTATGTGCAATTGCTGTAGTACACAACTAGTAGAAGACCAAACTCAAGTAGATTTTATTCTAGAATATACGATGACTGAATGTCAAGTGCATACTTTTGCAACTATTGACCAATACATACAACCCAAAGTAACACCCCCCAAATCGTAGTATAACACCCTAACATCGCATCACTGCGACGCTTTAGCTGATATAATAATTCACATATTTATTTATAGCAATAGGTTAGTTATATGATTAACAAAATTATTGATTTCTCAATTGAGAATCGCATTGCTATCGGTGCACTGACAATAGTCCTAATAGTGGCTGGTATATGGAGCATGAACAAAGTTCCTATAGATGCAGTACCCGATATAACGAACAATCAAGTTCAAATAATAACACAAGCCCCAAACTTGGGGACGGTAGATATAGAGCAATTCGTGACTTTTCCAGTCGAATTGGAGCTGTCTAATCTACCCGGAGTAATCGAGATTAGATCTATTTCTAGATTTGGTCTATCGGTGGTTACAGTCGTTTTCGAAGATGATATGGGGACATATCTTCCTCGTCAATTAGTACAAGAAAAACTGGAAACCGTTAGGGCGGAAATCCCCATGGACTTCGGCTCACCAGCTATGGGGCCTATTTCAACTGGTCTAGGCGAGATATACCAATACACTCTAGAAGTTGAACCCGAGTATAGAGAAAAGTATTCGCTTACTGATTTACGTTCTTTCCAAGATTGGATAGTCCGCCGCCAAATGGCGATGGTACCCGGTGTAGTCGAGGTAAACGGCTTCGGTGGTAATATTAAGCAATACGAGATTGCCATTCACCCTGAAAAGCTGAAATCTATGGGCTTGACTATAGCCGATGTATTTACTGCGTTGGAGAAAAACAACGAGAATACTGGTGGTGCTTATATAGTCAAAAACCATCAAGCGAATTTCATTCGTGGCGAGGGGCTAATCCGTAGTCTAGATGATATACGTACTATTAGAATCAAAAATATGAACGATATTCCTATCTACATTAGTGACGTAGCTGATGTACAGATGGGGAAAGCAGTTCGTTATGGTGCATTCACCAAAAACGGTCAGGGCGAAGCCGTAGGTGGTATGGCGCTTATGCTCAAAGGCGATAACTCCAATGACGTAATAGAAAACGTAAAAGAGCGAGTTGTACAAATACAATCGTCTCTACCAAAAGGTATAAAGATAGTACCTTTCTTAGATAGAAGTGAGCTTATAGAAGAAACAACTTCAACTGTCTTCACTAATCTGATAGAAGGTGGGTTGATTGTTATCTTTGTTTTAGTTCTATTCCTTGGTAATTGGCGAGGTGGACTGATAGTAGCTTCTACTATTCCGCTTTCATTGCTGTTCGCATTTATCCTTATGAATTGGCTCGATGTATGGGCTAATCTGATGAGCTTGGGAGCGATTGACTTCGGTATTATAGTCGATGGAGCTGTGATAATAGTAGAAAGCACTGTCTTCGGTATAACCCAGAAGATTAAGAAATCGAAAGAGCAGATCACTCCAAATGATATGAAAGCAATAGCGAAGGATTCATCTAAGAAGATGATGAACTCAGCATTTTTCGGGCAACTGATTATACTAATAGTATTCATACCTATACTTTCATTAGAGGGTGTAGAAGGCAAGATGTTCAAGCCAATGGCACTTACATTTGGTTTTGCAATGCTCGGAGCTATGATACTATGTTTGACCTATGTACCGATGATGTCTGCTACTTTCCTAAAGTCAAATGATAAGATTAGCTTCGGTGATAAAATAGTCAAGAAACTGGAAAATTGGTATGGAGCTATGCTTGGCTTTGTACTTAAGAAAGCAAAGTTATTCGTAGTTATAGTAGTCGCAACTTTAGGTTTTTCAATCTATATTTTCGGGCAATTAGGTGGGGAGTTTATCCCACAATTGGACGAAGGCGATTTGGCATTCCACGTTATACTGAAACCCGGTTCGTCGCTCGAAGAAGCAATAATAGCATCTACCAAAGTAGAGAATCTACTACTGAAAAAGTTCCCAGAAGTGAACGACGCTATGACTAGATTCGGGGTAGCAGAAGTACCTACTGACCCAATGCCAATGGAGATTGGAGATTGTATAGTGAAGCTGAAACCAAGAGACGAGTGGACTTCTGCAAGTTCTAAAGATGAGCTAATAGAGAAGATGAAGGCAGAATTGCAGTCGATTCCTGGGATAAACTATGAGTTCACTCAGCCAATAGAAATGCGGTTCAATGACTTGCTGACTGGTGTTAGACAAGATATCGCAATTAAGATATTCGGTGAAGACCTAGACGTACTAGCTAAAAAAGCACAAGAAGTGAATGACCTAATACAAGGAATTGACGGTATCGGGGATATGTCAGTGGAAGCAACTACAGGGCTATCACAGATTTCTGTGAAGTACAATAGACAGAAAATGGCTCGCTATAATTTGGATATTTCTGATTTGAATAATACACTGAAAACAGCTTTTGCTGGCGGTACAGCCGGAGTAATTTTCGAAGGTGAAAAACGGTATGATATGGTAGTCCGATTGGACGAGAGCGTTAGGACTAATATAGATGATATACGATATCTGTACGTGAATACTCCAGACGGCACACAAGTCCCACTATCAGAGGTCGCGGAGATAGAGTACAATGACGGGCCTATGCAGATAAGCCGTGATAATACTAATCGTCGAGTTTATGTCGGTATCAACGTACGCGATAGAGATATAGAATCATTAGTTAAGGAAATACGAGCAAAGTTAGATGCTGAACTAGAGCTTCCCGTTGGCTACAATATAGAATACGGCGGTGCATTCGAGAATCTGGATAGAGCAATGAATAGATTGAAAGTAGTAATACCAGTGGTTCTATTACTAATCTTTATTCTGATATACTTCGCATTAAAATCATTCAAATATACATCACTTATTTTCTTTGCAATCCCTTTCGCAGCAATCGGTGGAGTGCTATCACTTTGGATGCGAGATTTACCGTTTAGTATATCTGCAGGTGTCGGGTTCATCGTACTATTCGGTGTGGCTGTCCTCAATGGATTAGTGCTTCTCAATGGTTTTGAAGAACTAAAAGAAGAATATGGCAACGACATAAACAAACGAATAATGAAAGGAACTAAGCGAAGAGTAAGACCAATCCTCCTAACAGCACTGACGGATATATTGGGGTTCTTCCCTATGGCAGTGAGTATGTCGTCAGGTGCAGAGGTGCAACGTCCACTTGCTACGGTTGTAATAGGCGGTCTATTTACTTCTACATTGCTAACGCTGTTCCTATTACCAATTATGTACCGATGGGTGGAAACTAGAAAAATGAATCCTAATCCAAAATTAGTTGCAACAGCTATTGCACTTATTGCTCTTATTATATTCGGTAGCAATAGCACTTACGCTCAGAGCTATGATGCGAAAGCGATAACTATGGAAGAAGCAGTTAAGTTAGCCAGAGATCATTACCCTCAGCTAAAGATAAAAGAACACTCGATTACAAAAGCTAGTAAACTAGGTAAGAAGAGCTTAGATTTCGGTCAGACGCAAATCTTCACTAGTGTGGAAGAGGCAGGCAATGGTAGCTCAGGTGTTCAGAGCGTCATTGGATTCGGTCAGAACAACATAGATATTTTCGGCTCATTTGCAAAAAGTGACTATTACGAATCGCAAGAGAAACTAGCACAAATAGATTATAACTTAAGCGAGCTACAACTATCACAGCAAGTCTCTAACGATTGGATGAAAGTAGCTGCCGCTATTAGGCACTATGATTTCTACCGACAATTTGATTCATTATTCGTAGGTATTCGCAAAACGAATTCTGCTAGATATGAAGTGCAAGATATTTCGGGATTAGAGTATTCGATTACCAAATCGAAATCAAACGAAATAGCCAATCAACTTCAAATATCTAAAACGGAAGTGGAGCAATCTATTATCCAGCTGAATAAGTGGTTACCCGATGATAATATGTACATTGCTAATGCTTATACTAGCATCGATAATCTAGAAACAACGGACTTGGAATTGAATCAATCTCATCCACTTCTGGAATACTATAAGCAGAATATAGCAGTAAGCCAATCACAATTAGATATGAGCTACAGCGAGCTGTATCCCAAAATATCTGGAAACTATGCTATACAAGATATACAAGGACAATCGGGGTTCTATTCGTACCAAGTAGGTATATCATTCCCACTTATATTCAACACCGTATCGGGTGATATAGGCGCTGCCGAGCAAGAATTTATAATAGCCGAGCAGACTCTAGAAATGAAGGAAATGGAGTTCAACGCGAACTACAAATCGCAATTACTCGAGATGAAAAAATGGGAAACTTCATTCAAATATTATGAAAATGAAGCGATGCCATTAGTGATTGATATAAAGGAAAAATCTTTCCAACGATATCAGAATGGTGCTATAGACTATATGGACTTTGTACAAAGTATAAGAGAAGTCATAGACATAGAAGCAAACTACATAAATGCGATGAAGAATTATTATAATTCTTACCTCAATCTAAAATATTACACAAATAAGTAAGAGAAATAGAAATGAAAAAATTAATTTTAATATTATTGGCGATAGTGTTTGTTTCTTGTTCCAATGACCAGAGCAAAGACCCACACGCAGACCACGCGCACGGTGAAGTAGCAGACGCTGCTCATCCGCACGATGATGATGTACTAGAAATAGAGAAAAAAGTGTTCGAGTCTATGAATATTGAATTCGATACTCTAAATGGAAGAAATCTGAGTGAAGCAGTTTATGCAACTGGTCATCTTCGTTTACCTCCGAATAATGAAGCTACAGTAACGGCTATGGTAGGTGCTAATATCAAAGATATTAGAGTCATAGAAGGCGATAAAGTGAGTAAAGGTCAGACATTAGTTGTTATGCATCACCCAAATCTGATAGAGCTGCAAACTAACTTCATTGAGTTAGCGAGCGAGTTAGAATACTTAGAAACAGAATACGAAAGACAGAAAAAATTATTCGAAATGGATGCAAATTCGGGCAAATCATTTCAGAAAGTGAAGTCAGAATTTATGTCGAAAAAAGCGAGGTACAATGGCGAAAAGAAGAAGCTACAAATGCTGAGTATTAGTGTAGAAAATGTACTCAAAGGAGAAGTGTCTGAAAGCATAGCTATCAAAAGCCCAATCCCCGGTTACGTGACTAAAGTAGCCGTTAGGTCTGGGCAGTACATAAACCCGAATGATGAGATACTCAGCATAGTTAACAATGACCATATTCACGCTGATCTTATGATATTCGAAAAAGACGCGATGAAAGTAAAAAAAGGTCAACAAGTACGATTCATCACTGAGTTTATACCTGGCAAAGAGATGAACGCTGTTATATATTCTGTCGGGAAAGTCTTCGAAGAGAACCCAAAAGCTGTGCATATACACGCTGAGATAAAGGATAACAAAGACGGACTAATACCGGGGATTTATATAAAAGGTACTATACTAATCGATTCGGCAAAAGTGAACGCATTACCTGAATCCGCACTAGTAAGAGACGGCAAGGACTTCTACGCTTTCGTTTACGAAGGTACAGATGATGAGCACGTACAACTCCGCCGAGTAAAAGTAATCACAGGGCTAATCAAAGATGGTTGGGTTGAAGTAAAGAGTATTTTGAGTAATGATAAAGTGATTAAAATTGCTCAAACTCAAGCCTACTTCCTCCAAGCAGAAATGGGTAAAGGTTCTGCTGGTCACGATCACTAAGTCTTATATTAACTCACAGGCCCTCTGATAATCAGGGGGCTTTTTGGTTATAGCTACTTGAGAGGATTTTAATTATAAGCATTCTATAAATTCCCACCAGCTAAGTAGAAAGTAGTTAGTATTGGTATAGAAAAATGTAATAAATGTTCGATTGAATCTTCATATATTTGTAAACTATACACTAACTACACAAAATTCTCAAAATGAATTTAACAGATATAAGAGTACTGGAAACCGCAATTGTATTAGTAATATTTCTACTAATCCGATTTGTAGTAATTATGATAATTAATAGAACTGTGAAAGTAAGTCTATTGCACAAAACTCGTGGGAAAATTATCAAGAAATTATTCCAGATGATTTTCACATCGCTTTTGTTCTTTATTATACTGACGATTTGGGGAGTTGACCAATCCGAATTGATTATGTATTTAGTTTCTGTACTAACTGTAATAGGTATAGCCCTATTCGCACAGTGGTCGCACCTATCCAACCTAACATCGGCTATTATCATATTTTTCAGCCATAATGTAAGGTTAGACGACAACATAAGCGTAATAGACAGAGACTATGAGGTAGAAGGCCGAGTAAGCGACATCGGTTTTTTCTTCATCAGACTAAAAACTGTGGAAGGCGAAGAAGTTATATTGCCGAATAACATATTTATGCAGAAGATGATAAAGAAGAAAATATCCCAACAAATCTAGACGGGGCTTTAGCTTGGAATCTCATTCGGCTTGCAAGTACTGCAATTACTGAAAACAAAAAACCCCAAATCTTTTGTAGATAAGGGGTTTTTGTATATTAAATGTTATCTTTCTTATCTATTGATAAAACTACATGCATCAGCAACTTTAGTTCTAAGTACGGCACCTGCAGAACCTGCGGCTGGAGCATCGTCTCCAATTCCGCCATCTCCAACACTTGCTCCACCATCACCACCACTAGAATCTGTTCCATCACTTGTACCCGCACTACCACCAGAAACGTTACTTGTACCTGCAACAGCGTCAGCATTGGGAGAAATATAATGTATTAATCCACCACCGCCGCCGCCGCCGCCGTAATCTAATCCACCAGAACCAGCATTACCACCGTTTCCACCAGAGGAATTAACTGTACCTGAGTTCGTTATATTTCCGTTTGAAGCAAGAAGTACAAAACCACCGCCGCCGCCACCAGAACCTGGTCTTTCAGTTGGAGTTGGTGATGTTTGACCAGAAGCATTGATTGTACCGCCATTTGTAATACTAGTTGATGCAAGCACAGTAAATGTGCCACCACCGTTACCACCAAATGTAGTTGTACTTACGTGACCACCCGTTCCACCGGCTGAACCACCTTTAATTCCCAAATTAGTTAACCTTCTGTAAGTTTCACTATTAGGGTAAGCTTTTCTTGAAGCCATTGTATTGCCTAGAACATCGGTGTTACCACCATCAGCGTTACCTGCCCAAGCTCTTCCTAGAGTTCCATGTTTTACGGTAATTGTTCCACTATTGCTAAAAGTTGTCTTACATTGTATAACAGTTCCGCTAGGTACCGTCAAAGTTACTCCACCACTGATAGTTAAACTATTAAACATAAAATTACCATTTGTTGGTGGAGTAGTTGACCAATCAGTATTTGCATTTATAACAACATCACCAGCACTTCCATCACCATATATGTTGCAACCGCCGCCACCGCCGCCAGCTGGGGCAGCCCATACAGCGTCAGTACCATTATAAGTAAGTACTTGGCCAGAAGCTGTACCATTTGCTATCTTAGCAGGTGTAACATTTTTGTCAGTTATCTTTGCAGTAGTAACAGCATCGTCAGCTAATTTTGCTTCCGTTACAGCACCATCATTAATTTTCCCAGTTGTAACGGCAGAATTAGCAATCTTTGCAGTAGCAACAGCAGAACTAGCTATTTTAGCTTCTGTTATAGCCCCGTCTGCAATTTTAGTAGTAGTTACTTGACCATCACTGATTTTTGCAGTAGTTATTGTACCATCTGCCACTTTTGAAGTTGTAACTGAGTTAGCTGTTAAATCTCCATTTACAATGCTGTTATTTAGTGCTAATTTAGAATAAGCAATTGCTGCAGCTCCACTTACCTCAGTATTTGTTATTGCACTAGCTGCAATTGTAGGATTAGGATAAGTTCCAGCCAAACTACCACCAGCAGAACCTGTCGGAGAAGTAGGAGGAGTATCCCAAGACATAATACCAGAACCATCAGTCTTTAAATATTGATTTGCATTTCCATCATCTATTGGCAAAGTGTATTCAACATCCGCAGCCAAAGCCGGAGACTTGAATGATGTGAAATTAGTTCCACTTCCAGTTGGTTCTGGGAATATTAATTCTTTTCCGGGTTCTAAAGTAACATTACCTTCATTGTCAGTCAAACCAGACTGAGCTTGGTCAAATATCATATCATCAAGTCTTTGCTGAGAAGTCAATACTAATGGACTACCAGTCCAAACTTCAACCAAATAGTTTGAAGTTACGTCTGTAGCTAGAATTCCTGGAGTTTCAGGCACACTCGCTACAATAATTCCCGAAGCATTAGGTGTTAAATTAACTGTCGCTCCTGTGAATTCTGTAGTTGGGGCTGTTGGTGCATAGTCAACAATTCTTACTTGCACATCAATAGCCGCACCCGGTTTTTTAACTACTACTTTAAAACCACCAATAGCAAATGAGCTAGAGTAAGATAATAAAGCTATAGTTATTAATAATAGTATTTTTTTCATTTGGTCTCCCCAAATTAGTTTATAGAATAAGATTTATATTTCAGTTTTTTATACAATTTACAAACTAATAAATATT
>JBLWYD010000006.1:0-120129 GCA_048267165.1 Bacteroidota bacterium
GAAATATAGATTAGAAATGGTATTTTTTATACTTTTTTTGTTAATTTAGTAACTAAAATATGCGATTAATTAGTTAACTTAATAAAAAGAATATAAACTATTTTTAATTATACGGAGTAATATTATGAAAACAAGAGTTTTACATAATCTAGGTCTTGCATCGATTGCGATGTTATGCCTATCTTTTTTATTGCCATCTAATGTTATGGCACAGTATTATCCTGAACAAGCAATTATCATAGAGCAACCACATGACGTTGTTGAATGTGAAGGTTCATTGGATCAGTTTTTATTTGTAGTGGCAGCGCCCTCACAAAAGCAATTAAAAATTGCTTACAGATGGTGGAAAGATGGAAAACCAATTTCTAATTGGGTTCCTGACTTTGGTCAAATTACATTTGATACACTAAGATTTAAAATGAGTGGACTTTATAGAGCAGAAATGTTTGCATTCGATCCAACTTGGGTTTCTCTGTATGGTAACCCTTTTCACTATGACTCAGCAAGAGTATCTCCTATTATTTTCTCTGATGTTGCAAACTTATATGCACTTCAAAAGCCAGCATTTATGAAAGACATTAATAGTGTTTTCACTAAAGAAGGTATGGGTATTTCATTGACATTTGATGCTCAATCTTATGGTGAACATAATATGCAAGACCCTACTTATTGGACTAAAATTCAATGGTATAAAGGTACTACACCTTTAACTGACGGTGAAAGATATGAAGGTACTAAATCTTCGATACTAAATATTCAGAATATTATGTCAACTGATTTCGCTACTGACTACAAAGTAATGTTAGTTGGTGAGTGTGATACAGTTTGGTCAAATAATTTTGCTATAAATGAAGAACCAATAGGTTCATTTACTATACAACCTATGAATGTTGATGGCTGTGTAGGCGATGTTGTTCAAATATCTGCTGAAGCTGAATCATCTATTTCATCTGTAAATTTAGCTTACCAATGGTGGGTTGATGGTGTTATGATAATGGATGAAGCTGGAAAATTCAACGGAACTAATTCTCCAAACTTGAATGTAACTTTAGATCCAATTTTAGCTTATGATGGAACTGAGGAGTTTACTTGTCAAGTATGGCCAGTTGGTTACCCTAATAATGGTGCTGTAAGTAGCCCAGCTATGATTACATGGAAATCTGTTGGTGTTATCACTATGGATTTGAGTGCTGCTTATTCTGCTAAAGAAGATGAAAAAGTTGAAATGTACATAACTGCAACAGGTAACAACTTGACTTACAAGTGGACTAAAGATGGTAATGATCTGAATAACAACAATGATTCATTAGTTATCGATATGGTAGCTATGGCTGATGCTGGTGAGTATGTAGTAACTGTTACTAATGATTGTGGCGAAGTTACTTCTGCTACTGCTACCTTAGCTGTAACTACAGGCCCTATCATCACTAGTGTTAACGCACAAGTTGGTCTTGGTCTAACTCAGAACTACCCAAATCCATTTGATGGTACTACTTCTATGTCTTTCAACTCGCAAAGAAGTGGTTATGCTACTGTTGTGATGACTGATATGTTAGGTAATGTAATTGCTAACTTGCACAATGGTTTCGTTGATGCGGGTAAAGTGAACCCTATCAACATAAATGCTAATAATATGAACTTGAACTCAGGTACATATTTCATTACATTGAGAATGGGTGACAAAGTTGAAACTAGACAAATATCTGTTGTGAGATAATCACAACTAGATAATTGTACGTATTTTACAAGCCGAATAGTCAATTGACTATTCGGCTTTTTTTATATCCCTACCTACTATTTTGTTACTTATTTCACCCTATAGCATCAGCTTAGTAACATTCATAATTATTTTTTCTCTTTTTGTTACAAAAACACGTTTATTTGGTTATTACTGTATTAAATATGAAAAACTATTTTCATATATTTCGCAAAATAAATAAATACATATTTTTAATTAATTATAAACGGAGTTTTTTTATGAAAAAACTAGACTCGCTAAGAATGAGTTTTTTCGCATTCTTTGCAATAAGCTTTCTATTTATTGGAAGTACGGACTTATTTGCTCAACCTGAAGTTAAAGCAATAAAAAGGTCAAGCCCAACAGATCAGTACTTTAAAAATGTTTACGAATTGACTTGGGAAGTGGAATTCACAGAACCAATAGATAGTAAGACAATTAGTTCTATTGATTTCACTGTAACTCAACTTGACGGATATTTCTACACTTATATTTATAATGTAGTTAATAGTGATAAAGGTGAAGGTTATAAATGGCAAATTACTTCTGATGCTTATGAGTATTATGGCTATGGTGAACTAAGATTAGACTTCACTGGTTCTGTAACAAATACAAAAGGTACAGCTTCTGCAAAAGGTTATACTTACAGAGAGGGAGAGACATATATTTATGGTGATAAACCAACACCAGAAGTTTCTTACTTTAGTAGAGTTTCACCTACTGGACAAAACATATATGCTCAGAACGTAGCTTGGAATGTTTATTTTAATCAAGCAATTGATGCTACTTCTCTAACAACTTCTGACTTTGGTTTAAATAAAACAGGAACAGCAAACGGTACTATATCTAGTATCACTACTGTTAATAGCTCAACTTTCAGAGTTAATATAACTGGTGTTTCTGGTTTAGGTAACCTGAGATTAGACTTCACTGGTGGAGTAACAAATGCGGCAGGTGATAAGAGTCAATACACTTATACTTATGGACCAGTTTATACTATCCAACCACCAATCGCAATTACGTCAATCACTAGATCAAATCCCCTTGTACAACAATACAGAGGTACGAGTGTTACTTACAGAGTGATATTCAATAGATCATTGAATGCTACTTCAGTCAATACAACTGATTTCCAATTAGCGGCATTATCAGGTCAAGTTACTGGGGCTGTTACTTCTGTATCTGGCTCTGGAACTACTTACTATGTTACTGTAAGCGGAATCTCGAAAGATGTTGAATTAAGATTAAACGCTAATGGTTCTTTCACAGATACTTACGCATTAACTAATACAACTACTTTCTTTACAGGTGAAACTTATGTTATCGATATTACTGCTCCAGTAATATTATTAGCTAATATAGAATCAAGTAACGCAAATATAAGAAAGGCAATTCCTGAAAACACAGTTACTGTTTCTTTCAATACTAACGAAGTAATCAATATAACTTCTGCTAAAATGAATGGTAAAGTTGTAGCTCATAAAGGAAGCGGTACAACTGGTGGTTCTTCAGAATACAAATACTCTTTAACTGATCCAGAAGGTCCTGCTACATTTGAATTTACAATTGCTGATCAAGCTGGTAACGTAACTACATTCAACAAGACTACTGATGGTTCATTTGTGAACTTCGTTATTCCAATTCCTGAAGTTGTTATTATCGAACAACCTCATGATGTTATAGCATGTGAAGGTAGTACTGACAGATTTTTATTTGTAGTTGCTGCTCCTGATTTGAAAGGATACAACATAGCTTATAGATGGTGGAAAGATGGTAAGAAAATCTCTAATTGGATTCCTGATTTCGGTCAAATCAACTTCGATACTCTAAGATATAAAATGAGTGGAACATACAGAGCAGAAATGTTCGTATTCAACCCAAGATGGACTTCTGCTTATGGAAATCCATTCAACTACGATTCAGCAAGAGTTTCTCCTGTTGTTTTATCTGAAGATGTAAACTTGTATGTATTACAAAGACCATCATTCTTGAGCGATATCAAACCAGTTACTGCAGGCGTTGGATCTAACTTATCACTAACATTCGAAGCTCAGATTTATGGTGAGCACAATATGAACAACCCTACTTATTGGACTCAAATCCAATGGTACCGTGGTACTACTCCACTTAAAGACGACGCTAGATACCAAGGAACTAAATCATCTATATTAACTATCAATGGTTTAGAAGCTTCTGACTATGGTACTGACTATAGAGTTAGATTAATCGGTGAATGTGAAACTATATGGTCAAATGAATTCGCTATTAGCGAAGAGCCGTATGCTACTATCACTATCCAACCAACTGGTACAGAAGGTTGTGTTGGCGATGTTGTTCAACTTACAGTTGAAGCTGAATCTACTTTATTAGGCACTCCTCTTACTTACCAATGGTGGGTTGATGGTGCTATGATTATGGATGAAGCTGGTAAATTCAATGGTGCTAATACTCCTAACTTAAATGTTACTTTGACCCCTGCTTTAGCTTATGACGGCACTGAAGAGTTCTCTTGCCAAGTATTACCTGCTGGTTTCCCTAATAATGGTGCTATAAGCACTCCAGTTATGATTACTTGGAAAACTGCTCCTGTTATTACAATGGATTTAAGTGCTGCTTATTCAGCTAAAGAAGACGCAAAAGTAGAAATGTACATCACTGCAATTGGTGAGAACATGACTTACAAGTGGACTAAAGATGGTAATGATCTTAATAACAACAATGATTCATTAGTTATCGATATGGTAGCTATGGCTGATGCTGGTGAGTATGTAGTAACTGTTTCTAATGGTTGTGGCGAAGTTACTTCTGCTACTGCTACTTTAGCTGTAACTACAGGCCCTATCATCACTAGTGTTAACGCACAAGTTGGTCTAGGTCTAACTCAAAACTATCCTAACCCATTTGATGGTTCAACAACTATGTCTTTCAACTCACAAAGAAGCGGTTACGCAACTGTAGTGATGACTGACATGTTAGGTAACGTTGTTGCTAACTTATACAACGATAATGTTGAAGCTGGTAAACTTAACTCAATCACTATCAATGCTAATAATATGAACCTAACTTCTGGTGCATACTTTATTACATTGAGAATGGGCGATAAAGTTGAAACTAGACAAATATCTGTTGTGAGATAATCACTCTCAGATAAACGTACGATTCATACAAGCCGAGTAGTCAATTGACTATTCGGCTTTTTTTATATATTTTGTAATTATTTTCGACTTCGCTTGTTATTTCATTATCAGTTTCAAACAAGGAATAAAATTATGAAATCTATTTTTACTAGCGTATTTATAATAGCGCTTGTACTAATGCTAAGTCAAGAAGCTAAATCACAAAGCACAGCTGAAGCAATAATAATAGAGCAGCCACACGATGTAATAGAATGTGAGGGCAGATTAGACCAATACTTATTCGTGGTAGCAGCACCGAGCCAAAAGCAGTACAAAATAGCTTACCGATGGCTTAAAGATGGGCGAGCTATATCAACATGGGTGGAAGATTTTGGACAACTGACGTTCGATACTTTACGTTACAAGATGAGTGGGCTATACAATGCAGAATTGTTTGCGTTTGATCCGAATTGGGTGTCGCTTTACGGGAATCCTTTCAACTATGATTCTGCTCGTGTCTCCCCTACTGTCAGTTCAGACAAGGCGAATCTATATGTACTACAACCGCCATCTTTTATAAAAGATATAGAAAGTCAAATTCTTAAAAAAGGTGATGGTTGTTTATTCACTTTCGATGCAAATATATACGGCGAACACAATATGGATGACCCAACTTATTGGACAGACATACAGTGGTTCAAAGACTCGGTAGTTCTTACAGATGGCGATAGAATAACTGGCTCGCAGTCCTCCATTCTCACTATTAACAACATAAATCAAACCGACTACTCAACCAAATACAGAGTCCGTCTATCAGGTGATTGCGATACTATTTGGTCGAATGAGTTTGGACTGGAACAAGCACCAACAATCTCTTTCTATATAATGGGTGGCTATCCTTATGGCCCAGCTTGTGCATTAGCAGTTATTGATTATAGACTTGCAGTAAAAACAGACCCTGTAGATTTCCCATTTGAATATCAATGGTATCGTAATGGAAATCCTGTTGAAGAAGACACAAGCAAATATACTTATTCTGTTTTACCACACCCTTATCCAGACCATAAAGAATTTAGATTCAGTATTACTTGGCATCCTGATTTCGAAGAAATCGAAGACGAGCCGGCCGTAGATCAAGATTTTTATTGTGAGATGTGGCCTAAAGGTTTCAAACAGAATAAAGTTGATAATTATAAAGAAAAACATAGTTTGGATTATAATTTTCGATGGCATAAACCGATACAATTAATACAAGATCTTGAAAAAGAGTACACAGTAGAAGAGGGTAAGCCCTTTGAATTAAATATAAGAGGAAAGAGCAACTTTATTCTTTATAAATGGTTGAAGGACGGGAAGAATGATGGAGGAAATGGCAACAGATTTATCATTAAAAAGACTGAATTATATGATTCTGGAATTTATCAAGTTGAATTGTCTAATGAATGTGGGATTACTTCAAGCCGAAAAGCAAAGCTTACAGTCACACCTAAACAAACAATAACTGGCATAGAAGACAACTCTGCCGACCAAGAAATAAGCATATATCCGAATCCACTAAATTCGAATTCTACTTTGACTATTAGTCCTCGTTCTTCAGGGAAGGTATCGGTTATTCTTGCTGATTTGTTGGGGAATAATCTCACTAATATATTCGATGATAATATCCAGCTAGGGCAAAGCGAATCAATAAAACTGAACTTAGATAATATAGGTCTATCGAGTGGGACTTACTATCTGATAATACAGATGGGCGATAGAGTTGTGACAAGACAGATATCTGTTGTGAGGTAAATACCAAGATAATTTTTCGATAAATACAAGCCGAGTAGTCTATTGACTATTCGGCTTTTTTATTATTCAATTCTTAGATTTTCCATATATTGCATTATGAAAAAGATAATAATGATATTAAGTTTGGTGTTAGTTTTTGCGTGTAGCGAAGATGGTAGTATGACTGATGAGAAATTCATACAGATATACCAAGAAGTACTAGTAGCAAGAGAAAGCACTGTTGACCGAGAGGCAGGCACTTCGAGAGTGAATGAAGTATTCGCAAAGTATAATATAAGCGAACCAGAATTCCGTCAGATGTATTTGAAAATGTCGTCGGAAAAGCCGAAAAGACTAGCTGAAATGATGGATTCTATTCGTATTCAGACAGAAGTAGAAATTCGCAAGATAGACTCTACGAAAAAAGCATCAGAGATGGAAAAAGATACCAACTCCACCACCAACTCCGAGAAATGACTCTTTGCCGTCAGTTCGCTCTAAGAAATTATCGAATGAATCGTTTGATGTTGATTGGTATTGCAATCCCAAATTGAAATTAAACGAGACAGCACTATTAATTATATAGTTGTAACCGATTCCCAAACCTAGGTTATAATAAACATCCTTATCATATAGCTTTATCTCTTTCTCGAAATCTGTGTCTGGGTTTATGTAAGTCACACTATTCTTCTCGAAATACCATAAACTAGCTGCAGCAAACCCATATACCTTATGCTCTGAATCTCTATAGATAGTGCGTTGATACTCAACACCAGTAATAACAGTTAGATTGAGATTATTCTCGGCATTGCTACCAGTGTAATATGGCATAATAGTGAATTGGAAAGCATTGTGCCTGTCAAGCTCTATTACGTAGCCAAGACCCGTTCCCGAAATAGTAGAATAGCTTATACCAAGCTGATGATGCGGATATTTACCAGCATAAGTTGAAGTTATGCAAAGAAAAAAGACAGCTAATATGAGTAATTTAGAACGCATTTTCTAGATGTGTGATTTGTGGTTTTCCAGCAATTATATCTATTGCTACCAAGTCCATACGGCAATCTTTGTCAACTATCTTGTTGATGTTCAGATAACCCTCGGCAGCTTTTCTTAGCTTCATTTGTTTACCGTAAGTAACTGACTCTATGGCTGTACCGAAATTATTGTTATTCCGTCCTTTCACTTCGCAAAAAACGAGAATATTGTCTTTCTCGGCAACTATGTCTATTTCCCCAAGCTTCCCGAAATGGAAGTTCCTCTTAATAATTTTATAGCCCTTTTTGATTAGATAATCTTCAGCTAACTCTTCAAAATTATGTCCAACTTGAGTATTATTCATTAGTATGCTCTTACGTTTTTCCCTTCGTAATAATTGATAAATGCACGGTTCACTACTCTCATACCACTTTCGGTTGGGTAGTTACCAGTGAAGTACCAATCGCCTTTGTGATTAGGGCAAGCTATGTGCAGATGCTCCACCGTTTGGAATATAACTTCCACTTCGGCATTTATGTTCTCTTCGCGTATTAGCTGAGCCACTTTATTCGAGACTTCCTCATAAGTGAAAAGGTCGTAAATACCCTTCACGTAGTTGATGCCGTCATACTCAGGAAGAGCTACAGAGGCCTTGCATTTCTCGTAAACTTCGTCTAGTACACTTTCTTTGCCTTGCTCTTTGAGTAACTCTACAGCAGCTTTGAAAGCGATGAAATCGCCAAGCTTCGCCATATCTATACCGTAACAATCCGGATAGCGAATTTGCGGTGCAGACGATACGACTATTATTTTCTTTGGTTTTAACGTATCTAATATACGTATAATACTCTTTTGCAAAGTAGTCCCACGTACTATACTATCATCGAGTACTACTAGAGTATCAGTCGGTTTTACTTTACCATAAGTCACATCATATATATGAGATACCAAATCATCGCGTGAGCTGTCTTCAGTGATGAATGTACGGAGCTTTGCATCTTTGATTGCGATTTTCTCTAACCGAACACGTTTTTCTAGTATTTTGCTTAGCTCTTCATAACTCAAAGTACCATTACTATCTTTAATCTCATCTATCTGTATTCGCTTTTGATAGTCCTCCATACCCTTTAGTAATCCGTAGAATGCAATCTCTGCGGTATTCGGTATGAATGAGAAAACTGTATTATCCAAATCACCAGCTATTGAGTGAATCACTTGCTCAGTGACTTGCATACCTAACTCTAATCGCTCATTGTATATATCGGCATCGTTCCCACGAGAGAAATATATACGCTCGAATGAGCAAGATAATTTTTCACCGGGTTCGCGGATTTCCTCGAATGAGATTCGCCCATCTTTCTTAATTATAATAGCGTGACCGGGGTCAAGCTCTTTTATATCTTCTAATTCAACTTTGAAAGCTGTTTGAATAACTGGTCTTTCGGAAGTAACTACTGCTATTTCGTCATCTATATAGTAGAAACAAGGACGAATACCGTTGGGGTCACGTAGTACGAATGAATCACCGTGTCCTATCATGCCAGCTATAGTATAGCCACCATCCCACTTTTTGGCAGAGCGACGTAGCATATTAACTACATCGAGATTATCCATAATCAAAGGCGAAGCATCTTTTTTGGAAATGCCTCTGCTCTTCAAATCGAACCATACTTTATTTACTTCATCATCTAAGAAGTGCCCTGTTCTCTCTAGTATTGTTACTGTATCGGCTTTTTCTTTTGGGTGTTGACCTAGGTTAATGAGAGTTTCGAATAGCTCATCAACGTTTGTCATATTGAAATTCCCAGCTATAATCAGATTTTTATGCATCCAGTTATTAGCACGTAGGAATGGGTGACAGTTTTCGATTTTATTTTTACCATAAGTACCGTAGCGTAGATGTCCTAAATAGACATTACCTACATAAGGAAGCTCTTCAGCAGCTAATTCCAGATTTGTTTTGTACTCTGGGTTGTTTCTCATTCTCTTGTTTATCTTGCGCGAGATTTGACCGAAAATATCTTGTATCGGTTGATTCTCCACGGAGCGACGACGGAATATATAGGGGTTGCCCGGTTCTGGGTCGAATTTTATGCTAAGGAAACCAGCGCCGTCTTGTCCACGGTTGTGTTGCTTTTGCATTAGCAAATACATTTTGTTGATGCCGTAAAAAGGACTGCCATACTTCTCTATATAGTAAGACATTGGCTTCAGTAATCTAAGTAGAACTATACCACATTCGTGCTTTATCGGATCGCTCATAAACTAAGGGGGATTTGATTATTTAACGAATTCAAAAATAAGAAATTTATTTAAAAGGTTGTGTTTTTGTTTTGAGATAGGACGGTTTTAATCATTCGAGATTTTAGAATGTCTATTAATCAAATCTTGTAATTATCAATTGTTAAACTACAAATTGCCCTTACTTTGTTACAAAAATTAGGTAAAATTGGGTTGACTTTGTTACAAATTCACAACCCGATTCCACCTAAACTCAACTAATGTATTAACTTAACTAAATTATTCATTTTCCGTAACAAAATGTAAAATTTATTTGACATTATGTAAATTATTCTTAACTTTGTATCAATTATATTATACATTATACAAAAAGAATATTCAAATGGAAAAATTATCATTAGCCGAAAAGAGACCACTTTTCTCATTATTAACTACAATTATCTCTTTCGTTGCCTATTATTGGTATGTATCAGAGTTATATGCAGAAAAGATATTAGACTTACAGGGGCAAATAGAATTTTGGAGTGCCGTTATACTACTTCTAATACCAGTATTTGTTGTTAGTAAAATTATTCTAATGATTATTCTGACTATAATCAATGCTATTATTACTGGTGAAGAGACGAGATTCGACAAGTTAGATGAATTCGGGAAACTAATTGATATTAAAGCTACTCGCAATTTTTATCATGTCTTCATTTTTGGATTTCTGATATTTCTAAACTCACTGGTATTTAGTTTTAATGTATTTATCTCATTTAATATAATTCTATTTACGATTCTAGTTTCTGCAATTATCGCGGACTTATCTGAGTTCTATTATATGCGTAGTGGAGTTTAGATATGAGTAAAAACTACATTAGTTCTAATATAAGAACTCTTAGGTTTCACAAAGATGAGATGACCCAGCAACAGCTAGCAGAAGCAGTCGATGTTACTCGCCAAACAATAGTAGCTATTGAAAAAGGGAAGTATTCTCCCTCGCTAGAGTTAGCATTCAAGATTGCCAGAGTATTCGACAAGAAACTTGATGATGTCTTCGCTTACGAACCAGTTGGAGACAAGAAATGATTGAGAATATTATGATATTCAAAACAAATATAGAGCAAGGCGAAAGGGTTAACGGAATAAAAGAAGATTTGAATAAAAATCCGAATGTTCAAAGTTGGTATCTGGATCAAGAAGATAGTGACAATGTATTAAAAATACAGACAGATGGTTCAATCAGAGAACACGAAGTAATAGCAATTGTGAAATCAAACGGGTTTCTATGTGAACCACTCAAAGATAAAGAGTAAAGTATGAAGGCAATGATTTATCAAGAGTACGGTACTCCGGATGTATTCAAAAAAGAAGAATTAGATAAGCCAGTCCCTAAGAACAATTAAGACATTTTAATAAAGAATGGGTGTGAGAAGTATTTTGATGACTTAACAAAGATAGATATAAATGAAATTTATAAGTGAATTCGATTTTGAATTAAGTAATGATACAATACTTAGCAAATTAGTAAAAACTTATGGTTTGACAACATGGGTAGAGCTAATTGATTTTGTTTGCACCCTCCCCTATGGTAGAAATGAAAATAGATACGACATAAGTTTAGTGCTGAAAGAAATGAAAGGAACTTGCAGTTCTAAACATGCATTCCTAAAGACAATTGCTTTAGAAAACAATCAAGATAGTATTAAGCTAATTTTGGGTTTATATAAGATGAATAATCAAAACACACCTAGAATTGGCAATGAATTAATTGAACACTCATTAGAGTACATACCTGAAGCACACTGTTATCTCAAAATAGGAGAAAAGAGATTAGATATAACAACAGAAAACTCAAGCTTTGAGAAGATTGAGAATTCCCTTATCAAAGAATTAGAAATTCAACCACATCAAGTTTCTGAATACAAAGTAAACTATCATAAAAACTTTCTAAAAGACTGGATTTCAGAAAATAATATTAATTTTTCTTTCGATGAAATATGGGCTATCAGAGAGAAATGTATAAAAAACATAGAAAATAGCAATTAACTTACATTTCTTTGTCCCAATCCTAGAAAGCAAATCGTTATATTGGTGTAATCAAAATATTATTAACAAATTAATTAGGTGATATGATGAACCAGTATTTATTAATCTACAGAAATGACGTAAGTCAAGATTTTAATCCTAACCCAGAACAAATGCAAGCTATAATGGAACAATGGGGAGTATGGCATGAGAAACTTGCAAAAAATGGGAGTCTAGTAGCTTCAGAAGCTTTACAACAAACGGGAAAGATATTAGCTCCAAGTAATGTAGTAACTGATGGACCTTATGTTGAAGCAAAAGAGTTAGTTGGTGGATTTACTTTGATAAAAGCAGAGTCTATGGAAAAAGCAATTGAACTTTCTGATGGTTGCCCAATACTAGCTAACGGAGAAAAGATAGAGATAAGAGAAGTAATGAAATTTGAATTTTAATTTAATTATAAAGGAAAGTATATGAAAAAGTTTATTGTGATATATCACGCACCAGCTGAAGCTATGGAAATGATGGCGAATGCGACTGAAGAACAAAAAATGGAAGGAATGAAGCCATGGTTCGCTTGGAAAGACGAAGTTGGAGACAAGTTAGTCGATTTTGGTTCTCCGCTATGTGGTGGTACTAGGCTATTACCAGACGGTACAAATGCACCAAGCACTAAGGAAGTAACTGGATATTCTATTATCCAAGCAAACGACCTAGAAGAAGCAAAGTCACTTCTATCTACTCATCCGCATCTGAAATGGACTGGTGGTTGTGATATAGAAGTTCACGAATGTGCTCAGATGTAATCACATTCTCTTAACATAGTAAGATTTCAAGCCCAATAATCAATAATTATTGGGTTTTTTGTTATATTTGCTAAACTGATACGTATTAATAATATGTGAACTAACAAAGTTAAGATTATGGAAACAATAAGAATAGATGTTTTGAACCCACAGGCGTTAAAGATCTTGAACAATCTTGCTGATTTGAACTTGATTCGAATCAAAAGTAATGATAATGATTTGTCGCAATTAATTAAAAAGATTAGGAGCAACTCGAAGGAAGAAATCACTTTAGAAGATATAACAAAAGAAGTAGAAGCTGTAAGGCAGTCTCGAAATGCCAATTAGAAAAGTAATTCTTGATACAAATTTATAGATTAGTTTCCTTATAAATGATTCATATAAAGAAATTGACCATCTAATTAAAAGTAATCAGATAAAATTAATTTTCTCAATTGAATTATTAAATGAATTCATCGAAGTTGTAAATAGACCAAAATTTAATAAATACTTCAAAGACGATGATATACTACAACTACTTAACTTATTTGATGAATATGCTGTTCTTGTTGATGTTTATTCTGACTTAGATTTATGTAGAGATAAAAAGGACAATTTCCTTCTAAATTTGGCAAAGGACTCCAAATCCGATTATTTAATAACTGGCGATTTAGACTTATTGATTCTAGAAAGAATAGATAATTGCAAAATAATCCAATACTCCGATTTCTTAAATGAAATGAACTAAAAGTAAACACGAATATACCGCCCAATAATCAATAATTATTGGGTTTTTTGTTATATTGGATTATCAAAAATAAAACGCTAGGACTTTATCAGAAATGAAGTGGAAATCAACACCCATAAGTGAGATAATCAATAGAGATATTATATACTTTGACAAAGAGAATAGTTCTATTTGTGAACGTATTTGCAAATGCCTATATATTGATAGTTTTCCTGATATTTCTAGTTTAAGCTATTGGCAGAAAGTAAAAGGTAATTGGGAAAAGAAGAAGATTGAATATTCCCTAGATGAAGATATCGACGCGTTTGAGACTGAAATGTTAGACCTGATAGAGGATAACACATCTAGAATTGCGTACACAACAAAAGATAATAGAATAGATGGAATACTTCACTTTACTGACTATGAAAGTCCAGTAATTTACTCCAATATTTATCAGAACTTAAATGCCTTCGAAAGGCATCTGAGAGAATACTTAATTTATCATGGGTTGAACGATAAAAAGTTCCTCGAATATTTAGAATCATTCAAACTTCCTAGAGCGAGTCCTCGCTACCAAGAAAAAATTTATGACAGAATATTCAAGCTCAAAAAACAAAGAGACAAAAGACCATTTGATAATGTGTATTTAAGTGAGTTATTAGAATTTAGTATATCTGATTATGTTAATCTCGGTCTCAAAAAGGATATCGGGCTTGATTTCCTTAATGAAAAGAATGGAAGAGAACCTGTATATAGGACTATAAATTCACTTAGAAATTTCATTATGCATCATGATAATATAACAGGAGAGGTTATATTTAACCCACAATATTTCACCGAATTCAAAAATTTCTTTGTGATGGTAGTAGCTTTCAAAAAAGCATTTCTACAATTATCTGAAAGATTGTTCGAGATTGATACTAAGAATAAAATAGTGTTTAACAAGAGTAGATTAGAGTTAATTGATAGATTGACAGATGAACAATTAGCTGATTATTTCTTTAATTTGGATTAGAATTATGACATTAGAAGAACATACAATAGAATTTACAGACAGTTTTAGGAAAAAAACTGATGAAGAATTAGTAGCTTTCTTTAACAAAGAAGTAGGTGTTAAGGGTTGGGTTTCTGTAAGAGGAGCTTACCTAGAGGCATTAAGAAAAGTATTAGTCGAAAGAGGTATCGACATATCTTCCGTCCATGACGGCACTAGTACTAAACTTGATAAAAAAGTCATACTCAAAGATAACAAGTTAGTAAGGGTAGATGAATAGCTACAACTACATAGACCCACGCTCTGAGCTTTTTAATAATGAAGATGTATCATGTTGAAGAAATTATTTTTAATATTTTTCTTTGCCATTAATTTAACTAATGCTCAACAGTATGTTAATTGGGATACGATGAAAGAGAAACAACTAGATTGGATTGTTTTTACGGCTGGTATTAGTGCTAAACCTACATCAAATGTGAAAATGATAGATAGTTTGGTTGAGTACAAAAATATTGAGACATTAAGGGGTCTTATTTATTCAGAAAATGTAGCACTAAAAGGGTTATCAACTTTGGTACTTGAATTATTCGAAGAAGAAGAATTAATTCAAATAAAAAGATTATATAAAACCGAAGAAGAGATTTATACTTTTACTGGGTGTACTCCTGAGTATGGAGACATATTGACTTTACCCATTTTTTTTAGAGATTACAAGAATTATGTATATAAAAGATACTCCTACTTCATTGACGAGTTCTATTAAACATGAATAACTACAACTACATAGACCCACGCACTGAGATCATCGACCAGATACAAGGTGATGAGAAACTCTTATGGGCTGACAAACCTGCGACTGGAATTAAGTTTAGGTCAACGGATATATTTATTACATTATTTAGTATCCTTTGGCTTGCTTTTTCTCTATTCTGGACTTATATGGCAATCGATGCTAGTATAATATTTGCATTGTTTGGAACGCCCTTTATTCTAGTAGGCGTTTATTTATTGATTGGAAGGTACTTTTACGATGCACTTTCTAGGAAGAAGACAGTTTATGGACTTACAAGTACAAGAATCATAAAAAAATCAGGCATATTCAAAACGCATTATAGCTCAGTTTTTTTAGATTCACTACCAAGCCTATCATATACTGAAAGGTCTGATGGAAGTGGAGATATTAGCTTTGGTCAGACTATAGAAAGTTTCAAGAAAAGAGACACTAGTAAGAATCAGAACTTCCCTATTTCTCGTATGGATTTCATCTCGAACGCACGTAGTGTCCATAATAAAATAGCTGACGCAAAAAGCAAAGTTCGTACTAAAGAAGAAAAATTAGAAACAAAATGGTGATAAAATGAAAATAGAAGCAAATAGCCCAGAAGATTACATATCTAAACTGACTGATGAAAGAAAAGAGCCAATGGCTAAACTAAGGCAGACGATTTTGGATAATCTACCTGAAGGGTTCAAAGAAGAAATGAGCTATGGTATGATTGGCTTTGTAGTCCCACATACTATTTATCCTGATGGGTATCACTGTTCACCTGAGCTACCTCTCCCCTTTATGAGTATAGCCTCGCAGAAGAATTTTGTGGCATTGTACCACATGGGAATTTATGCTGATAAAGAATTGCATGATTGGTTCGTGGGCGAATACCCCAAGTATGTGAAAACTAAATTGGATATGGGTAAGAGCTGTATCCGATTCAAGAAAATAGAAACAATTCCCTACGATTTGATAGCTGAGCTTTGCACCAAGATGACAGTACAGCAGTGGATTGATTTGTATGAAAAAAATTTGAAAGGGTGAACAATGAGCAACAATTATCAAATACCGGCTAAAGCAAGAATAGGTCACGTACATCTAAAAGTATCAAATCTAGAAAGATCTTTGGAGTTTTACTGTGGTTTACTTGGCTTCGATTTAGTGACAAGTTATGGAACTGAAGCTGCGTTTATATCAGCGGGTGGTTATCACCATCATATTGGTTTGAATACTTGGTTTAGTAAAGATGTACCTCCGAACAGCACACCAAGTGTAGGTCTATTTCATACAGCTATATTATACCCCGAAAGAAAGGATTTGGCTGCAATATTGAAAAGACTGTTAGAAGCCGAATACCCTCTGACAGGAGCTTCTGACCATGGCGTTTCAGAAGCAATATATTTGGATGATCCAGATAAGAATGGAGTAGAACTCTATTGGGATAAACCAAAAGATACTTGGCCTCACAAACCAGATGGGACTATAGAAATGTACACTTACAGATTAGATTTAGATGATTTATTGAAAGAATTAGTCTGAAATTAATAATTCAAATGAGTTCGATTATGGCAGAAATATTAAGTGAGCTATTGTGGGTTATAGTTAAATCGATTGGTGTAGTTTTTATAAAAGTATTTACATTTTCGACAACCCCTCTGAAAGAGATATACCAAGACGAATCTAAAAACGCTATGTCATATACTATTGGTATTGGATTCTTTATAGCATTGTTTGCGATATTGATTTATTATACTAATAGTTAACGGGTAATAATATGAACTGGGTACTATTAATAATTGCTGGACTTTTCGAAGTCGGGTTTGCTACTTGCTTAGGAATGGCAAAAGAAAAGACTGGGAACGAATCCACTATGTGGTTTGTCGGGTTTTTGTTCTGTTTGGCTATCAGTATGTTTCTGCTAGTTAAGGCAACAGAGAGTCTTCCGATTGGGACAGCCTATGCCGTTTGGACAGGAGTTGGGGCAGTCGGGACAGTATTAATGGGGATTGTTATCTTCAACGAACCAACAGATTTTTGGCGTCTGTTTTTCATTACAACACTTATAGCTTCTATTATTGGGCTGAAAGTAGTTTCTAATTAATAAACTTGAAGTTAAAATAAATTGAAAATCTGTCTCGCTCAAATAGAATCATACAAAGGTGACATTCAAAAGAATATCGAAAAGCATGTAGTCTATATAAATAAAGCGATTGATAAGAATGCTGATCTGATTTGCTTTCCCGAACTATCGATAACGGGATATGAACCAGAGTTAGCCGAGGAATTGGCTACAACTCAATCTGATTCTAGGTTAGATGTATTACAGAATCTAGCTGATGAACATGAAATCACAATTTGTATTGGAGTACCTACCACCTCGGCTGATGGAATACTTATAAGTATGATTATATTCCAACCGAATTGTATAAGACAAACCTACTCAAAGCAACACCTTCATTCAGATGAAAAGCCTTATTTTATAGAAGGTAAAGAGCAAAAAATAATAGAGTGCAAAGGCAAAAGAATAGCTCCTGCAATATGTTATGAGTCATTACTTCCAGAGCATTTTGTTAATGCTAGAACAATGGGCATAGACATATATTTAGCTAGTGTAGCTAAACCTGAGAAGAACGTCCAAAATGCCTATTCTTATTTCCCTACCTTAGCGAGAGACAATAATATTCCAGTTCTGATGGTCAATTCTGTTGGGCCATCAGATAATTTCATGTCGGCTGGTCAAAGTGCAGTTTGGGATGGAAATGGAGAGTTGATTGCTTCAACCGGTAACCATTCAGATAGTTTGTTATTCATGGAATTATAGATTAATTACTAAATTGTGATAGTTTCAAATGATAGTATCATTCAAGTAAGTATTACCTGATTTCCTTCGTAAACTTAGTCCCCCCCCTAAAAAACTTTTCATTTTCGGAGACGTTTTCGTAGTTCATGTGTCTATATAGTAATGGAACTTCCAATTTTAGAAAAACAAATTAAATGGACGGTGAAAACTATGTGCAAATCAGTACTAATTATACTTCTATTCTTAAATCTTAGCGCTTTCGCCCAAGAAGGTACAGTAAGCTCTGGTGGTGATGTAAAGTCAACAGCTGGAAGCGTCTCTTATTCCATTGGGCAAGTCTTGTATGAAGTGCAGAGTGGAGAAGGAAAAGTCCAAACGGGTTTACAGCAACCATACAGAATAACTATTACTTCCATTGAAGATAGTCGAGATGACTTTTCAATTGAAGTATTCCCAAACCCAAGTACAGACAATGTTACTTTGAAAATTGATGAATCAAATATATCTGGATTAGAATATAGTTTGGTTAATTTACTAGGTAATACAGTTATCACTAATAGAATATCATCCCCCGAAACAAATATTAATACTCGATTACTGACCGCTTCTTCTTATATTTTGAATATAGTAAGAGAAGGTGAAGTAGTTCAATCATTTAAGCTAATTAAGGAAAAATAAAATGAAAAAAATTATTACACTATTATTAATAGTCTTCTCTACTACTATTATCAACTCTCAAACACCAAACAAGTTTAGCTATCAGGCGGTGGTCAGAGATGCGAACAATGAGTTGATCTCAAATAAATCTGTAAGTGTGAAAATAAGTATTCTAAGCGATTCAGTAACTGGGGAGGTGGTTTATAGCGAAATCAGTTACCCGAAAACTAATGACAATGGATTAATATCTTTACAAATTGGGGCTGCTACTTTCCCTGAAGGTGATATTGAATCTATAGATTGGTCAAAAGGAGAGTACTTTATTAAAACTGAAATTGATCCAAATGGTAAATCAAATTATACAATCATAAGCACAACTCAGTTAATAAGTGTACCTTATGCTCTACATGCTTCCACAGCAGATAGGATAGCTGGTGGTGGCGATGGTAGTCCAACTGATAGAATCATAGACAAAGATGGTAACACTAGAGTCGAAGTAGAAAAGAATAATGATGAAAACATTATAAGATTTACACTTGATGGTGAAGAGAAATGGAGGATGAATGGTAATAGATTAGAGTCTAGTAATAGTAAGAACAACATTCTCATAGGCAAGCAAGCTGGATGGACGATAGATAATGAAGAAGGAAACATAGCTATAGGTGATTCAAGTTTATTCCGTATTAATAATGGCAATTTTAATATAGCAATAGGTTTACTTTCGTTATATTCTAATAGTTATGGTAAACAAAACGTCTCCATAGGAACTAAATCACTTTATTTAAATAATTATGGTTCAAATAATACTGCTATAGGGCATGAAGCCATTTTTAGTAATAATTATGGTTCCGATAATGTGGCAAACGGTTTCCAAGCTCTTTATAACAATAGCCAAGGTGGTGGTAATTGTGCTATAGGGAGCAACTCACTTTATTCAAACAATAAAGGTGGCAGAAATTCTGCAGTTGGGTATCAATCACTTTATTCTAATACTGAAGGTACAAGAAACAGTGCTATAGGGTCGGGGGCACTCTATTCTAATATTACTGGTGATGATAATACTGCATGTGGAGCTGAATCAATGAATAAGAATACTACTGGTGCATATAATACTGCAGTAGGAAGAAGCTCAATGCAGTATAATACAACAGGAAATTCTAATGCGGTAGTAGGCTATAATACTTTGAGTTCTAACACAAGTGGTCGTCATAATACAGCCATTGGAGCTACAAATATGGTTGATAATACAACAGGGTTTGCTAATACTGCTGTTGGTTATCTTGCTTTACGTAGTAATATTAATGGTAATTATAATTCTTCTATTGGAACTCTTGCACTTAAATCAAATATTAGTGGCGAATATAATACAGCATTAGGATATGGAGCTGATAATGCAGATTCAAACTTCACTAATTCTATGAGTTTAGGTTATAACTCATTATCTACTGCATCGGACATGGTGCGTGTTGGCAATGAGAATATAACTAGCATAGGCGGTGCAGTTAATTGGACTGCTATTAGCGATGGTAGATTCAAGGTAAATGTAGAGGAGAATGTAAAAGGTCTTCAGTTCATAAATCAGTTACGTCCAGTAACATACAATATGGATTTGCATAAAATTGAACAGTTCTACGCTGATAACTTTGGTATAATTGATAGCTCAAAATGGGACACCAAATATGACAAGGAGAATATTAGATATTCTGGATTTATAGCACAGGAAGTGGAACAAGCGGCTAAAGCCAACGGATTCGACTTTAGTGGAGTCGATGCACCGAAGAATGAAAAAGATTTCTATGGTTTGCGATATGCAGAATTTGTTGTGCCTTTGGTGAAATCTGTTCAAGAACTAAGCAAACAATTGAATGAGAAGTCAGATATTAATGAAGAGTATAAGTTAGAGCTAGAGAAACAAAAAGTACGAATTAATCAGCTTCAAAGTCAAATAGATGAGCTAAGGTATTTAATAATTGAGTCAAGTAGAAACAAGGAATAGGTTTATTTAGTTTATGATTATTGTGATAATCTTAATCACCCCTAAACCTTTTTAAATCTTAGCAAAGAATAATAATATCCTGGTGGTAATGGTCAATTCACTCGGGCTGTCTGATAATTTCTTGTTGGCTGGTCAGACTGCTGCATGGGATGGAAATGGTGAATTGATTAACAGTATAGATTCGGAAAGTGAATGGATATTAGAGATAAATTATTAATTAAAAATTAAATTTTTCTCCGTAAATTAAATTTTTAAAAAATAATTTATAAATAAACAAAGTAACTATATGATAAAATCATTATCTCTATTATTTGCAATGCTATTATTAATGACTTCAGCTTCATTTTCTAAGTCTGAAAAATGCGCTGCAATGAGTGTTTACAATAACTCCGTAACTAAAGACCCTTCTATCCTTGAAAGAGCTAAACAAATAGAAAATCAAGTTCAAGAGTATATAAATTCTAAAACTAGTAAAGTTCAAGCGGGTACTATACTTACAATTCCTGTTGTAATTCACATAATAAACAATGGCGAAGAAATAGGCGAAGGCCCTAATATTTCTGATGAGCAAGCAATAAGTCTTATCACTATTTTGAATAGAGAATACAGATTGCAAAACACTGATGCACTTGATGATTCTCACCCATTTTTTGATGCACAAGCTGATTGTGAAATAGAGTTTTGTCTTGTAAACAATGACCCAGATGGCAACCCAACTAGCGGTATTGTTAGATATAATAGCGGTCAAGAAGTGTGGGATATTCCAGTATTCGATGATGTTGTTAAACCAGCTACAATCTGGGATCCAAGTAAGTATATGAATGTTTGGTGTGCTAATTTTGTAGATCCGGATAATGAAGGTGGAGTTACAGATGGTTATGGGACTTTTCCTTCTGAAACAACTGATAGTACAGACGGTGTTGTCATTCTTTACACAGATTTTGGAATTAATCCCTCAAATCCAGATTACAAATCAATTGTAGCTACTCATGAAGTGGGTCATTATCTAAATTTACGCCATATTTGGGGCGATGAGGAATGTGGCGATGATTTTGTATATGATACAGAGCCTGCATTTACTCATAATGAAGGTTGTCCAGAATTTCCGTATAACGCATTCAGTGAGTGTGGTAGTGGCGAGAATGGTGAGATGTATATGAACTATATGGATTACTCTGATGCTGTATGCGTAGTGATGTTCACTAATGGACAGAAAGAAAGAATGAGAGCAACACTTAACACTGTACGTTCTGGTCTTTTATCTTCAAATGGTTGCCAAGCTCCTGCTGGTGTATATGATGTGAATACTTCTGATGAAATCAAAATCGTACCAAACTCTAATAATGGTGTTTTCAACCTAGTTTCTGAGTTAGCAGATATTGCTAACTGTAGAGTAGAAGTTGTAGATATGTATGGTACTTTCATCAAAGGGTTTGAGCTTAACTCGCAAAACACATTAGTGGATTGTTCTGAATTGAGTTCAGGTGTTTATTTCTTGAAGATAATTGGTAATAAAATCAATCAATCTAAGAAATTATATATAACTAAATAATTTATATCAAATGGGGCTAACAGCCCCATTTTTTGGACTTTTTTATTATGAAAAACCTAATTCTAATACTCTGCCTTATAGCATTTGCATCATGCAAGAGTACTAATGAAACTGAAGCGAAGCATACTATCGAAGAAATTCAGCCTACTAATAGCGAAGTAAGATTCATAGTCTCGTTCATCAGCAAGGGCAGCAGTATCGATTTCAAATCGAGAGAAAAGTTTGTAGCTTATCTAGAGAGCAATAATATAGAGTACAACAAAGTAAGTTGGGGCCGCGAAGGGGAAATGGATTATTGCATATCTATTTCTGACTCTGATGAAAAGACCCAAGCTAAGTTAATCGAAGAAATAAAAACACTCCTAGATGCTTCTGACCTTATAAGATACAAAGAAAACACGCCCTGCCGAGAAAGTAACTAAGGTAGATAGTATCATATATTTTGCAATTAGTTAAAAAATAACTAATTTGTGATAGTATCATATGATAGTATCATGAAACCTCCATATAACATAAATAATAACATTCTAAAGCTTATCTCCTCTATTTCTAATAGTCTAGGAGAAGCTAACTCACTTCATATAAGCAAACCAAAACCTGAGCTGAGAAAAAAGAACCGTATTAAAACGATTAAAGCATCATTGGAAATAGAGGGTAATTCTCTTTCGGAGGAACAGATAACAGCAATCATCGATAAAAAGAGAGTTATCGCTCCAAAGAAAGATATAATTGAAGTCCAAAATGCTGTGAGAGTATATGACAACTTGACTAATATGAATCCCTCATCATTAAATTCTTTTCTCAAAGCTCATGGCGAAATGATGGAGGGCTTAATCATAGATAATGGTAAACTTAGATCAAGTTCAGTCGCTATTTTCAAGGGAAACAAAATTGCTCATATAGCACCTCCAGCCAAACAACTATCCAAATTGATGAAAGAGTTATTTGCTTATATAAAAAACTCTGATGACCCAATTCTGATAAAAAGCTGTGTAGTTCATTATGAGATAGAGTTCATACATCCATTTATTGATGGAAATGGAAGAATGGGTAGATTATGGCAAACCTTACTATTAATGAAAGAGAATCAATTATTCGAATATTTACCGTTTGAAACAATTATAAAACAACGTCAATTAGAATATTATGATATGCTCGAGAAAAGTGACAGAGCTGGTGAATCAACATATTTCATAGAGTTTATGCTGCAATCCATTGATGAATCACTAAATAATTTACTAAATGTGACGAACCAGCATTTGACCAATAAAAGTAGAATTGATTATTTTAAAGAAATTTATAGCGGAAAAAGTTTCACAAGAAAAGATTATATGTTAGAATTCAAAGATATTTCAACTTCTACAGCCAGCCGAGATTTGAAATATGCTGTTGAGAATGCTATAATCCAAAAAGAAGGTGATAAACGGAATACCTTGTATAGGTTTACAAAGTGATATTTTTTGACAAAGAGAATGCATTGATTTATTTAATAAATCCCCCAACCCCCTTAAAATTTAAGGGGGCTCCAGATGGAATTCTCATTTTCTAATACTTCACACAGATATTCTTTGGTTCAGTGAAGAAGTCCATAGCTTCGAAGCCGCCTTCTCTGCCCATTCCACTATCTTTTACTCCACCGAATGGTGTACGTAAATCGCGGAGTAACCAGCAATTCACCCATACTATGCCTGCGTGCAGATTCTGAGCGACTCTATTTGCTTTGCTAATGTCTTGTGTCCAAACTGTCGCAGCTAGTCCGTATTTCACGCTATTAGCATATTCTAGTACTTCTTCTTCTGTGCTGAAGGATTGCAGTGTAACGACAGGGCCAAATATTTCTTCTTGATTAGTTCTGCAATTGAAAGGTAAACCTTCGATAACCGTCGGCTCTATGAAATAGCCGTTCTCACATCTCCCCTCTGGTTTAACTGCATTTCCGCCTGCAATTACTTTACCGCCTTCTTGTTTCGCTAACTCAATGTACGAGAGTACTTTTTCTTGATGTGGCTTTGATACAACTGCCCCGAGTGAGGTATCTCCTTCCATTGGGTCTCCGACTTTTAGCTTTTTCACTTTAGCCACGAAATCATCACGGTATTGCTCGTATAAAGATTCGTGGATGAATATACGCGAACCGCAAAGGCAAATCTGCCCTTGATTAGCGAACGAAGATATAACGCTTGTACTTAGTGCTTTATCATAATCACAATCATCGAATATTATGTTCGGGTTTTTACCGCCTAATTCTAGAGACATTTTTTTGAATTTCGGAGCAACAATGCTTGCTATATGTTTACCAGTAGCAGTTCCACCAGTGAATGATATAGCTTGTATATCATCGTGTTGGACTATTGCCTCACCAGCAGTAGGACCATTTCCGTGGACTATATTCAGCACACCTTTGGGCAATCCTGCTTCAACGCAGACTTTAGAAAGAAGGTAAGCTGTCATAGGAGTAATCTCACTTGGCTTAGCCACTACAGTATTACCAGTTGCTAGAGCTGGTGCTATCTTCCAAGTAAATAGGTAAAGTGGAAGATTCCAAGGGGAAATACACCCAACTACACCGAGTGGCTGTCTAAGAGTATAGTTTATAGCCGGCTCTTCTGGCATAAAGTGCGATTGACTAGAATAATGCATCACAGCTGTAGCGTAAAACTTGAAGTTCGATTTTGCTCGAGGTATATCTACTTTACGAGCAAGCTTTATAGGTTTGCCATTATCTCTGCTCTCCGCTTCTACGAACTCTTCGAATCTCTTCTCTATCCCATCGGCTATCGCCATTATATAGTCGTGTCTCTGTTCATTAGATAGATTGGACCAAGCTGGGAAAGCTGCTTTTGCTGCCTTGACAGCCAAATTCACATCAGCTGCATTTGAGTCTGGAATAAGTGAATATACTTCTCCTACTGACGGGTCATAATTATCTATATAGTTGCCATTAATAGGAGCTACTAACTCCCCATTTATATAATTCTGTAGTTTGATCATTTCTTTTCAAGGTTTTAGTTTTTATTATCAGTCAAGATAATGAATTATTATAAAATTCCATTAATTTGTAGCTGACACTTATACTATTAATCAAATAAACGAAGTCCAACTCAGGTGCTATTTAACTCATTTATATTCTTATTTTTTCTAGCTATAGTACTACCTATATTCTATTTACTACCTAAAAAATCATATAAGAATATATTTCTCTTGTCAGCAAGTTACTTTTTCTACGGATATTGGGATTGGCGGTTTTGCCTGCTATTGCTATTATCCACGGTAGTTGATTATTACATAGGATTGAGAATCCACAATACCGAAGATGAGAAGAAACGAAAGCTATTGCTATACGCCAGTCTAGGTGTAAATCTAGGAATACTCGGTTTTTTCAAGTATTTCAACTTCTTCATCGATAGTTTCCAGGGTATGATAAATGGCTTAGGTGGGAATGTTGACTCACTACATTTGAATATTATTCTTCCAGTTGGTATTTCATTTTATACTTTTCAAACACTATCATACACTTTTGATATATATAGAAAACGATTAGAGCCAACTAATAATATTACTGACTTTGCTCTATTCGTAGCATTTTTCCCCCAGTTAGTTGCTGGCCCTATTGAAAGAGCAAAAGACCTATTACCACAGCTTTATAAGAAACTTAATCCAACTAAAGACCAACTGAAAGAAGGCGCCACTCTCATAGTACTCGGGCTATTCCGAAAAGTGATGATAGGAGACACCGCTGGGCGAATAGTAGATCATATATTCGGCAATCTACATCTTTATAAATCTATTGAGATAATTGCTGCGGTACTGCTTTTCGGTATTCAGATTTACGCTGACTTTTCTGGGTATAGCAAAATAGCTCGTGGTACAGCTAAGCTGTTGGGTATAGAGCTAATGGTAAACTTCGAACAGCCATATCTATCAAGGAACATCACCGAATTTTGGCGAAGATGGCATATATCCCTGTCTTCATGGCTGAAAGATTACTTATATATCACCCTAGGTGGTAACAGGAGGGGGGCAGCTAGGACTTATGTCAATCTAATGATTACAATGCTTCTAGGCGGCTTGTGGCACGGTGCAAGCTGGAATTTCGTGATATGGGGCGGACTTCATGGTATCTATCTAGCTGCTCATAAATTTTTTAGTAAAGGTAAAACAGATTATGACCCTATTACCAGACTCAAAGATATACCGAAAGTAATGCTAACATTCGTGTTAGTTGCATTTACTTGGCTCTTTTTCAGAGCAACTTCGTGGGAATCAACTCAGCAAATCTTCACTAGTATTTTCGATTGGCAATCTAGCGAATATGCTCATATTTTCATTCGGATTGTATTATCATATTTCATTTTGAACTTTGCATTAGACATAATTGAAAATAGATTTGGGCATACTTTCGTGCTCAAATTCAAATCTACATCGGTACGATTGGGTATTTTACTAAGTTTATTCTTTATTACTTTAGTCTATATTTTTCAATCAAGACCGTTACCATTTATTTATTTCCAATTCTAAGATTTGAGAAACACTCTCATTCATATCGTCCTTTTTATAACAGCAGCATCAGCTACTTTGCTTGTCTGTGAGTTATTCGTAGGTAATGCAAGAATTATAGATCCATCATTGGGTAAGTATTATAAAGACATAGGAAAAGGTCTTCCTGCTAATTATGAGTCTGTATTTTTTGCGGAGGGCTTTGGTATTTTCAAAACCAATAGTAGCCGATTTGCAGGTGATGAAGTAGATACAAATACGACGAGGCATATTAACATCGCATTACTTGGTGATTCATTTGTTGAGTCATTCCAGATTTTCCAGAGAGATTATTTCGGAAATATAATAGAGAAAAAGCTTTCCGAACGATTCAAAGGATTTACTTTTGAAGTACAAAATTTCGGAAGAGCTGGATTCAACTTCGACCATAACTACGCATATCACCGATTATTTGTTGACCAATTTGAGCCAGAATTAGTGATATATTTCATCTCAAATGAGTACTTACATTTAGAAACCATGTCATCTTTATACCCCTATACTAAGGTTGTAAATGACTCTTTGATTCCTTCTGTTGAGTTTGATAGCAAAGATGTAGTGAGCTATATAGAGACTGAAAATATTATAAGTAAGTATATATTGTTAACCTTATTAAAAAGTGCTAAACATGCAACAAAAAGAAGCTCTGTTGCCTCAATACTATTTGGCAAAGTATATGACTGGTTCATTCCTGCGAATCCGAAAGTAATAGTTGAAAATGATTACACCCCATTACCCCTAGTTAACAAGATACTTAACAGTTTGGATAATAACGTAATAGTCGTGAATAGAGATAGTACGTATCTATACGAATCATTTGAGGACGAAGTAAAGAGATTGAATATTCCCTATTGGGATTCGAGCTATCTGGTAGATTCACTCCGTAATATTGGTGAAAATCCATATTACTGGAAGGCAACAAACTTTGAGGGACACTGGAATCAGGAAATGCATAAGGTTATGGGAAACTATCTTTCTGATAAATTAATCCAAAAAATTGAACAAGACTCAATTACGATATTAAAATATTGATAAGTACACTCAAACATATTGCTCTTTTTCTAATAGCTACATTCGCTACTTTGTTAGTGTGTGATCTATTTATAAATAATGCTAGAATAGTGGAAGCGTCTCTGGGGCAATACTATGATGATATAGGCAAAGGGCTACCCGCCGATCATGAATCTGTACTTTTCACAGAAGGATTTGGAATATTCAAGACGAATAGCAGCCGATTCGCAGGAAGAGAAGTTGATACGAATAAAACACACCACATTAACATAGCTCTAATTGGTGATTCTTTCGTGGAATCATTCCAGATTTTCCAACGTGATTATTTCGGTAATATAATTGAAGAAAGATTAACTGAACGGTTCAAAGGATATACATTCGAAGTCCAAAATTTTGGTAGAGCTGGGTTCAATCTTAGTCATAATTACGCTTATCAGCGGTTATTAGTTGACCAATTTGAACCCGAACTAATACTATATTTTATATCCAACGGAGATTTGCATCTTGAATCTTTAACTCCACTTTACCCCTATGCCAAAGAGGTTGGAGATTCGTTAGTTGCATCCGCCGAATTCGATGAAAATGAAATAAAACAATTCAAATTTACTCAAGCTTTATTAAGCAAATCCATCATTCTAAGTATGGTGAATAACGTAAAGCATACATTAAGCAAAAAGCCATTGTCTTCTATTCTATTTGGTAAGATTTATGATTGGTTCGTACCAACGAAACCAAGAATAGAATCAGATATTAATTACGAGCCATTACCAATTGTAAATAAAATCTTGAATCATCTGGATAGTAATGTTATTATAATCAATAGAGATTACGCTCCATTTTATAGAGCTACCGAGGATGAGATTAATAGACTTGGGATTACATACTGGGACACTAGTAAGTTTGTAGACTCTCTGTATAAATCTGGTGTTGATCCATATTATTGGAAAGTAACTAAAACTAATGGGCATTGGAATCAGGAAATGCACATAGATATTGGAAATTATCTATCAGAGAAATTAATTCAGAAAATAGAACAAGATTCACTAACAATTTTAAATTGAGGATTTTTCACCGAATCTAATTTTTAGCTCTTTCTCAGTTTTAATAATGGGAATAGCCATGAATACAATCATTAATACTAATGCAAGTACTACCCCTACAAATTCATTAATATCATTAAATACCAAAGGTAGGATAGCAGTAAGAGTATAAATCGCCATATACTTCAACATCATTTTACCTGAATAGGGCTGGGCAAAATCCCACGCCTCGTGGCTCGACATAGACCTTTTAGTTCTGTATCCATAAAGTGAATTAATCTTCTTAGGTGGAAACTTCAATGTAATAAGCATTATTATTATCACAAGTGGACCAGTGATAATAGGGATTATAAATAACGGATTGGCAAAATTCATTTTGAAATATTCTATTTTGTTATCAACAAATATACAAAAAAAAAGCACCCAATTTTCTGGGTGCTTTGATTAAACTTATCTTTCTTGATAGCTTTCAAATTTCTGTATTAGGTTTTCTTTAGTTTCACCTAATTTTTGTTGAAGTCGTCCAAGAAGTTCATCTTCTTTTCCTTCAGCATAAGTCAAATCATCTTCAGTTAATTCCGAATATTCTTGTTTGAGTTTTCCTTTTAACTCATTCCAATTACCTTTTATTTGTAGCTTGTTCATGACAAGATCTCCTAAATTGTTATTATAAATGATTAAAATATTAATATATATATTGGGTACCCACATATACTAACGAGGTCAGTATAATTTAATTGTCGCTTGAAATGCTTTTTATTTGTGTAAAACTAGAAAAAGTTAAATAAGGCAAAGGCATATTATTTTCTTAATTTTGTATAAGTAATTCAAAATAAAACAAAAAGACAAATGAAAACTCCCTCAACACATAAAGTAGAAAGAGCAATTATATCAGTATCTGATAAGACTGGAATAGTAGAATTCGCACGTAAATTGGACTCACTTGGTATAGAGATATACTCGACTGGTGGCACGAAGGCAACTATAGCAAATGCTGGTATCGCAGTGCAATCAGTTAGTGCATTGACTAATTTCCCAGAGATAATGGACGGAAGAGTAAAGACTCTGCACCCAGCTATTCACTCAGGTATATTGGCAGATTTGGGTAAGCAAGACCACATAGATGAGCTAGAAAAGCACAATCTGAAGTCAATAGATTTGCTAGTTGTAAACCTATATCCATTCGAAGAAACGTTGAAGAAAAACGCTCCTCACGATGAGATGATAGAGAACATAGACATAGGTGGCCCGACAATGCTACGTGCCGCAGCTAAGAACTATAAATGGACGGCAGTAGTCGTAAACCCTGATAAATATGATTCAGTCCTTAATGAACTAGAAACTAACAGCTGCACTATCTCGGAAGCATTGAGAGTCCAATTGGCAGGTGAAGTATTCAACCACACTGCTAGATATGATTCGATAATATCTAACTACTTCAATAAGCATAATAAAATTGATTTAGGCCCGACTGTTAATATATCATTCAAGAAAGAGCAAGACCTTCGTTACGGTGAAAACCCTCACCAATCGGCTGCTTTATATGGTAATATATCAGAAATATTCGAGAAGCTACACGGCAAAGAACTATCGTACAACAACATAATTGATATAGACTCTGCAGCAAGAATAATCAACGAATTTTCTGATGATGAGGAGCCAACAGTATCTATAATCAAGCACACTAACCCTTGCGGTGTTGGTCGTGGTAGTAACCTAGTCACGGCTTATGACAATGCTTTTGCTACTGATAGGGTTTCTCCTTTCGGTGGTATTATAGCTATGAATAAGACTATGGATATGGAGATGGCGGAGAAAATACATAGCCTATTCGCTGAAGTGCTAATAGCTCCCGATTTCTCTCCCGAAGCTCTAGAGCACTTATCTAAAAAGAAAGACAGACGATTGATAAGACTGAACTATGATATGCTGAAAAACGCACAAGGATATGAACTGAAATCTGTACTTGGTGGATTACTCTCACAATCGACTGATTCTGAGTTGATAAACAACGAAGAAATGAAAGTAGTTACAGACAGAGAGCCAACGAACGATGAGTGGCAAGCACTAATGTTCAACTGGAAAGTATGTAAGCACGTAAAGTCGAACGCAATAGTATATGGCACAAGCGACAGAACACTAGGAATAGGCGCTGGTCAGATGTCAAGAATAGATTCATCGAGAATAGCAGTAGAGAAATCGAAGCTAATGGAACTAGACCTACAAGGTAGCGTAGTTGCTTCCGATGCGTTCTTCCCATTCGCTGATGGACTACTAGAAGCAGTAAAAGCAGGAGCAACAGCTGTAATACAGCCGGGCGGCTCAGTGAGAGACGACGAAGTAATAAAAGCCGCTAATGATAATAACATAGCGATGATATTCACTGGTATGCGTCACTTCAAGCACTGATAAGATAGACGATTTGATAAACAAGATATTCCCCTCTTTAAGCAACGCGAAAGAGGGGTGGCAGCTTTAGCTGACGGGGTGTTCAATAATTAAAAATAATAGTATGAATACATACAAATTCAAACAAAGAATATTAAATCTACCATCAAACCCTCAGCTAAAACAAAGAGCAAGAGAACTTCGCAGACAGGGTGTTTTGTCCGAAGTACTTTTTTGGAATGAAGTTAAACTAAAGAGAATACTTGATCTAGACTTCGACAGACAGAAAATAATAGGAAATTACATAGTAGATTTTTATATTAAAAAACTTGGAATTGTAATTGAGATAGATGGTATTAGTCACAATGAAAAAATTGAAGAAGACGAGATAAGAGACAATTATCTCAGAGGTCTTGGTTTGACAGTTATAAGATATTCTGATTTGGATGTAAAGCATAATCTGGATAATGTAATCCAAGACTTAAAGAATCAGATAATAACAAATTTTGTGGATATGTAAATACCCCGTCAGACCCACTGCGTGCGTCTGCCACCCCTTTTTAAAAAAAGAGGAATTTCACCACTTAGGAAACGTAAAAACAGTGATAAGATAGACGATAATGAGTAAAAGAAAAGGGAGCCCAAATTGAATCGGCTCCCTTTTTTTTTTGTTATATACCACCCCTACGGGGCTTACTTGCGTTGTTTACTTCCTTAGCTACAGATATTAAGCCACTCTGTGGCTTTTCTAAGTTAACTCCGCTAGGAGTTTAATATTAGTAGCAAGTATTGGTGTTAAATCGGTAACAACTCCAGAGGAGTTGAATGTTTCCACCAGGATTCTTTTAACTTCAATCGAGTTTTGTGGGATTTTAGACATAAGTATAACGTCTCTACGGTTCTTTTCCGATCCCAATCTGTAAATCCTAAAAAAAAGCTGCCCTAATTAGAACAGCTTTTCAAGTTCTAACTATTTCATACTCAATTCTTTAGCTTTTCGAATCGCCATAGTCTTTTATCTGTGCTTCTACTTTGCTAACATTATCCGAGTTTGTTCTGTTCATTCCTTCAATGAATGGCTTGAATAAATCAATCGGTATTGGGAATATAGTAGTTGAGTTGTTCTCGGTAGCTATATCGCCAAGAGTTTGCAAGTAACGGAGTTGTAGTGCAATTGGGAAATCTTGCATTTGTCTTGCTGCATCAGTCAATTTCTGAGCTGCTTGGAACTCACCTTCTGCGTTGATTACTTTCGCACGTCTTTCTCTTTCTGCTTCGGCTTGTTTTGCCATTGCACGTTGCATTTCTAGTGGCAAATCAACTTGTTTCACTTCTACTGCAGTTACTTTTATACCCCAGTTTTCCGTTTCTTCGTCGATTATAGTTTGTAGCTTTTCGTTTATTTTATCTCTCTCGGCTAGTACTTCGTCTAACTCTGATTGACCGATTATACTACGCAAAGTCGTCTGTGCTAATTGATTAGTAGCATATAGGTAGTTCTCAACTTCTATCACGGCTCTATCGGGAGCAACAACTTTGAAATAAAGTACAGCGTTCACTTTCAGCGATACGTTATCACGGGTGATTATGTCTTGCGATTCTACATCTAATACGACTGTACGCAAGCTGATTTTCATTATCTTATCAATGAATGGAACTAATATAATAAGCCCCGGACCCTTTACCCCTTGCAGCTTACCTAATCTGAATATAACTCCACGCTCGTACTCATTAAGTACTTTGATCATGGAGAAAAATAAGAATGCTCCAATAAATAGAATTACTATAAATGGAATACCCATAATGACCTCTGATATAATTATTTAAAAATACTATTCAACTTCTAAAGTCAAACCATCTATCGATTTGACAACTACTTTATCATTTTTCTGATGTGAGTTGCTCGATTTTGCTCGCCATAACTCACCGTTTATTTTGACTTTACCCATTTTTTCGGGTGTAATAGCTGTGAAAACTACAGCCCCCTTGTCAATGAGCGTACTCACACCTGAAGCGACTTTCTTTTTCTGCGACTTAACAGCCAACATTACTATTCCTATGAAAAGTCCAGCAGTTAATAGCGTTGCAGCTAGTATAATTTCGAATCCGATTTGCATAAAATCACCCGGTGAATCAATTAACATAATAGAACCTAGTACGAAGGCAATTAGCCCCCCAATAGTCAGCATACCAAACGAGACTATCTTCACTTCCAATATAAACAATACGATACCAACTAACATAAGTGCTAAACCAGCATAATTAACCGGCAGCATTTGGAGAGAAAAACCTGCCAAAATAGCTGACATTACACCTATAACACCTGGGAATATTGCCCCTGGGTTGTAGAGCTCTATCATTATACCGTACATTGTAAGTAGTATGAAAATGTAAGCAATGTTTGGGTCGGAAAGGAAACTAAGCAAGCCCTCTTTCCAATCTTTATCACGAACTACTATTTTTGAATTCTTAGTGTTTAGCGTTTTTATACCCGAAGTAGTCTCTACTTGCATCCCGTGTATGGCTTTTAGTAAAGCATTTCGGTTCTTAGCTATTAAGTCGATTAGGTTGCTATCTAGTGCTTCTGTTTCAGAATAGGATAATGATTCACGAACAGTTAGCTCAGCATAATCTTGATTCTTTTTTCTTTTCTTAGCTATCGAGCGTATGAGTGCCGCGGCATCATTCGTTACTTTCTGTGTCATTACGTCTGAGCTGTCGCCTGACTCTCCGCCAACTCCTACTGGGTGAGCCGCCCCGATATTAGTCCCCGGAGCCATTGCCGCTATATTAGCTGAAAGTGTGATGAACACACCAGCAGAGCCAGCTCTAGCCCCACCTGGAGCCACATAAACCACGATTGGCACCTTAGACTCGAGGAATGTACTAACTATGTCTCTAGTCGCATCTAACAATCCCCCCGGAGTATTCAGGGTTATAACGAGGGCTTCGTAGTTGCCGTCTTCCGCTTCTTCCACAATAGTTGCTATATATTCGGCGGTGAAACTGCCTATCCCCTCATCAATCGAGGCATATAATATCTCATTACTCGCACTAGTTATGCCGAATGAGAAAAGAAATAATATGGATATTAGAATAGTTTTCATCTGTTAAATATACGCAATGTTTGAGAATATTCAAGATTTGTAATAAAGATTATTTCTTAGTCCACCACTGACTATGTGGGAACGAATTCAGTTTATCTATCAGTATCGGCTCGCCAATCATAGGTGTAGCAATAGGTAGGTTCATTTCCTTAGCTTTCTTAGTAACGCGTTCTATTGGGTCAGTCCAAGTGTGAAAAGCTAGCTTGAACGCAGCCCAATGAATAGGCATTATCAGCTTTGCTTTTAGGTCCAAACCAGCTAGTACTGTTTCCTCTGGCATCATGTGGATTTGCTTCCATTGTTCATTGTACTGTCCGCATTCTATCATAGCAAAATCAAATGGGCCGTACTTCTCCCCTATTTCTTTGAAGTGAGTACTGTACCCAGAATCTCCACTGAAAAATATAGAATGCTCAGCCGATTTGATAACCCACGAAGCCCAAAGTGTTGCTGCATTATCGCCCATTCCTCTTCCAGAGAAGTGCTGTGCCGGTGTGCAAGCGAAGGTAAAGCCGGCATATTGCACTTCGTCCCACCAATCGAGTTCCGTCACTTTGCTAGTATCTATTCCCCAGGCTGTTAGGTGATTACCAACACCAAGCGGAGTATAGAACTGCTTTACTTTAGATTTGAGTTTTGAAATTGAGCCATAGTCAAGGTGGTCATAATGGTCGTGCGAAAGTATTACTACATCTATCTGAGGTAGCTTTTCTATCTCAATTGGCAGTGATTTGCTGAATCTACTTTTCCCAAGCCACGGATGAGGAGCAGGCACATCGCCGAACATCGGGTCAATGAGAATATTCTTACCACTAACTTGTAGTAAAAATGATGAATGTCCAAACCAAATTAGTCTAGGAGTATCTGAGTCGTAAGTTGCAATATCTGTAGAATCGTAATGAACAACAGGAATAGATTTATCAGGAACTGTGTGCGGTTGCGTACCGAAGAACTTGAAAATCATCTCTACATATTGCCCTGCTGTAAAGCTGAGTTTCACCTCCTCCTTATTCACGAACTTATCTTTACCGTAGTTCGGTGATTTGCTATACTCTTCTAACTTTTCTGCTGATGCTTTGCCACCGAACTCGGGGCTAAGATTCACAAACAGCACACCGACTATCACTACTAGCACTACTATAGCACCAATTATTATTCCTATCATCTTCAGTATTCGTTTTATCATTATTAAAATAGATTTCTAAAATCATTCATTGTCAATAACGCTAAAACGCTTATAAGTATTAAAGTATTGCTGGGGGGAGGATTATATCTACAGAAGTCTTTATTTAACTTTACTCTTCTTCACAATCATCCAAATTAGAATAGTAAATAACAGAGTTAGAATCGAAAAGAATTTCTCGAATAGCGTTTCAGTGAATAAATTACCTATAGTATTCAAACCAAAAAGAACAATAAAAACCCAAAGAATTATATCTACCACTTTTGAGGAAATTAATCCTTTTACGTAGTCTCCCTTTATCAGCAATATATAACACAGCATTAGGTTTATCAAGACCGAAACAGTCTCGAAGACATACATCTCGCTATCGTTCGTTAACCTTCCACCCCACGCTATACCATAGGGGATAAACTTCAATATTATTAGTAGGTGGAATATTATAATTCCCCCTAATAACCCGAGCATAATCTTAATTGCAAGTTGTTTGTTCATTGTTAGATATTTGTGATTTTAAATAGAGTTCTAGTACCAAACTTACAATTATTTTTGGATTTACACCACCTCTACGAGCTTATTAAGCCAAAGGCCTGAACTATCTTGTCACAGCGAGGACTGAAAGGACGTGCTTGCCAAGCTGAAAGCATGGGCTGTCTCTCTTTGGCTACAGATATATTGCTCATGCCAACGGCTTGACAAGCCCGCTGGGGCATTAACGATTGATGTTTGAAATAAAGTTTTGTGATACCAAATAAGCCACAGTGTGGCTCAATATCTGTAGCATAATCATCCGAAGAGAGAACTAAGCCCCAGCGGGGCGATATAAAAATATTTCATAATTATTTATTTTTTCATTAATTTTATCAATGGCAAATTCATACCATCAAATATATCTTCATATTGTTTTCTCTACCTTAAATAGGGAAAGATTAATACGTGAGCCAATGAAAACTGAATTATTGAAATACATAAACAAGATAATTCAAAACAATGAATCAAAACCAATTTGTTTGAATGCACACGTTGATCATATCCATCTGTTGGTAGGTTTAAATCCATCTATATCTATTAGTGATTTAATTCGTGATATAAAATCAAGTAGTTCAAGATGGATAAATGAGAACCGTAAACTGAATGGCAAATTTAGTTGGCAATCAGGATATGGGTGTTTCTCTGTTTCAAAGTCTAGTTTACAATCCGTTATTAATTATATTGAAACCCAAGAAGAACATCATAAAGTAAAATCATTCGAAGATGAATATCTAGAATTGTTGAAGAAACACGGTGTTGAATTTAACATAGATTATGTTTTTTGATATGCCACCCCTACGGGGCGGATAGGTTGTGTTGATAATCCGTGGCTACAGATATATTGCCCCGCTGGGGCATTAAAGATTGATATTTAAACAAAATTCTGATTAAATGCAGCTCTGTTTTGTTAAAACTAAATTAGCCACAGAGTGGCTCAATATCTGTAGATCGATAGTTAAGAATGACTAAAAATGCCCCAGAGGGGTATTATAATTATAGCATTCAAAGCGAAATATACCCCACAAACAAAAATCCCCATTTCTCGCGAAACAGGGATTATAATTATCATCTAATTTTTATGAGCAGCCGCTCGTTGTGCCGCAATCCTCGCAGACGGTGCAACTACCGTTTCGCTTCACCCTCGATGAGCTACAAGTGCTACACATCTCGCCAGTATAGCCCAAGCTGCGCGCCTCGTCTAGTTCGGCTTGTTTCTTTGCTCTACCGTCATCGCCAGTAGTTACAGCTTTCATCTGAACTAGTTTAGGAGCGATTATATTTTTAGCTATGTCTTTTTCATCAGGTTGAGAACCGTCTTTTCCAGTTATGTCATTACCTTTTGATTCATCAGTTTGTAACTCCGGTGTGTCCGTAGCGTTCGGATTGTTCTTGTCTTCGTCAACTGCAAATACGTGAACTAGGTCATTTCTTTGCAAGTAGTCATAGCCAAGTGTACGGAATACATAATCTAATATAGAAGTCGAGTTCTTTATTGCCTCGTGTCCTTGTACCATACCTGCTGGCTCGAATCTAGTGAAAGTGAATGTATCAACTAGCTCTTCTAGTGGCACTCCGTATTGCAATGCTTTTGAAGTTAGTATAGCGAAACTGTTCAACATACCACGGTATGCCGCACCTTCTTTGTACATATCAATGAAGATTTCGCCTAATTGACCATCTTCGTATTCACCAGTTCTTAGGAATATTTTATGACCACCTACAATTGCCTCACGGATGATACCTTTACGGCGTTTAGGTAGTTTGTATCTGTTCGATTGTCTTACAGACTTTCCTTCTATTTGCTCGTGAATTTCTTTAGCGCCAAGAGTTTCGTCTAGAGTGTTCTCATCGCCTAATAGTACAGTTTCTTCCAATCCGTCATAGTTCGCAGAGTTCAATGGTTGTGATAGTTTAGAGCCATCGCGATAAAGTGCGATTGCTTTTAACATCAGTTTCCACGATTTCATATGAACTTCGCTAATATTATTAACTGTAGCACTTCCAGACATATTAACTGTCTTAGATATAGCACCAGAGATGAACGGCTGAGCCGCCGCCATTATGCGTACGTGAGCCATATAAGCAATAGAACGTTCGCCTTTCTTACCGCAAGTGTTCGCACAATCGAAGATTGGTAGATGCTCATCTTTCAGATGCGGAGCACCCTCAATCATCATCGTACCACATACGTAGTCGTTTGCTTTTTCTATTTGCTCAGCTGTAAAGCCAAGTGCACCCAATAGGTTCAGCGTAGAGTCAGCTATTTCTTCATCAGAAAGTCCTAGCTTCATCATGAAATCTTCGCCCAAAGTCCATTTGTTGAACGCAAATTTGATGTCAAAAACATCGTCCAACTGGTCTTCTACTAGTTTGAATTTATCTTCCGTAAATCCTTTTTCTATCAACGATGCCTTGTTGATTTCCGGACAACCAGCAAATGTGCCGTGTCCTTTACTGTATTTAGTAATTTCTTCTATTTCAGTTTCAGTGTAGCCAAGTTTTACTAATGCTTTACGCACAGATTGGTTTACAATCTTGAAGTATCCACCACCAGCTAATTTTTTATATTTCACAATTGCGAAATCTGGCTCTATACCAGTAGTATCACAATCCATAACTAGACCTATAGTTCCAGTAGGAGCTATAACAGTTACTTGTGCGTTGCGGTAACCATAGTTCTCGCCCATTTCTAGCGCGTTGTCCCATACTTCGCGAGCAGCAGTTAGCATATCTTGAGGACAGAAACGAGTATCTATACCTTGAGGTCTGATAGTTAAGCCCTCGTACTCAGAAGTTTTAGCATTGTAAGCAGCTCTTCTGTGGTTACGGATTACTTTTAACATGTGCTTTTCGTTCAACTTGTATTCTGGGAATGCACCTAGTTCTTTTGCCATTTCAGCAGAAGTAGCATAAGCTTGACCGCAAAGGATAGATGTCAATGCACCAGTCCAAGCAAGAGCTTCATTCGAATCGTAAGGAATGCCGTTAACCATTAGTAATGAACCAATGTTAGCATAGCCAAGTCCTAAAGTTCTGAATTTGTAACTAAGGTCAGCAACTCTCTTAGATGGGAATTGAGCCATTAGTACAGAGATTTCTAGTACTACAGTCCAGATACGAGCAGCTTGTTTGTAAGCTTCTATATCGAACTCACTAGTCTCTTCATTGTAAAATTTCATTAGATTCAAACTTGCAAGATTACAAGCAGTATCGTCTAGGAACATATATTCTGAACATGGGTTAGATGCGTTGATACGACCCGACTCAGGGCAAGTGTGCCATTCGTTGATAGTAGTATCATATTGCAATCCTGGATCAGCCGATTTCCAAGAAGCCAAGTTGATTTTGTTCCAAAGGTCACGAGCTCTTACACGGCGAACGTGCATTTCGTCAGTACGCCATTTTAGTTCCCATTCTTCGTCAGCTTCAACAGCTTTCATGAAGTCGTTAGTAACACGAACAGTGTTGTTTGCGTTTTGTCCACTTATAGTATTGTAAGCTTCGCTCTCGTAATGAGTGTCGAATGCCTCAGTATCTACAGAAGTGAATCCTTGCTTCACTAGCTCTATTACTCTATCTATATAGTTAAGAGGAACACCACGATGCGCAGCACGTTTGATTAAATCTTTTAGGTTTTGATTTTCTTCAATATTTGCACTATTAGTAATAGCTTCTTCCATTATAGCTTCTAAGAAAACTTTATTAATCTTAGAACCAGTAACTAATGCAGCAACTTTTTCTTCTTCTTTAGCTTTCCAATCGATGAATTGTTCCACATCTGGATGGTCAATATCAACAACTACCATTTTTGCTGCACGCCTTGTCGTACCACCAGATTTTATAGCTCCGGCAGCTCTGTCAAATATTTTCAAGAAGCTCATCATTCCGGAAGATACCCCCCCTCCAGACAATGGCTCTTCGCTACTACGTATGCGAGAGAAGTTAGACCCAGTACCACTACCAAATTTAAATATACGAGCTTCGCGCGTAATTAAATCGAAGATACCACCTTCGTTAAGCATATCATCACTAACTGATTGGATGAAACATGCGTGCGGTTGAGGTCTAGTATAAGCGTCTTTTGATTTTTCTATTTTTCCATTTTCAGGGTTAACGTAGTAATGTCCTTGCTTATTACCAGTAATGCCATAAGCAAAGTTCAAACCAGTGTTGAACCACTGTGGTGAGTTAGGAGCAGCAGCTTGATTAAGCAGCATATAAGCGGCTTCTTCGTAGAATATCTCTGCATCCTTAGTCGTATCGAAATAATTGTTTTGCTCTCCCCAATGTCTCCAAGTACCAGCAAGTCTATGAATTACTTGCTTAACAGAGTTCTCAGAACCAGTTGCATGCTCGCCGTTTTCATCTTTTATTTTCTTGCCTTTCTCATCAAACTGAGGTACACCAGCTTTTCTGAAATACTTTTGTGCCAATATGTCGGTAGCCATTTGCGACCATCCTATTGGAACTTCTACATTTTTCATATCGAAAACAGTTGAGCCGTCTGGGTTCTTTATAGATGATGAGCGGTGTGTATATTTGAAAAGATCATATACGTTCACGTCATCTTTGGTAAAATGTCGAGAGAATTTCATAGTGGGGGTACCTATAATAGTTATAAATCATTGATTACACTCAGCATAATGACTTAAAAACAATTTGGTGAAGTAGTTCGCACAATTGGAATAGTGGCTACTTCGGCAAATTATTTTTTGATAATGACACAACTAAGTGGATACAATTAAAATGTTTTTTTTGATTGATTACAAGGTGTAATTATCAACACCAATCAATGATAGGACTTTCAAATTTTCCACATTGCAATGTTAGTATTTTTTCCTTTTTGGAATGTATTTTATGCTGCTTTTCCAAAATATAAAATTATTTTGAGTTTTACAAACGTAATTACAATCTTAACATTGTCTTAGTACGTAATTTATTGTTGAATCGATCGCAATAAGCCATTACTCTTTTAATATCAAAAGTAATATCTCTTTCCTCTACATTCCCACAATTCTGGAATAAAATTAAAAATATTCTTATTTTGAAATAAATAATAAAACAGAAAATCTCGACTAATGAAAATAGGTCTTTTCCCACTTAACTTAGTGCTATTCCCTGAGTCAATATATCCTCTTCATATATTTGAAGATAGATATAAAAAGCTTATTAGCGATTGTATAGCTAATCATACCAAATTAGGGGTTATATTCACTAATGGTACTGATATAGCGGAGTATGGCTGCGCAGCAAAAGTACACGAAATCATCAAAAAATACCCAGATGGTAAATTAGATGTGAGTGTGATTGGTTACGATAAATTCAAATTGCTAAGTTACGAGGAAAGTGAAGAATCTTATTCGCAAGGAGATATTGAAATAGCCATTGATACCGAAGAGCCAATAGTAGAAGAATTACTTGATGATTGTATAGAGCTATTCAACTTCATTACTAATAAGATACCTGTTTTTAGAGTGCAGCAGACGACTAAAGAGGATTTGACTGGAAGAATAGCGAGCTATTTTTTCGCTCAGAAAGTCGGTCTTATTGGGAAACAAAAGCAACACTTACTCGAGATGGACAAAGAAAACGAAAGATTGGCTTATCTAAAAGAGCATCTAGAAAGAATAAAACCTTCTGTAAGTAAGGCAATTGAAATTGAAAAAATAATACGAAATGACGGCTATTTATTGCCGGGAGACTTGAAATGACACCAATAATAATGGGAATACTGAACGTAACACCAAACTCTTTTTCAGATGGTGGGGAGTACGTTACTACTCAGACTGCAATTGATCACGGTCTAGAAATGATTGCCAACGGTGCTGATATAATTGACATAGGTGGTGAAAGCACAAGACCGGGAAGCGATGGTGTGTCATTAGAAGATGAGTTAAACCGAGTTATCCCTGTCATAGAGGGCATAAGGAAAGTGAATCAAAATATAACTATATCGGTTGATACTACTAAGTACGATGTAGCTTGGGTAGCACTTGGGAAAGGTGCAAACATAATCAATGATGTTAGTGGGCTGACTGCCGAGCCACGTTTTGTGGATTTGGCAAAAGAGTACAAAGCTGATTTAGTGATAATGCACAGAAAAGGATCATCTAAAAACATGCAAGATAACCCGCAATACGATGATGTAGTAAAGGAAGTCTATGACTACTTGGCTACTCAAAGTAAACTAGCAGAGGGAGTTGGCAATGTCTTTGTTGACGTAGGTATTGGATTTGGTAAGACGCTAGAACACAATATGACTCTGCTCAATAGCTTAGAAAAATTCAATAATATAACTGGTAAACAGTTATTAGGCATTAGCCGAAAAGCATTTATTAAAATGCTTTTCGGAATAGAAAATGCCAAAGATAGAGATGCTCATACGGCGATGATACATCAGAGTTTAATAGCAAGCAATGTGGAAATAATCAGAGTCCACAACGTAAAGCTAATACGAGATATGCTTGAAATAAATAGAAAGTTTAATTAAAAAAAAATGCCGGCTTAAACAAGCCAGCATTTTTAATTTGAAAACTATATACTATCAGGAACTATTTTATAATAGTTACCTTAGTAGAATAATTAGCATTACTCCCTATTAGTTGTATGTAATACTGACCTACATATAGTCCTGTTAAATCAAGATTAATATTTGCTCCTGTTATATCAATAGGAATTACCTTGATAGTACTTCCTGTCATATCTATAACTTTAATCGTATAACTACCTAGTTTGAAATCACCAGTAATAGTCACATTCCCAGTACTTGGGTTAGGGTACAAGCTAGCGTTAACCGCTTCAAAAGGAGTAACGTCTGTAGTGCCTAATTTTTGCATTGATACATTAAGCTCTACTTTTGGGTTGTTATCAGTTATAGTTATTTCCTCATGCATCATTTGGTAACCAACTTTATCAAAGTAGATATTCAAATCTCCATTCACTAAGTTAGATACTTCGAAACCACCATCTTTCACCGAGTGATTATAGTTTATTACCTCATCATTAGAATTAGTTACGAAAACCTGTACTCCATTAAGTGGATCCAAATCAGTATTGGAACCTGGGCTTACATCTTTTAGCCTTCCTACTTTCCCGCTTAGTCCTCTGTTACTCGCAACAAGTTTAATAGACTCTAATTTAAGCTTGATATTTCCGAAGTCACCTGTGCTTTCTACGTCTATTTGAGTAGCATCTAACCAACTTCTTACAGAATATTTATCATCTGAGATGTAATATCCCGGTATATGAGCTCTTTTGCTATTACTAGCATATACTATATACTTACCAGGTACCAGGTTCTCGAATTCAAACTCACCATCTTTGTTAGTGTATGTGCTAGAAGCCCAGTACTTTAACTTAGTATCGAATCCAGAAGGTTCAATTAGGTATATAATTACTGATGCAGACTCAATAGGGCTATCTTTTTCATCATATACTGTACCATTGAACTTGTTCTTATAATCTGGTCTTTCAGTTAATGTGAAATTGATATTATCTAGATTACTAGTTAAGTCAAGTAAAGTCGCTTCTAGTGGGTTGCTTGTTTCTTCCCAATACTCACGTAAATATGGATTAATATCTATAGAGTCATATGCCGAATGTGCCGAAACTGTATAAACAGCATCGTCTTGTACTCTGATAGTATAATACCCATTATCGTTGGTGGAAGTGTACTTAGTAGAGATATCATCAGTTAGTTTATTTTTCCCTACTACCTCTATTTGAGCATATTCGATTGCGAAATTAGTGTCCTCATCTTTAGCATAACCGCTAATAGTGTAAGATTTGACTGCTTTTGGAACTCTTATTTCCCAATTTAGGGTCTGGTTTTCACAATCCATTTTGATTATTTCACCATTCTCGACATCAGAATTATTGTTAGTTGGCTCATCGAAGTTGTATATATATCTGTAAGAAACACCTTTACCATCTACATTAACTCTAATATACGCTTCGAAGAAATAGTTACCTTTATCCAGATTGAATACGAACTGACCATTTTGAGTATAAGTAGAATCCACTGTCCAAGAGTAGTAAACAGAATCTCTTTCTGTTGAATCTAACCTGTATAGGGAGGCACTCACAAATCCTTCTACTTTCTCACCAGTTTCTTTGTCTATTAGATTGATTGTCAATTCATTTAACTCGTCGCATTCTGTAATCCAAACTCTAACAATCTGTTTGTTCGAGACTTTGCTATATTCTTTCATTCTAGCAGTGATACCTACGCTATAGACACCAGGTTCAGTAGCGTTTAACTTTAGTATATCTTTGTTCGGGCCTGTTAGTGTGAAATGCTCTTCGCTTGAAAGTGTAAATTCAACCTCTTCATCTTTCGGATTAGTTGTGTATTCTATCTTCTCTTCGAAGGTTCCACCTTTAGGAATGAAACTATAAGGATAATCTGTTAGTTGTTCCATGTCAATACGGTAACCCAAAGTATTTGTATATTCTATATTCCAGCTGATATCAGTTGTTTCATCACAAGTTGTAGTTACTACATCTGCTTCATCCATTCCCTCTTTGGCATCATACCACTCTACTAATTGTTGATTTTCAACGAATCCGTTAAATCTAATTATATACTTACCTTCATCTACTAGTGCCTGAAATTTACCATTATTCAATACTGGGGCTGATTTTTCATGTATAGTCGAATCTTTTGTTATTTTGTAAATATCTACAGAGCCTCTAATTAGATTAGGAGGCTCATTATTTATAGTAACAACACCGTTTATAGTTGTCATACAGTTATAAACTCTAGTATTAAGTTTCTGATCTGCATAGTTATTGTCTACATCGTCTTTGTCATAAGCTCTGATAGTATAAGTGAAATCACCCACTTCAGTAGGAACTAATTCAAGTTCGCCAGTTAGCTTGTCAATCTTTGCATCATTATTAGGTGAATCAACTAGTTTATAGTGTAAAGTATTACCCATTGAAGAAATTGCATTTGCATCGAATTTCAGGATGTTACCTAATCCCAGTGAAGTTAGATTTGGAGGCCAGATAGTGAAATTAATACTATCTTTTGGCCCTTTAATATGGAAATAATATGTACTATCAGGAATTTCTGATTCTACATTGCCTTTGACAAAGGTAAGGTAATAGCTCATCGCCTTATCGTAGGGGAAGTTGTTCAATCTATTAGTAGTTATACTGTTCAATTGTCCATTCCAATAGACAGAAGAATCTATGTTAGGATAGTTCGTAAAGTCATAATCTCTTATCTGTGTAAAATCATTCTTATTATTTGTATAGCCCTCTGCTTCATAAACCCTGATTTCATCCAATGTGCTTGGGTCTAAGCCATACGAAAAGAAATTTATTTTGACCGTGAGTCCATAATTATCTATTCTTGCAATATCCAAAGCATCTGCTGCTGTTGAGTGCTGATTCACTCCTAGTAGCAGCAATACTATCATTGCTATCTTAATACTATATGTCTTTAAAATTTTCATTTTAAAACTCCTTAAATAATTGTTTGTAAAAAATTGATTTCTGAAATCAACACGATATACAAACAAGTTGTAAATTGGTTGCAGCTAAATTGAAAATAATAATTATTTTACTTTATTGTGCAACGATTCTGGAACTAGATTGTATATCCTTATTGAATGAAGAAAAAAATTAAAAATAGTACTGATTTTGAACTAATCGGAATGCTCAGAAATGACAAGAAATTGTCTGGAGAGGCATTCAAAGAGTTGTATAGTAGATACTCTTCGCAAGTTCATGCGTACTGTTTCAAAATTTTCAATGACGAGCAAACGGCAGAAGATATATTCCAAGAGACTTTTATGCGGTTCTACCAAAACGTAAGAGTGCAAGAAGGGAATGTAAGCGTACACGGTTACTTAATAACTATAGCAAGAAATTTATCTCTTAATCATAAAAAGAAGAATGAGAGAATAGTTTATTCGGATAAACTAGACTTGCTAGAAGACGACTACAACAGACAAGATAGGAAAGAACTACTGTCATTGATAAGCATGGCACTAGAACTACTAGAGTTCGACTACCAAGACGCTTTTATACTAAGAGAATATAACGGCCTATCTTACGAAGAGATAGCTGAGGTTACTGGTACAACGCTCAACAATGCGAAATCAAGAGTATTCAGAGCAAGAAATAAAATTAAAGAAATTTTAAAACCATATTTGAAAGACTTAGAAAAGCACTTCAAATAGGGAGAAATAATATGAATCATGATAATCTAATAAACGAATATTTCGATGGGAATCTAGATAGCACCAACCAAGAGTTGCTATTTGGTGAACTTTCAAACAGCGAAGAACTTCGCTACGATTTCAATCAACTCTTTGCTATGAAGTTAGCAATCGGTAAAGATACAGCTGCTTTCGTCCCTGCTGTTTCATCTACTGAAACACTTTTTTCAAATTTAGGAATAGCTGGCGTCGCTGGTTCTAGCTCTTTCGCAGGGTTTTGGTCTCTATACAAAGCACCAATTATAACTGGCCTGATGGCCACAGTAGCTACTGCGTTAGTTATGCTTTGGCTCCTACCTATTGGCGATGGCAATACTAATTATCAGAAAAACGAGATACCAATTGTTACAGCTCGTGAAACTAATGTTGCAAAACTAACAATAGAGCTACCAAGAGAAGCAATTGTAAAAAGTAGTGTAAATAATAATCAGAGTATGGGCTTGATGAACTCACAACAACTCAATAAGGTTATTTCTGATAATGCGAGACTTAATAGCCAAGTCAATAATCTTCAAAATCAGATTGCTAGTTTGAATGAAATTACGAATAAGCTAAATAAAGAAAATAGTACCTTAAAGCTATCGAAAGAATCCTTAGCTAATAACGAATCGAGTCTTAACGATGTAGTTATGGCAGATAATATCAACACAGTCTTCCAATCAAACTTTGCAAGTCAACCTAATTCTTATAGCTCTAACAATACGAATTTCATATTCAACAATATTAGTACATATAATCCTGAGACAAGTATAAAGCTAGAGGCTGCTCTTGGGCGATACTTTCAGTCACTTGGTTCTGACTTTGCCGAAAGAAACAATACTTTTTCAGATAACCTCAGAGTTAGTGGGCTTTATAATCTATCAAGAGAGTATTCGATTGGTCTAGACCTAAGACAAGAGAATTTCTATCAGGAATTTACTGATATAACTAATGAAGGTCAGAAATTAATATACCAACAACAACCAATAGTATATTCAGCTTCAATGTTATTCAGGTATGCACCTGAGTATTTGGAGTTTTTACAAATTAGACCAAATATTGATCTATCTGTTGGGGCTTCTAATATCGGGGAACTGGCTCGTATAGGTGTTGGGCTAGACTATTATTTATTTGGAAATACTTATTTCTACTTTAAATCTGATTATACTTTCTTAAGTTACTATCATAAGGATATTAATTTCTCATCCAACAAATTCGGTTCACATCTTGGAATTGGGGTAGAATTCTGATGAAAAAATACATACATATAATATTATCTGTTCTTATTGTGGCTATACTAGGCGCGTGTGAGGACTCTCTGGGGACTGATCCCGATTACAAAACTACTATAGTAGAGCGAGATACAGTAGTTCGCATTGATACTTTAATACATATTGATACGGTCATGAGCTCAGATTCTGCTGAGTATATTTTTACAATAGATTCATTGATAGTAGTTCGAGATTCACTCGGGAACACAATAGATTCTTTGACAAAGGTTATTAGGGATATTAATACAAGGCCTATTGCCCCACGATTCCTAATGATAGTAGATTCTGTTATGCCTTTCGCTACTTATGAAGGATTAGATACTATATTTGATGTTAATCAAAGGGATTTCGTAATTAGAGCTAGCAAGAAATCAGATTTAATTCCTTGGCAGACCACTTACGCACCATTCATAGTTGAAATGGATACAAACTTGAATAGAAAAAGAGCTTGGATAGACTTTACTTTTGATGGCAGTATCAATTTAATCGACTCTAATATCGCTTATTTGCAACAGGTTTACATGGAATCATTGAATATTACGACCGATAGTATTCACATATATAATAAATACACTCTGAAAGAAGGACAAGGGAATAGTTCTTTTTCTGCTGCAGTTAGGGATTATAAATTGAATGATATATCTGCTGTTACACAAAAAGACGTCACTATTGAGTTTTTAGATTACCGTTTTGATAGTGAATCAAAATTGATTGGTTATGTAATTATCGTAGATATGAAATTAGAAGCTAGGGGGACTCAACTAAGTAGTCCCCAATCTAACTATAAATTCAGAGTTGAGCTACGATACCCTTAAAACGAATACCTTAACCCAACATTAATACCATCTTTGTTAGTATTATACAGGCTTCCTTCGAAATTGTATTTGGCATATTGCTTGCCATATCCAACTAACAGTGAGTAGTTGCTATTTATATTTAACATAAGACCAGATTCAAACCCACCAGCAAAACCGTTGGATATACCACCACCACTTGCTTGTACATAAGGAACTATTAACCCATTGAGTATTAGCTCATCTGGTGCATAACGCAGACCCACCATAAATGATATCATCGATTCATTAGAGTATTGTACTTGCTCACCAGCTGAAAGTGGGTTCGCCACTCTCACTACGTAGCGTTCATTACCGATTAAACCAACAGCATGGAAGTCGTCTATAAATTCGAAGTTTACACCTATCATCATATCATTGAGTAAAGCAGTTTCGTTAGGGTTGTTTGCCCCACGCAATTCCAAAGCGAAACCGCTCTTCTCTTCAAATACGAAATTAGGGATACTGAATCCTAAATCAGAAGCGTCGCTAGTGCTGAGTCTATTGACTTTCACTATCGCATAACCATTCTCATTTATCTTATGTATTTCTTTACTTGGATTATTTGCACTATTTGATTGTCGTTCGAAATTCGTTGCTATATCATTATTAGCTGCAAATATTTCTGATGAACTTTCTTCATTATTATCTTCACTAATCGCAATTGGTAACGAAGAACTTCTAACTGGTTGGTAGTTAGAGTTATTTCTGTTATTATTGGTTGCTTTCTCTTCTGTTTTATCAACTGAGCTAACTATAGGTAAATTAGAGTGAGAGGCATCGTCATAATAATTCTGAGCCAATGTAACGCCAGCACCGCTTTCATCTATAGTTGGCAATCCTTTGTCAAAAGTCATAAACAAGAACGTAGATATCAGAGCAGCTACGGCTATAGAGCCAAGAGTTGATAGATTATCTTTGAAAATATTAAGCATTCCCACACCTGATGCCGAAGCAAATATAGCCGCACCCGGCTTTCTTCTAGTTTCGTTCACGACTGAAGTCGGAGCTCCCCCAGAAGGGATGGAAAAACCCAAGCTACTGAACACCGCGTTAGTAGTTTCGATTGGTGGCGATATGCTATTCATATCATTAGAAGCTATTTTCATAATACTTAGCTGCTGTTGGAAATCTCCTCGCAGCGCTTGGTCCGATGCTAATGCTTGGAACAAAGCATCTTCTTGGGGCTGTTTAAGTCCCGTATCCAAGTATTCGTGTATCATTTGGTTGTATGACATTATAAAACTCAATTATTTATTTATTTGATATCTCATGTAAATAAGGAGCAAGTATCTCCTTAATCTTTTCTTTAGCACGCCAGAATCTATTTCTTATAGTAGATTCGGGAGTGTTTGTTATCTCGGCTATCTCTTTATAAGAAAACCCGTGATATTGTCGCAAAATGAATGCATCTTTGTATTCGAATTCCAAAAGCTCAAGTGCATTGGAAATCAAATCAAGCAGTTCTTTTTGCTCATAACCAGTATCATTTGTCTGCAAATTGTACTCTTCTAAGTCTATATGCACTTTCTTACCTCTAGTATAGTTTATACATAGGTTACGAGCTATTGTTATCATTAATCCTGATACACTTGAAGTTTCAGTACTTGATTTAGCCGTATTAAAGAAATTGCAAAAAGTTTCTTGGAAGATGTCATTCGCATCTTCTTTGTTACCAGTTACTCGGAGGCAATACGCATAGATTTTTTGCGAATAACGCGAGTATAGTTCTCCGAATGCCAGTTCGGCTTCAGATTGAACTCCACTTAGTAATTTGAATAATTCTAAGTCGGAATATTTACTATACTTTTTGTCCATTTGTAATTCCTCTAACTATAAAGACACATGAACAGCAAAAACGTCTCAACAAAATGCAACTTTTTTTTGCTTTTCTACATGAGTTATATCATCAAATCCAATATAAGTAACTGTTTTATAATATCATAGAGCTTTTGAAAATAAATAAATTATTTTTTGTTAATTGTTGATAATTTGATGAGAAAATTGATTTTTAGCCAATTTTGACCATTTTCTGATAATTTCATATTTGTTAATTATTGTGATTTTTCCCCAAAATTAGCCCTATTTATACAAAAACAGGACACTACAAACGGGGGAAGTTTGAAAGTGTCCTGTAATATCGACGTTTTAAAAACGCTCGATCGAATAATGACAATTAAACACCTACAAATATGAAGCCAGAAATATGTCGTATTAAATTATTATTATTCGTAAATTGAGTGGTAAAAACAACCAATTACTTTATTGCAACTATGCCTAATAGAATCTTCAAAATCCATTTACTATTAGTTCTTATAACGATACCTCTTTCATGTCAATCGCAAGATTCACAAGTTGACAACACAAAACCAATGTATGGTGAAGTTAAAAAGAGTATAGAACACAAAAAAATTGATAACGACTTTATTCAAGAATGTTTAACACAATTTGGTACTATTGATAGTTCAGTGATAGTTATTACAGATAATGCTTGGAGATATTACTATAATAACGATCTGAAAACGGCAATGAAAAGATTTAATCAAGTCTGGTTATTGAATCCTAATTATCCAGATTCTTATTTTGGTTTTGCCTCATTATCAGAGACTTTAGGGGATTTTTCAGGAGCAGAACGTTTATACAAGATTGGATTTGAAAAAGACACAAATTGGAATAGAGCAGAAACTATTTTTCAAAAAATTGCTGATTGTAAAGAACAATTAAATGACATTGAAGGAGTAATTAACGCTTATACTTCAATTATAAATTTGAATCCAAATAATGCTTTTGCATTTAAAAAAATTGGATATTTTCATATGCAATCAAATAATTTTAGTGAATCAATTAAAGCCTATAATAAGGCAATAGAATTGGACCCAAAAGATGAGATGACTTTTAATAATAGAGGCTACTTATATCAAACAAATAAAAAGTTTGAGAAAGCAATTAATGATTACACTATTGCCATCGAAATAAACCCTAAATACATTAGCGCATTGGTAAATAGGGGCATTTCAGAAATGGAAATCAATCAATTTCAAAAAGCAAAGTCTGATTTTGAAAAATGTGTTTTACTTGACAAGAATGCAGGGGAATTAAGACGTATTTTGGCTCTTTCCGAATTAAAATTGAATGAAATTTCAAGTGCTTGCGATAATTTGAGATTAGCTTTAAAACTGGGCGATGAAAGTTCAAAGGCTCTGATTGAGGAAAATTGTACTAATTAACTTTCTCATTTGTCTCATTCAACTCTAATTATTGAACTATCCAATAAACTCTCAACCCTTAAAATTTTTTAATTACTTAGCTCTAGCACTTGAATTGAAAGATTAGAGTGGACGTATGCAGTTCTTCTCTACAGATTCCCGACAAATATGACACACCCAACCTAAAACAAAAACAGGACATTACAAACGGGGGAAGTCTGAAAGTGTCCTGTAATATCGACGTTATAAAAACGCTCGATCGAATAATGACAATTAAACACCTACAAATATGAAGCCAAAAATATGTCGAATTAAATTATTATTTTTGTTATTCGTCAAGTACGTGAAAACAAATAAAATGAGATTGATAAATGACTACTAAAAGAACAGTAACTGTACCAAGAGGTACCGAATTAACTTGTAAAAACTGGCAACTAGAAGCCGCGTACCGTATGATACACCACAATCTAGACCCTGAAAATGCTGAAAGACCAGAAGAACTAATAGTATATGGTGGACTAGGAAAAGCAGCCAGAAATTGGGAAAGCTTTGACGCTATTACCAATACTCTAAAGAATATGGATATAGATGAGACACTCTTAGTCCAATCAGGTAAGCCAGTTGGCGTTGCTAAGACATATACTGCTGCTCCTAGAGTAATAATAGCCAATTCTAACTTAGTGCCGAACTGGGCGAATTGGGAGCATTTCCGTGAGTTGGATAAGAAAGGATTGATGATGTACGGACAGATGACGGCTGGTAGTTGGATTTATATCGGTACTCAGGGCATCGTCCAAGGGACTTACGAGACTTTTGCTGAGTGTGCTAGACAGCATTTCGGTGGTACGCTGAATGGAAGATTCCTACTAACTGGTGGAATGGGCGGTATGGGTGGAGCTCAACCGCTAGCGGCTAAGTTTGCTGGTGCCGCTTCGATTACAGTCGAGATAGATGAGACAAGAATAGACAAACGTATCCACGATGGATATTGCGATGTGAAAGTTGACAATCTGGACGATGCGCTTAGAATAATGGAAGAAGCTAAGAATAATAATGAAGCAAAGTCAATTGGACTTATCGGAAATACAGCAGAAGTACTTCCCGAACTAATGAGACGTGGGATTGTGCCTGATATCGTAACTGACCAAACCTCAGCACACGACCCACTGAACGGTTATTACCCTGCTGGATATAGCAAAGATGAAGCTGATAAGCTAAGAGCTGCTGACCCAGAGAAATATTTGGCGGAAGTTTACAAATCAATAACTACTCACGTTGAGACTATGGTAGAGTTCCAGAAAAAAGGTGCTGTAGTATTCGATTATGGAAATAATATACGTGGTGTAGCTCAAGACAATGGCGGTTACAAAGACGCATTCGCTTTCAAAGGATTCGTACCGGAGTATATCAGACCACTGTTCTGCGATGGTAAAGGCCCTTTCCGTTGGGTAGCATTATCGGGTAATCCTGATGATATAGCTGTAACGGATGCAGCTATCAAGAATCTATTCCCAGACAATGAGCCTCTTCACAAATGGATAGACAATGCAGCCGCTAATATCGGTTACCAAGCGTTACCGGCTCGTATTTGTTGGCTTGGCTATGGCGAACGTGCTTTAGCTGGACAGCTATTCAACGAATTAGTTAGAACAGGCAAAGTCTCTGCACCAATAGTAATAGGGCGTGACCACTTGGATTGCGGTTCAGTTGCCTCACCTTACAGAGAGACAGAAGGGATGATTGACGGATCTGATGCCGTGTCTGATTGGGTATTCTTGAACTTTGCACTGAATGCTATCGGTGGAGCTTCATGGGTTTCACTACACCATGGTGGCGGAGTAGGTATGGGCTTGTCACAACACGCAGGTATGGTAGTAGTCGCTGACGGTACAGATGAAGCCAAAGGAAGATTAGAAAGAGTGCTGACTTATGACCCACTAATGGGAATACTAAGGCACGCAGACGCTGGCTACGAAAGAGCTACAGACAACGCAAAGAAATTTGATATAAATATACCAATGGGTAAGTAGTTAGTCTGATTCGTCAAGTGCTTTTTCTAAGTCGGATAATTTATTATTCCAGAAACTATGCAACTTTATAAACCAGTCGCTTACTTCGTTTAGTTGCTCTAAGTTTATTTTACAAAATTTTTCACGTCCTACTGAAGAGAGTTCAATCAAACCCTCTTCAGCTAGGATGTTTATATTCTTAGTTACTGCTTGCCTTGACTCTTTGATTTCAGCCGTTATCTGGCTAATATTCAATTCTTCATCACTTTTGGCAAGCAATTCCAAAATGTCTCTACGTTGTTTTAAGGCAATAGCTTTGTAAACATCTTTTAACATGATTCTTCTATTTGACCATTTATTAATTTTGTTAGATTTGTAAGGTGATACATCCATCCAGAATCAACACTTTCGATTGTCTTAACGAAGTCCTTAAGTTTATCATTACCTTTGTGAATTACTGTCAAATATGTTCCACCGTCATCTGTACTCTCTAATAACCAAGTTACTTCAGTGAATTCAGTTATATCACTCGTTTTAAAAGTATGAACAAATTTCTTATTTTCAACTACTTCTAGGACAGTTCCAATTATTCCGCCTCCTTCACATGATTCAGACGAATCCGTATCCAAATGGTATTTACCATCTTGCTTTAGCTCTAATTCCCTAACAGGAAGAAACCATTTTGAGATATATTCTCCATCCGTAATAAATTTCCAAACTTTCTCAATCGGATGATTAAATCTTTTCTTTATATATACTGAATGTACCATATTATTCCTCAGGTGTTTTAATTAATAATTCAAACTTAGATAAATACAATTAAATACGCAACTAAAAAGTTGCATATAATTGTAAAATTATATTTCCATTTTTACGTTATGGGGTATGAAAGAATAAATAATAAAAAGAGAAGATAAATGAAAGCAGTAGTAATAGGTGCAACTGGCACAATAGGAAAAGGAATAGTTGCAGAGTTAGAAAGCAAAGGTTATGAAATAATTCTTGGGTCACGTAATTCAGCTATAAGTATTGACATAGATAATCCCGAGTCTGTTCACGATTTTTTTGAGGGTACTGAAATGGTTGATGCGATTATTTGTGCTGCAGGTAGTGCTGCATTTGCACCAGTCAATGAGCTAGACGAAGAGAAAATACAAGCTAGCTTGAATAGCAAATTCGCTGGTCAGCTACGAGTGGCTAAATATGGGCTGAAGAATCTGAATGAGAATGGTGCAATAATATTAACAGGCGGTATGTTTGCTTATGCACCTTGGCCATCGACTTCAATGTTGGCTGCTGTGAACAAAGGACTAGAGGGTTTTGCTCTAGGTGCTACATTAGAAATGGAAGGTGGCAGAAGAGTAATGGTTGCTCATCCGCCACTACTATCAGAATCAGCTGAGAAAATGGGAATGCCAACTGACCCGTGGCCAAACACCAGCATAGTTGCCAAGTCATATTCCAAAGCATTGGAAAGTGGTAAAAGTGCCGATGTATTCTACGTAGATGGTTACGAACCAAAATAATTAGAAAAATCCACGTCACTCTGAAAACGCCGAAGGCGTTTGAAGAGTCCAGGTAAATAAGAAATCAAATAGTTGAATATAAAGAGAATCTTGAAAAAGGTTCTCTTTTTTTATATATTACATTTTTAGATTCACTTTGAAATTATAATATCAAACTACTTACGTACATATTACTAGCTTTTGCTATTCAACTTAACGGATATTCTTCAACACGCCCTGGTCCTCCACAACCTATCTACATTGGCTTAAGCAGTGGGATAAACTACTCGAATGTAGTATATAAAGATATAACTACCGAATATTTATCTTCCTATCAATTTTCAATTGATATTGAACAAACATTAAATTATTCAAAGACTAAGGAAGGAGTCAATTCTATGTCCTTTTCTATTAGTTATGATAATAAGAACCTTAATGTTATGGATACAAATAGTAATGTGAAACACTTAAACTTAACTTATATAATTATTCCTATCAAATACCAACGCTTTTTATTATCGCTCGGTGCAGACAGCCAATTTAGAACTAGTTTTTTAATAGGACCCATAGTTAGTTTTCATATTTCTCAATCTCCAAACAATATATTAGAAAAACTTCCTTGGATAAATGTAGGGTTACTCTTAGGAACAAAATTTGAATATGATTTAAATCCAAACTTATCTATATTTTTAGATTATAGTTTCCAATTTGGAATGGTTAATATACAAAGTGAAAGAGAAGGTAGTCGTATTATTAGTAATAATATAAACTTAGGTTTCAAAGTACCAACTAATACTATATTTTGAATGAGTAAATGTCAACCATCCCAACTAAATAAATATAATAATCGTATTAAGAGTTGTTAAAGTAATAAAACAGGATTATATGGAAAACAAAAATATTTCGAAAAATAATGCTGCTGGATTAGGTCTATTCATAGCTGTTGGTATTATAGTTGGTGCGTGGCTATTAGGTTGGCATTTCACAGAGGCAAAACGAATAGACAATGCCCACAGGAACTCAATCGAAGTCAAGGGCTATGCTCAGAAAGATATTGAGTCCGATTTGGGGCAATGGATGTCCTTGTTGAAAGCTAGGTCTAATGATTTGAGTTCGGCATTTGGAATAATCAATGATTATAAAGCTAGAACTATGAAATACCTCAGAGATAATGGTATAGCAGAAAAAGATATAAAACTCGGAGTAGTTTATACTCGCGAGATATATCAACAAAAAGACAATGGCTATGGCGAAACTAACCAGTTAGAGGGTTATGAGCTAACTATGAATATCTCATTCCAATCAAAAAATCTGGATAAAGTAGAAGAAATCTCGCAAAAGGCAACGGATTTAATTCAACAAGGTGTAAATATTAGCTCATTCGAACCACAGTATTTCTACACTAAGATAGAAGATTTGAAGCTAGAAATGCTAGGCGAAGCGAGTAAGAATGCTTACCAGAGAGCGGAGAAACTAGCTGGTAATACTGATAGCGAAGTTGGTACTTTGCAAAGTGCATCACAAGGTGTTTTCCAAATAACTTCTAGAAACTCAACGGAAGTTTCTGACTACGGTAGCTTTGACACACAATCAAGATTGAAAACAATAAAAGCTGTAATAACAGCTTCTTTTTCAGTTAAATAATATAAAGATAATTCCAAGTTCAAAATTAATTAGTATTCTGTCATAGAGATGACATAAAAAGCTCATTATTGTCAGAATTTTATACAATTTAAGTTAATATAGATGCGTCTATATATATGTACTGAGAAGTACAACCCTATATTTCATAGGTCCTCCTGTTGAAACGCGCCCCGAACTTCGGTTTAGGGCGTTTTTTTTTGTGATAACTGTATTGTTTCTCATTAATTCCATATATTGCATTTATGGTAGAGAAAATGAAAAATACAACAGTGATTACAGATATCCTAGATTGCCACCCCAATATGGTAGCCTTTGCATTAGATATTGATTACAACTATATTTTCTACAATACTCTCCATAGAATAATAATGAAGAATATCTGGGGAGTAGATATTGAACTGAATCACTCCATTCTTGATTATATAAAGATAGAAGGAGATAAAGAGAAAGCCAAAAGGAATTTTGATAGAGCACTATTGGGTGAGAGCTTCACATTGATAGAACAATACGGTGAAGAACACTTCGAAAGAGAGTACTTTAAAGATACTTACTACCCTCTAAAAGATGAAAATGACATTATTTATGGGATTAGCGTAACTGTTGAAGATGTGACTCTAAGTCAGTCCAACAAAGAGGAAGTTGGACGTGCTATAAAGCAGCTAGAAGAACAAGTTGATAAAAGAACTTTAGAACTAGAACGAATAAATAGCGACTTACAAGAAGAAAACACTAAGCGTATAGAATCACAAAAAGAATTAAACATAGTAAAAGCACAAATAGAAAAAGCTCTGGCAAATGAGATGGAGCTTAATAAACTCAAAACGAAATTCATTGCAATGGTATCACACGAGTTCCGTACGCCACTTACAATTATCCAATCTGCTGCATTCCTACTTGAGAAATCTTATGAGCGAAGCGATGAAGAGAAATTCTACAAAAATCTGGATAAAATCTCGAACTCAATAGATACTATGACGGCACTGATGGAAAATGTGCTCAACATAGGTAAGTTAGAGCACGGAGAGATAAAAGCTTCGAAGAAAGTATTTGACATTCGTAAGGAAGTAAAAAACCTAGTTGATAATCATAAAGCTTACAGCAAAGTTGTGAAAATGGATTTACCCGAAGGTAACGTATTCATTGATTCTGATAAAGTTCTATGTACGCAAATAGTTAATAATCTACTTTCCAACGCAATAAAATATTCGGGCGAGAAGCCAAAAATAAAGCTGAAAATGATAGCAGACGGATATAATTGCATAATCTCTGTCAAAGATAAGGGCATTGGTATAGCAAATGAAAACATTGATAATCTGACTGAAGCATTTAAGCGAGAAGATAAAATCTCGAGTTTGGTACAAGGTACTGGACTAGGATTGTCAATAATAAAACATAATCTGGATTTGCTCGGTGGAGCTATGAACATAGAAAGTGAATTGGAAATAGGAACTAAAGTAACAATAACAATACCTAGATAATGGCAAATATTTTTGAATTTGACGGTTTCAAACCAGTTATACATAAATCAGCGTACATCCACCCGAATGCAACTGTAACGGGTAATGTTATAATTGGTAAGGACGTGTATATAGGCCCTGGTGCTGCTATTCGTGGTGATTGGGGTGGCATAGTCATAGAAGATGGTTGCAACGTACAGGAGAACTGCACTATACACATGTTCCCCGGAGTTACAGTACTACTCAAAGAGTCAGCACATATAGGTCACGGTGCTATAATACACGGTGGTGAAATTGGTCGTAATACTCTAGTGGGTATGAACGCCGTAGTTATGGATAATGCTAAAGTCGGAGATGGCTGTATAGTTGGCGCACTTTGCTTTGTACCAGCAGATATGGTTATACCAGATAGAAAAGTTGTAGTTGGGAATCCAGCTAAAATAGTAAAAGATGTATCAGACCAAATGCTCGATTGGAAAACAGAAGGCACAAAGCTCTACCAACAACTACCGAAAGAATTACGTTTAACACTTAAGCCGTGCGAGCCACTAAGAGAAGTGCCAGCCGATAGGAAAACTCAAGAAAATAAGTATAAAACTTGGAACGAAAATAAAAAAGCATAGAATATGGATATAAACCTAGTACCTTACTCATCAGCAGTATTTGCTGTTACGATTTTACTTTCATTATTTGTGATGTACAGACAACAATCACTATACAATAAGCTAATGCTAATACCCATTGCAATCAATGAAAATAAAGAATGGTACAGATTTATAACAAGCGGATTCATCCACGCAGATTTATTCCATTTAGGATTCAATATGATGACATTCTACTTCTTTGCTTTCAAATATGAGAGTTTCGTTGGTGGATTGCAATTTCTGATAATCTATATGGGGTCTATGGTATTAGCCGACGTAGTCACTTATCTGCGGAATAAGAACAACCCAAGGTACGCAGCGCTAGGAGCGTCTGGGGCAATATCAGGGTTATTGTTTAGTTACATACTTTATGACCCAGAGATGAGCCTATATCTTATGTTCATCCCAATACCTATACCTGCTCCAATATTTGCGATACTCTATTTAGTTTACTGTTGGTATGCCGATAAAAAATCGCAAGACAATGTAAATCATAACGCCCATTTGTGGGGAGCAATTGCTGGACTAGTAATTACCGCTTTGATTGATTTCTCTGTCTTCCGTGGTTTCTTCCAGTATATATTTTAATTAGATTAGTCTGTACATCGACAAGACTCAGAGTGGCGAAATATTTGTAGTCTAAGGTAACCCCACTTACTACAAAGCTCATGCCTTCGGCTTGGCAGACTTCGTAGGGGTAACATATAAAAATCTACATGGGGTCTTCAGCAAACAGTAACTCAAAATGGGACTAAAGTCCAAATTAGTGTTGGTAGCGCTTCTATCCGTTGGTTAAAGCCAACGGCATTACAAATCATCAAAATCTCTACTCCCAACATATCCCCCTCCCATTTTACCAACAAGCAATAATTAACTTTATCTTTACATAAGTTTAATTATATTTGTATTCTTATATTTAAACTATAAAGGATAAAAAATGAAAAAAATTACAATCTCCTTACTGGCTCTATTGGCTCTAGTATTTATATCTTGTGGCGAAGAAGGCCCTAAAGCTCCTGATGCTGGTGAGTTGAAGACTTATTCAGACGATGCGGCTAAGTTCTCAATCGATTTCCCTAGTAACTGGGAAGAAAATAAAGTTGTAGGGAAGCAATTCCAAGCGTTCTCAATGCCCGAAGGCAAGGTGAGATTCACTACATTCGCTACAGAAGGCGTACCTGTTGCTAGAGTTTCTTATACAGTTTTGGTTTTGGACTCTGGTCAAACATTGCAAAAAGCACTTGATACGAGTAAAGTATTTACTCCTGAGTACTACACAGCTCCCGTAGATGTCAAGATAGACGGTACAACTGGTAAGAAAATCACTTACGGTTTCCCTCTTACAGATGGTGAATTCAATGGTGAGATTATTGTTGGTACAAAAGATAACAAGCTATATAACATAATCAAATTCGAAGCTTTCGCTGGTACAATCGAGCAATATAGAGCTGCATTTGACAATATATTAAAATCAGTAAAATTGGGTGTAATGCCTGAGCAAAGCGTTATAGTTGGTGAAGCAGAAGAATTACCACCACCATCTACTACTATGAAAACTGTAAAAGGTAATGGCTATTCTATCTCTATCCCTGACAACTTCGAAGCAATCCAAAAAGGAAGTGCTACTATGTATGCTGGTGAGAGAAGAGGCGATTCGTATGTATCTGTTTCAGCTAGTAAAACTAACTCTAAGAACCTAAAAGGTACTGCTGAGAAAAATGCTAAAGCAGTTGGTTCTGATAAACTTACGAAAATGAAAATTGGTGGGCAAGAAGCGTATATGGTTTCTTATGCGGCAACTGCAAAAATCCACAGAGATATATATTATGTAATCAACAATGGTATGTTATACCAAATAGTAGTTGATTATTTCAATGAAGAAGCTGACCTATACAAATCTGTATTGGGTAAATCGGCTACAAGTTTGAAATTCTAAACTTATTTAGAATAATTATCGTATTAGAACAGAGGGTTGGTTACAATCCTCTGTTTTTTTTTGATATTTATAAATTCCACAAAAAAAGGGAATTCTGAATATTTACTTTAAATTGCAAGATTATACGAAACACAATACTTAAATCAACCTAGAAAGAATGAAAAATCTGTTAGAACTTAACGCTTGGCAATCACTTAACGAACACTTCTTTAATATAAAGCATCTGAAGATGAAGGATATGTTTCAGTATGATGATGGTAGAGCTGAAAAATATACTTATGAATTGAATAATATTTATTTCGATTTGAGTAAAAACAGAATCAATTTTGATACTTTTTCTTATTTCGTTGATTTGACCAAATCTTTAAAATTTCACATTAGAATACCAGAATTATTCGAAGGTGAAAAAGTAAATAATACTGAAGATAGAGCTGCTCTGCATACGGCATTGCGTGCTTATGACAATATTCAGTTTGAAGAAATAGCAAACGAACGTACTGCATTCCTCGACAAAGCAGAAGAAATAATAGCTGATGATAATGTAAAACATATAGTTCAACTAGGTATTGGTGGGTCATACATAGGCCCTAAGATGGTAAACGAAGCTCTAAACAAATATTCGAACAATCGATTTACAATAGATTACATAGCTAACACTGACAATACGGATTTTGAAAAGGTATTTTCAAGAATAGATGTCAAAAAGACGATCTTTGTCATTGCTTCCAAATCTCTAAGCACTTCAGAAACTCAATATAATCTGAATAAAGTATTAGAAAAACTAGAATTATCACAACCAAATGAACAGTTCATTTGCCTAACTGCGAGCAGTGAACGAGCACTAGAGATAGGGTTTGCAGAACCTAATATACTAAAGTTCTGTAGCTCTATAGGTGGTAGATATTCACTATGGTCTTCTATCGGGTTTACAATAGCATTGAATATTGGCAAATCGAATTTTGAAGAGCTATTAAAGGGAGCCGAAATTGCTGACAAACATTTTGCAGAAACGGAAGACTATTTCCAGAACATCCCATTCCTATTAGCATATATAAATGTATGGTATCGTAATTTCTTCGACCTAAGAGCTAAGGCAAATATACCCTACTCCGATGCTCTGAAGTATTTACCAGAGTACTTGCAGCAGTTAGAAATGGAAAGTTTGGGCAAGATAATAGACAAGCAAGGCAACAAAGTTAATTATGCTACTGGTGGTACAATATTCGGAAATATCGGTACTAATTGCCAACACTCATTCTTCCAGATGCTACATCAAGGAATAGATATAATTCCTGTTGATTTCATTGCAATTGCTGATTCTGACACTCGTTTGCTAGCTAATTGCTTCGCACAATCACGTGCTTTGATGATGGGGCAAGACCTATCGGAAGTAGCAGAAGACGAGGTGACTGGATACAATACTCACAAGTTTTTCCCTGGGAACATCCCTTCTAATACTATAATGTTCGATGAATTAACTCCATCTACTTTGGGTACATTCCTAGCTATCCAAGAGCACAAAGTATTCGTGCAATCGGTAATTTGGAATATCAACCCATTCGACCAATTCGGAGTTGAGTTAGGCAAAACAATAGCAAAAGATATAGAACCGAGTATTGTTGCTAAAGATAATCATTTTGATAGCTCTACTAATAATCTTATAAATAGAGTAAAGCACTAATAAATCTCAACTAGATTGACATAATTTCACTCTGATTATACCCATAAATGTAATTAGATGATGATATCTATGCATATTCATTTTAAAATTCTTTCCCATTGCTAAAAATAATAGTTAATTTATACTATGAAATTACTGACGACTTTAATTTTATTATATATACTAGCAACTGGCTGTGCAAATATACAAAGCCCACCCGGTGGAGCTGGTGATACTTTAGCGCCTAATGTAGAATATACAGAACCAGCTGATAGAACCATAAACTTCAGTAATGACGAAGTTACTATCGGATTTGATGAGTATATGAATAGAGCGAAAGTACTCGAAAATCTTCGAATTACTCCCGAAGCGAAAATGACATTCGATTGGTCAGCGACTGACCTAAATATCAAGTTTGAAGAACCTCTACTGCCCAATACTACTTACGCTATTAACATTGGTACTGAGTACACTGACTACTACAACAATGCCCCTCAGAAAGGGTTTAGTATGATATTTTCCACTGGTGATAAGTTAGATAGTGGGAGCATTTCTGGTTTACTTTCGGCAACCGACACAAAAGGGAAATTCGTTTTTCTATACAAAGAAGTAGATGGAGAGTTCCCAGATATGGCAACTGCTCAACCCGACTATTTCGTAAATACTGGTAGTTCTGGAGAGTTTCTGTTTGTAGCACTAAAACCGGGTAATTACCGCCTATTAGCAATCGATGATAAGTTCCAAAACAGAGTATATGATGACCAAGTTGATAGCTACGGAACAGCACTCAGCGATATTACGTTGACGGATGACAGCTTAAAAGCATCTGGTATCAGCGTACACATAGGTGCTAAGTCAGACTATCGAGGGCCGCAGCTAATAAGTGCAAACTCGCAGTTCTCAGGAATAGCAAATATACTATTCGATGAGAATATGGATAGAGGAACTATCATCAATGAGAATTTCAAACTGACTTCAGCTACTGGAGATGTCCCAATAAATGGCATAGGCACGAATGCAAAAACTAGTTCTGAGCTTCTTATTATTTATGATGCTAATTATGGAGGCAAAGAGTTAGAGATAAAAGTTACTAATGTAACCGATTCGACTGGCAATACAATCCAAGACACTGCATCTAGCTTCAAATTCGTAGTTGATAGCACTTACAACAGAACAGATTTTGCTATAAGCTCGACTAATCTGAATGACAGTACTCAAAAGAATGTAACACCATTCTTCCATATATTACCTGAAAAACCTACTTTTAGAGTGAAATTCAGTAAAATCCCTGATGCGAATTCACTTGAAAATAGTGCATATTTAGAATTGGAAGGTGAAAAAATTAAATTATCTTTAACAAGCGAGAATTTACTCGATTATAATTTTAAATCTGAGATTCCAATAAAAGAAAATACCGAGTATATACTTGTTTTTAATACTAAAGGCATAGTGGATATATGGGGACAGGGATTAGTAAAAGATACAGTTTACAGGACGAAATTCAAGACAAACTTCGCTCCGAAATACTCAAAGATTGGCGGAGAAGTTACGACAATGAGTGATTGCAAAGGCAATATAGTAATCAGAGCAATAAATACGGCTGATAATAGTAAATACAAAACTACCCTTACTGATGGTAAATGGAATTTAGATAAAGTTACAGCTGGGAGTTATGTATTTGAGATATTTTGCGATGAGAATAATAATGGCGAATATGATTTTGGGAAAGTAATTCCTTTTGAATACAGAGAAAAATACTCCAAAAGTAAGCCATATACGGTGAATGAAAATTGGGAATACAACGAGATAAAACTAGTACTAGATGAATAACTTCACGGCATATATAATCCTTATATTATCGGCGCAATCATTATTTGCATCGAATATAATGTATTTGGAACCTGTGAATGTTAGCGTACTCAATACTGCAAGTGATGATTTTGCTCCATCATGGAATTCATTTACATCGACTCTATACTACACTAGTAAAATCGAGGGAACTGAAAAACTATACACTTCGAATAAAAATGCTGATGGCTTTTTCCAAGATAGTAAATACCTAGTAGCTCCTATTAACACTATCCACGATAATATTAGTTATATCAATTTTTTATCTGAAGACAAGTCATATTTTAGCTCATTTTTACAGACTAAAACTCAACCAAAATTACAGATTTTTTATTCCAACTTTAAGAAAAAGGCATGGTCAGAAGGATTCCCTCTAGAAGAACTTGCAAGTGAAAGATTTGTAGGTCATAGTAGCATATCCCCAGATAAGAATCAGCTGGCTTTTACAACTCAGAGTGAAGATGGTGATTTGGATTTAATGGTAAGCTATAGACTAGAAGATGGAACGTGGAGAGAGCCAATAGCTATCGATATAATGAATAGCATAGGTGATGAGATAACACCACATTTTGCATCCGATGATACACTATACTTTGCAAGTAATGGTCAAGGTGGCCCAGGTGGTTATGATGTATATTTCTCGGTGAAATCTGAGGGTATGTGGCAAAGACCTAGCCCATTATATGAGCTAAATACCGAGTACGATGAATCTGATGTTTGTACTCTCCCAAACGGTGATATACTGTTTGCTAGCAACCGCCCTGGTGGAAAGGGAGGTCTGGATATATGGTTAGCTAGTAATAATAAGTTACCCTCCACTTACCGAGAAGAACGTAAGCTAGATATAAACTTACAGAGCTATATAACGAACATAGTAGTCAACAATAATTACGAATATACTAATCTACCTATTAGCAGTATATTCTTCCTAGATGATAGTACAACGGAGTTACAATCTAACCTCTTCGAATACAAGACTATCTTAGAATTGCAGAAAGTAAAGACAATAGAAGAATCTTATACAAACAGTCTGAACTATTTGGGACACAAATTATCTAGAATAAATAACGCAAAGTTGAAGATAAAAGCTCATTACCCAGGTTGGCTTGAGATAGATACTACTTCCAAAAGAAACGCAAAGTATTATGCAGATTTGAATATCAAGAAAATTCACGATTACCTGACGACAGAGTTTCATGTCCCACCTTCGCAATTAGTAATTGAGTATGAATTCTTCCAAGATGGAAATAGAAAGCCGTCTATATCACTTTCGTCAAATGAGCCAGAGATATTCGCTCAGATGGAAATAAGAAAAGACAAAATAGAAGTAGAGCAGAAATTATTACCAATCGATGTGAGAATAGCGCCAGCAGAGAACTTAAGTCACTGGTTAGCGGTACTCAATCTAGCAGGTGAAGAGTCTATAGTTTATGAAAACAAGATTGTAAAAGATAGGTTCACAATTGATTTGGTAAAATATAAGAATCAGCTTTTCGAATGTGATCACTTGAATGTATTTATCAAGGCATATAGCTTAGATGGAGATAGTACTATACAAGTTATACCGCATAGCATAGAGCACCATTTTTCCAAAAAGCCCAAGTTAGAAGTAGAGGGAAGCCAATTTTTCGATTATAATTATATAATCGCTGGCAATGAGTCTGACATAGAAAGTAACAATTATATAGCTACTTTAGAGAAGATATATAGCTCTATCTCTATGTGTAAATCAATAGAGATAAGCTATAATAAAAGAAAGAGTTTTGCAGAATCGCTCTCACAGAAGTTGCAATCCAAAATAGTCAACTCTCAGCTAAAAGTTAAGTTGAATAAAACTGACCAACACGGCAATATCCCACAACTAGATGAGAATCTAATAATTATCAAAGTTGAGAAATACCCATCCCGATCATCTAATAATTGATATTTTCTTAACTATAAATCTATCTGCAAATTCAATTTTCACAAGATAGATACCTTGATTCAAACTATTCAAATTGAATCTACTATCAGCTGACTTCATGACTATCGAACCGTCTATTCTGTAAACTTCAACGCCTTGGTAAGTAGCATTGTTTATCTCGAAGCTGTTATCGCTAGAGTTGAATTTTATTTCATTATCATAGTCTATTTCTACAGAAGTAATGTTCGATGCACATTCTTTCAGTGATTCAGTCAGTGCTGTTTTATCTTCGCCACCTGCAACACATAGATAACAAGTCTTAGTTTCCAAAGGGGCAAATTCATTAGTAAATCTCATCCCGATTATATTGAATATATCATCAACTGATTCAGTTATATTTACTTTACCAGACATCATATAATTAGATATAAGAGATGAAGTCAGACTATGATTAACATAACCACCCGCTTGTGCTATAGCATCATTCTCGAATGAGTAGAACGCAGTACCGAAGACTTGGCTTGAATCCCTATGCCCTGTATAAACTGCCGAAAATTTTTCATAAGGGATGTTCGTAGGTCTTGCTTCTTCTAGAAATCCAGTTGTATTAAAGTTTGCTTGGTATTCTACACCCATATCCCAATCAAATTTATATCCTATTGAGTATTTACTTCCCAAAGATGCATCGTCTGTAACTTCTAACTTAATACGTACCCAATGACCTTTTTTAGGTAACTCAACTGTTTGTTCAATTAGAGCTTTAGTATTTGGCTCGAAAGGGTCACTAGTCATTATAGTGGCCGTATAGCTTGGATTATAGAACGGCTTTACAGACCTAAAACTCCCTTCTGGATTAGTTAGACCGAAGGATGCTAAAACGGTTTCTTCATTTTCAATTATTATAATTCCAGCTTCATATAGAGCGTCTCCGTAGCTTTTGTCAATGAATCCAAAACCATCTCTACGTGAATTTGCAGGACCTATTGGATAACCAAAAGAACCTCTATCAGAAATAGAAAATTTTATATCATTATTCTCGAAAGTAGTAATAGTAGGTATAGATTTATAATCATAAAGAATAAAGTCCTTATAGTCATTGTCTCCAGTTATGTCTAATCTGAAATTAATATATTCATCAAACTGATTAGCGATTATATACTGGAACCCACTTATAATCTTAGTTTCATTTGTATTAAGATTCAGATTAGTAAACTTTGATTTAGTGAAGTTTAGCGGGTCAAATGATTCAGGATAGGCAATTGATAAATTTAACTCTAGATTCTTAGCTTCTCCAAGAACATTTTTTAATACAAATTCTACGTTTACCGTATCACCTAGAAAGAATCTCTCTTGTTCTGCCCCTGATTTATCTTTTAGTATTACTTTTTCTATCATTATACCCGGTATAGACATAGGGTCAGTTGTCACCATTTTCAGCATATTCAATCTACCCGGAGTTACATCCTTATTGAATGTTCTTTTTTCACTAATATCATCAACCGATTGCCTTACGAATTCTAGCACCTGTGTAGCATTTAGCTCTGGGTGCTGCCCCCTTGCCAAAGCAACTGCACCAGCTACTATAGGAGTTGCAAAAGATGTTGCAGCACCTGGATTTTTGTATTTATTACTTAATGTTGTGGTATAATTACCACTAGCAGGAGCCATTATTCTAGTCTGAGGACCTAATAGAGAGATAGGTAGTTCACTATCATAAGATGAAACAACACCAACACCTAAAACACCTTTATAACCAGAAGGATAGTATTTTGTTAGTTGGGCATCATCTGGTTCCTTATTACCACCAGCGGCTACAATTGCTACATCATTAGCTACAGCATAAGTCACTATCATTTGTTCTAATTCAGAATATCTACTCTTTCTAGCCCAACTACAGTTTAATACTTTTATGCCAGTTCTAGCAGCATATATCATCGATTCATATCCAAATGCAGTAAATCCTGAACCCAACGATTCAGCACCTATTCTAATTGGGAATATCTTTGAGTAACCACCAATACCAGCTACACCTATTTCATTGTTAAAGTCAGCTCCAGCAATACCTGCTGCCAAAGTACCATGGTCATCAGCAACATAAGTATTACCCCATAATTGCCCCTCTGATCCACCGTCAAGGTTGAATCCGTTATAATCATCTATGAATCCATTATTGTCGTCATCTATTCCATTATTTGGGATTTCTTTAGTGTTGAATGCTATGTTATTTCTCAAATCAGGGTGATATTGATCTATCCCATTATCGCTAATTCCAATCACTACATTCGAATCACCAGAGTATATCTCCCATGCATCATAAGCCTTGATTAATACTAGTGCATCATCTTGTTCGAGTATTAATGGATCATTTGGAGTAAATCCTTGCATTTTCTGTAGTCGGTATGGCTCAGCTATATCAATCTCTTTGAAGTTTTTCATTAAGTAGAGACAGAATTTTTCAGGGTCTTGATTCCCTTCGTATTTTATAACATAGGTTCTGAGAACTGGGTCTTCAGCTTCTAATATTTCTTTGTCTCTGTTGTTATTTGAGGATTTGAATTGAGTACTATTACCATATCTCAACGAAGCTTCTAATGGGAGTATTCGCCTTGCGATTTTTGCATTAGATTGCTCTAATATCTTATTAATCTCAGCATCATCTTTGTGGAAATCGATGAATCTAACTAAGACAGTATTGTCCAAGTAGTCAGATGCATTAGCACTAAATGTAAATATAGCGAGTAATAGTAATAGTCTAATTGTTTTCATACTTAATTGCTTTTTTGTTATTATCATATATTCAATAGACAATATAAGCAACTAAAAAGTAACAAAAGAATTGAAATTAGTTAATCATTATCTTTCTATACGCTATTTTATTGTTCAAGTAGATCTTTACGAAGTAAACTCCAGTACCAAAATTAATTGTGCTTATAGAATTAATTTCATTTGTTAGGCTAGCATCAAATATCTTAACACCGATGGAATTGAATAATTCAATATTGCTTATCAACTCTTCACTTTCCAGCTCAATTCTATCTGAGTATTGGCTTATAGCTATATCAAAGTTATCTTCGAAATTAACAGAAGCTTTACTATCATACAATTCACACTTGAAGTCTGAACCAGATTCCAAGTAACCCATTGGTACTAAATCTTTACCTAATAATGCAGGATGATTTTTAGAAATCCTCTCTGCTCTGAAAATAACATTACCACTACTGCTCTCTCCTTGGTTTATAATCTTACCATTTAAGCCTATAGGATTTACATATTGCCATACTTTCTCTTTATTAGAATTTATTTCAGTAATTCTTCCGATTGCTCCTTCACACATGAGGGTATTCCCGTTTGGTAATCTTTGAGCACCAGATAGATTTCTGCTATAAAAATCTGTTTTTGGCTCATCAGTATAAATCCAGTAAGTCTCATCTGGGCCAAATCTACCGTCGTTTAATTTATAGTTATCCTTTTCATCAACTTCTGGGTCAATTATAAAAATCGCTGAAAATTGATTTTCCATATTGTTCCCAGAATTATTATTAAATATCATGATTTTACCACCGTCAGGGAGACTATCAGGAATCCAATGAGGGTCGTGTTGTGTGAAAAGCTTTATATCATCTAAAGTACCTTTTCCATAAGACAATGGGTTTCCCCATCTGTATAATAAATCACCTCCATGTCCGTATTTTCCCCCTTTATCAGTCTTTGCTTCAGCTGTCGTAGTAGAGTGGTCTACTATAATCACTTCACCAAAATTATAATTACTCAACATTATTTGATCTAACCTAGGATTATAATCAACAGAGTTAAAATGAAGCCAATCCCTATTACCAAAACCAAGAGTAGAATAGTTAAGGTTTATTTTTCTGGGATTACTTACATTACCATAATTATCTAATCCGGCAGAAAAATCCTGAACATAATGATCCCAGGTGTCCCATTCCCAAACTACTTCTCCACCACCATTTACTAAATCTGGTTTAATCTCGATTATCTTTTCGGACCATAATTCACTTGAAGATATTTCCCTACCAGCTTGCTCCGCTTCCGCTTGATTATGAATGACCCAAACTAAAGCAAGAATATTACCATTTGGTAATGGCTCAATATCATGATGATGGCAATATGTATTTTCAGAGATTTTGTATTCCCAAATAAGATTGCTTTCCCAATCTAACATTTGGATTAAACCTCCATTTCCTCCAACTGTAAAAAAACTATTAAATGCTTTCCCCGTTCTGAGTAGGATTCCGTTATCTAATAAATAGACCGAATTTCCTGGAACAGTATTAGTGACCCAAGAGTGTACTTTTTCACCACAATTATTTATTAAATAGGTAGTGTCGCTAGACGACGGAGCGAAAAGTGTATAACCATCATAAGATTGTTGAGTATTATAAAATAGCCCTATTGTCTGATCAGAATACAGAGTCGTATTAGTCAATATTAACATTAAACTTAATATTATTTTCTTCATAATAATCATGAAAATCTATTTATAAAAAAATAAATTTGCTTATTAAAATGAATACTTACAAATAAAAAAGTGTAAAGTAACAATCTGAATTTACTTAATCATTACCTTTCTAAATACTATTCGATTATTAAGGTAAATCTTTATGAAGTAAACTCCAGTACCAAAATTAATTGTGCTTATATTATTAGCCTGTAACGTCCAATTAGCATCAATTATCTTTACTCCTATCGAATTGAATATTTCAATATTGTTTATCAACGCTTCACTTTCCAACTCAATTCTATCAGGATATTGATTAATTTTTAGGTTGTTACTAACTTCCATCTCAACTGATGATTTACTATCAAAAAGCTCACATGTGAAATCTGAACCAGATTCCAAGTAGCCCATAGGTATTAAATCTTTACCTAATAATGCTGGATGATTTTTAGAAATCCTCTCTGCTCTGAATACTTGGTTACTGTTACTTGTTTCACCTTGCTCTAATAATAACCCGTTGAATCCGGAGGGGCTAATATATTGCCATACTTTTTCTTTATTGGGAGTGATCTCAGTAAATCGCCCTATCCAACCTTCGCAAAATAGTGTGTTACCATTTGGTAACCGTTGTGAGCTAGACATATTTTTACTATAGAAAGAAGTATCTGGGGTTCCCGTATAAGTCCAGTAGATCTCATCTGGTCCAAACTTACCTTCACTTAATATATAATTATCATTATCATCCATGTCAGGTTCAATTATATGAACTGCAGAATACTCTAATTCTTCTAGATTGGCAACTTTATTATTAAAGACCATAATCTTGCCACCGTCAGCTAGACTGTCTGGAATCCAATGTGGATCATGTTGTACAAATAGTCTAATGTCATCTTCTGTACCCTGTCCATATGACATTGGGTTACCCCATCTGTAAAGTAAATCACCCCCGTGACCATACTTTCCTCCTTTGTCAGTTTTAGCTTCAGCTGACGTAGTAGAGTGGTCTATTATAAATAGTTCACCAAAATTGTGATTACTTAGCATTATCTGGTCTAATCTAGGGTTATAATCAACTGAATTAATATGAAGCCAATCTTTATTAGTGAATCCTCTTGTACTATAATTTATATTAAGCTTTCTTGGATTAGTTACGTCCCCATAATTGTCTTGTTCTTCAGAATTATCTTGAACAAGGTGATCCCAAGTATCCCATTCCCAGACTATTTCACCGCCTCCATTAACCAAATCTGGTTTTATCTCTATAATCTTTTCTGACCATAATTCATCAGGGGCAATTATTCTTCCAGCTTTTTCGGCTTCTTCTTTCGTATGAGTTACCCAAAGTAAAGCTAATATATTTCCATTTGGTAGTGGTTCTATATCATGATGTTGACACATAGTAGAATCTGAAATATAGTATTCCCATATCAAATTACTATTCCAATCTAACATTTGAACAAGACCTCCATTTCCACCGACGTTGAATTTGGAATTGTAAGACTTCGCCGTCTTGAGTAAAACACCATTATCTAGTAAGTAAACCGTGTTACCGGGGTTAGTTTTTGCAGCCCAAGTGTGGATTCTCTCACCACAATTATCAATAAGGTACGTTGTGTCACTAGCGGAAGGGGCGAAAAGGGTATAACCGTCAAAAGATTGAGGTGTATTAAAGAATAGCCCTATTGTCTGCTCAGAGTATAACTGAATAGTCATTAATAGGGCTATTAAAGTATATACTAACTTTTTCATATTAATTGCTTTTTTGTTTTATCATACTATTCAATAAACAATATAAGCAACTAAAAAGTAACAATTAAATTGAAATTAGTTTGTCATTATTTTTCTATACGCAATTTTATTGTTCAAGTATATATTTAGGAAGTAAACACCAGTTCCAAAGTTGATAGTACTTATTGAGTTAATTTCATTCACTGAACTAGCATCGTATATTTTAGCTCCAATGGAGTTAAATATTTCGATATTGTTTATCAAATCTTCGCTTTTCAACTCAATTCTATCTGAGTATTGATTAATTACTATGTTCAAATTATCGTCGAAATCAACTGAAGTTTCATTATCATATAGATCACAAGTGAACTCCGACCCACCTTCTATATACCCCATTGGTGTAAGGTCTTTACCTACTAAGGCAGGGTGATTTTTAGATATTCTTTCAGCTCTAAATACTTGGTTCCCATTAGTTGCTTCACCTTGATTACTAATTCTGTAATTCAAAGAAGTTGGGTTGACATATTGCCATACTTTTTCTTTATTAGGATTTATTTCAGTGAATCTCCCTATAGCTCCTTCACACATTAGAGTATTGCCATTAGGCAATCTTTGTGAACCTGATAGATTCTTGCTAAAAAATGTTGTATCTGGTGTAGCCGTATAAGTCCAATATGCTTCACTAGGCCCAAATTTACCATCTTTGATTATATAGTTATCATTTTCATCCATATCGGGATCAACTATATTAATAGCAGAATAATCAAGTCCATCAGGAGTCCCAGCATTATTGTTAAATATCATTATCTTACCGCCATCAGGCAAACTATCTGGTATCCAATGTGGGTCATGTTGTGTGAATAGTTTTATATCTTGTTCAGTTCCTTGTCCATAAGACATTGGGTTGCCCCATCTGTATAATATATCACCACCATGACCATACTTACCGCCTTTGTCAGTTTTTGACTCAGCTGTTGTAGTCGAATGATCTACAATTATTAATTCGCCAAAATTAAAATTGCTAAGCATTATTTGGTCTAATCTTGGGTTATAATCTAATGAATTGAAATGAAGCCAATCTCTATTACCTAACCCTTTAGTTGTATAGTTTATATTAATTTTTCTTGGATTGGTGACATCTCCATAATTATCTAATTCTGAAGAATAATCCTGAACATAATGATCCCAAGTATCCCATTCCCAAACTATTTCACCGCCACCATTTATCAAATCAGGTTTTATTTCAATTACTTTTTCTGACCAAAGTTCGCTCGGAGAAATTTCTCTCCCAGCTTGAATTGCTTCTTCTTGAGTATGTGATACCCATAGCAATATTAGGATGTTCCCGTTTGGTAACATCTCTATATCATGATGTTGGCAATATGACGAGTCTGAAGCATTATACTCCCAAATCAAATTACTATCCCAATCAAACATCTGTAAAAGACCTCCTACACCACCAACACTGAATCGTGTATTTCCAGCCTTTCCAGTTCTAAGCAAAATACCATTGTCCAATAGATAAGCCGTATTACCCGGACTAACTTTGGCCCCCCAAGTGTGGACTCTTTCTCCGCAATTATCAATTAGATAAGTAGAATCACTGGCTCCTGGAGAAAACAAGGTATAACCGTCATAAGATTGGGGTGTATTATAAAAAAGACCTAAAGTTTGTTGCGAGTGCATTTCATGACTCATAACTAATAAGAGAAGATACAAAATTATTTTTTTCATTTACTAACCTTAAATTTAATTCCAATATTACATTCAATAACAAATAAGTATGAATCTAGTTACAAACTAGTGTACATTTTATTTTACCAGTTTTACTCTTACCCCAAATTTGCTTTTTCACAAATCCATGTCCATCTATCTCTACGGCTATACCATTTGATTGGAGTACTGATATAGCCCTTCTCATAGAAAAACCAAGAACGTCGTGCTTTATGTCAGTGTCTGCGGTGGTAGTATCTATCTTAGCTAATGGAAATCCAGTAGTAAGTACTAGTTCTTCGTTACCTTTCACCAATTGCCCCGGTTGAGGATACTGATTATATACGAATTTCCCGTCTTCTATTTCTTCGTGTTCAAAATGATACTTAGATAATACTCTATTAGCTTCCTTGGCTTTCATACCAACTATATTGGGCATCATTATACTATCATTTTCAGCTTTGAGTGTGTTTTTTATGTCATCATATCCTTTGGAAAGCATCCATCTGGAAGCTATGTTCTTAAATATTGGAGCAGAGTTAAAACCACCGTAAATACTACGGCGTGGGTTTTCTACTATTACTATCATTGCAATTTGAGGATTATCAGCAGGGAAGAACCCAGCAAAAGAAGCATTATAATCACTTTTAGAGTATCTTCCATTTGTGATTTTCTGCGACGTTCCAGTTTTACCAGCTATTTTCATTCGCTCTATTTGCGCTCTCTTGCCAGAACCACTGTCAACTACACCTACTAGCAAATCTGTCACTCTTAGTGCTGTTTCTTTTGAAATGACTTGTCTAACTTTTTCAGGTTTATTTTGCTTAATTATCTCACCAGCAGCTGTGCTAATCTCTTTAATTATGAATGGTCTCATAAGATTCCCACCATTTGCCAAAGCTGCATAGGCATTAACTACTTGCAGTGGAGTTGAATTTAGTCCATAACCATGTCCCAAATATCGTTTGGTATTAGTGTGAAATTGCTTCGGCTTAGGTACGTATCCCGATACTTCACCGGGTAAATCTACATCAGTTGGTAATCCAAATCCAAAATCTCTTATATACTTATATAGCAATTCATTAGGTAATCGATTGGCAACTTCACCCATTATTATATTCGATGAATTTTGCATTGCCTCTCGGAAAGTAACTTTCCCCATACCATGTACATCAGCTATTCTAGCACCACCATGATATACGGCGATACCATTATGCCCATTTAGAACTTCGTCTTCTGTCACTAGGCCTTCCTCTATTCCCATAGCAGCTGTTATCATCTTGAAGGTAGAACCGGGTTCTAGCACGTCGGTTATACCTCTCAGACGCATACCCTCATTCGAATGCTCATCTATATGATATGGGTCGAACATTGGGTAAGAAGCGATTGCTAATATTTCGCCTGTTTCTGGGCGAATAGCAATTACTGTTCCTGCCTCGGCTAATAGTCGCTCCATACCTGAGCGTAGCTCATACTCTACTATTCTTTGCAATTCAATGTCTATAGTTAACTGTATGCTATTGCCATGCACTGGCTCAACTACGGGCAAATCAGGTGAGGGACGCAACCTTCGTAATCCATCGCGGTACATCTGCATAAACCCACTTCTACCATGAAGTACGGAATCATATTGCATTTCTAATCCACTAATGCCTTTGTTATCTATATTGGTGAATCCGATAATCTGAGAGCCAGTCGCTCTGTAAGGGAAATTCCTCTTCGGTTCTTCTATTTTTAGTAGTCCTTTCTCACTAAGCGGTAGAGTGTTTATCAATAGATCTGGTGACACTCCCCTTTCTAACCAAACGAATGAGCCCTTCGCTCTATTTATTTTTGATTTATACTTTGACGCAGGTTTACCCAAATCCTTTGATAAAGCATCGCAAAGTTTATTGACGTTTACGAGTAGAGTTGGGTCAACAGCTATTGATATAGTCTTGAAAGTAGTAGCTACCAGATTACCATTTCTATCATATATATTACCTCTGTCCGCACGCAAATCAATTTTTGACTCATGTTGTCTTTTGGCAATTGCTGTATATTTCTCATTATCCAATATCTGTACTGAAAACAAACGGACAACCACCAACACGAAACCAAATAGTATAAACCCCATCAAAGACCAAAATTTCCAAAATTTTCCTTTTGGTCCTTTATAATCTTCATTCTCTTCCAAATATGTATTAATCTTTGTTTTCATATTCCTCAATGAAATATGGAGCTTCATCGGAAAGCGTCATATTCAAATTTTCAGTAGCTATTCGTATTATTCTTTCGGGAGATTGCAATCTTTTTACTCTACTATCCGCCATTTTTCTTTTATTTTCCAAATCGTCTATTTTTCGCTCTAGTGTGCGAATCTCACGAAGCAATTCGGTTGTATCATTCACATTACCAACATATAGCACACCAGCAGCGGCTATAATTACTAGGTATAGCACTATAACCCAACGGTTTAGGTTGAGCCAACTCTTAAAGAAAAGGACTATTTGAGATTTGTTATTCTTGATATTTACGCTGTTTTTATCCACTTTTTTATGCTTCTCCCCCCGAAGAAGATATTTATAATTGCAAAATATCAAATCAATTAGAAGAAAAAAAATACTTTTTAATTTTTGAAATAAGAAAAAAAGTTATAACTTGCCTTTGAACGAACACACCGAGTATCCTATTTATTCAAATAATAGACTTATTCTAACTACAAATCTCGTAGAAGTTCAATTCAAACTAAAAATCCAACAAATGAATATTATAAATTATTTCTTTAAAAAGACGTTATGAAACAACGAGACAATAGAAGACCGAAGAGAAAATTCTCATCCGGCAGAGAAAACACTGGTTATAAGCGAACTAGCCATATAACTCCTTCACAATCACCTCCTCCAGCTCCTATTATAGATATAGATGAGCTTAAAACTAAAAAAATCTCCGAGCTAAACGAAATATCAAAATCCCTAGGGATAACTGGTATTAGTGGACTCCGTAAGCAAGACCTTATCTTAAAAATAGTAGAAGAGCAACGCAACAAACGCGAGCAAACTGCTAACGATGATGGTCTATTAGCCAGCGGTGGAGTATTAGAGGTATTGCCTGATGGTTATGGGTTCCTACGTTCTCAGAGTTATAACTACTTGCCGTCTCCCGACGATATCTATGTTTCACCGTCTCAGATAAAAAGATTCGGAATGCAAACTGGTGACACAGTTACCGGTATGGTACGTCCACCAAAAGAAGCAGAAAGATTCTACGCATTGCTAAAAGTTGAGACTATAAACTTCTCAGCTCCGGAAACAATCCGCGATAGAATTCTATTCGATAATTTGACTCCGCTATATCCTGAAGAAAAGATTAGCTTAGAATCATTACCTACTGATTACTCTATGAGAATAGTAGATATGCTATCTCCAATCGGTAAAGGTCAGAGAGGACTAATAGTTGCACCACCTAAATCTGGTAAAACTGTTATCCTTCAAAAAATGGCAAACGCTATAGCGCGTAATCATCCTGAAGTAAAGCTAATAGTTCTACTAATAGATGAAAGACCGGAAGAAGTAACGGATATGGAACGTTCTGTAAAAGCAGAAGTTGTCGCTTCTACGTTCGATGAGCCACCAGAAAGACACGTACAAGTGGCAGAAATGGTAATCGAAAAATCGAAAAGACTAGTAGAAGCTGGGCAAGATGTAGTTATCCTACTTGACTCTATTACTCGTCTAGCTCGTGCATACAACACAGTCATACCTCACTCTGGTAAAATACTATCGGGTGGTGTGGATGCAAATGCACTTCACAAACCGAAGAGATTCTTTGGTGCTGCTCGTAATATAGAGGGTGGCGGTTCACTAACTATCATAGCGACTACTCTAATCGAAACTGGCTCTAAGATGGATGATGTAATCTTCGAAGAGTTCAAAGGTACTGGTAATATGGAGCTAGTATTAGACAGAAAAATCTCGAATAGAAGAGTATATCCTGCTATTGAGGTTAATAAATCTGGTACTAGAAAAGAAGAACTACTAATAGACGAAGACAAACTTCGCCGTATATGGGTACTTCGTAAAGTGCTAAACGAAATGGAATCTGTCCAAGCCGTTGAGTTCTTACTAGACCGACTACGCAACACTGAGAACAACGACCAATTCTTAAATGGTCTGAATTCTTAGTAGAAATAAGAAATCGAAATCGAAATGTGGCTGCCTGAATTGGGTGGCCATTTTTTTTGTTATACCAATTAGAAGTACCCTTAAATTGCTAATTTTTTGTATTTTGTAATTAAATATTTACAAATACCATATTTATTAAGATGAAAAAGCAATCAATTATTCTATTTATAGTTCTATCAACTGTACTTAGCTCCCAGACTTGGACAAACTATGATTTAAAAGATTTGGGTATTTACGATAGACAACTAAATGATTTGGACATTGATTCTAAACAAAATATTTGGTTTGCATCAATAAGTGGTTTACTAAAATTTGATGGTTTTAATTGGACTGTTTATGATACTTTGAATTCTGACATAACAAGTAATGAACTTTACTCTGTCGGTATAGATAGAAATGATATTATTTGGTGTGGTTTAAGCGAAGTTGATGGTGTTAGTGTTTTTGATGGTGAAAATTGGATTGCTTATAATGTAAACAACTCGTCATTTGATGCGTTTCAAGTTTATGATATTACGTTTGATAAAAATAATATTGCTTGGATTGGAACTGCAGAATTCCTTTGGAGATTTGAAAACAATAGTTGGTCAAGGATTAGACATGTATTTGAAAATAATAATAATGAAGTCTTTGAAATAGAGCTAGATAGGAATAATGATATTTGGTTTACCACTTCTTATTATGGAATGTTTAAATATTCCAATGGCAATTTAGATAATTACGCTCATATTAATCCTTATTATTATGATGGGCTTGCAATAGACAGTGCTAATAATGTATGGGTTTTTAACAATCAAAACTCCTTAATGCATTTAAACACTATTTCAAAAGAATGGGTAGTTAGAGACACTACAGAAACCCCAATTAGCTCTGGCTTTAATATTCCACATACAATTATAGTCGATAAATTTAACAATCTTTGGATTACGGAGAAAAGTAACCTTCATCATTTCAATCCCGAAACAGAATTATGGGAAACATATACTGCACCAGATAGTCTCTACAATCCATCAGGTCATTCAAGTTTTACAGACTTCAAACTAGATGCAAACGGCAATTTTTGGTTTATTACAGCTGGGGCTGGCGTCTTCAAACTCAGTGATGTAATCACAGATGTAAAGGAAGAACAAATATTTAAGAATATATCAATATATCCCAACCCAACTAACACACTACTAACTTATGAAACTAATAATATCACTTCTATTGTTCAACAAAGTATCGTTGATTTGTCAGGCAAAGTTATCATAAATAATAATACTTACCTCACCACAAGTAATACTATAAATGTAAGTAAACTTCAATCGGGTGTTTATTTCTTACAATTAACAGATATGAATGATGTCAAATACTCTAAGAAGTTTGTGGTGGAGTAGTGAAATTCCCCTCTTTAAGCAACGCGAAAGAGGGGTGGCAGCTTTAGCTGACGGGGTGTTTGTAGAATAGAAAGACAGAATAGAGAAAAAAAGTATAAAATTAGATTTAAAGAATCAGTTAATAACAAGCTTTGTGGATATGTAAATACCCCGTCAGACACACTGCGTGCGTCTGCCACCCCTTTTCTCGAAAAGGGGAATTACAATATTATTACTTCAAATCGGCAAACTTTGGGTATTAAAGTTTTAGACTGTTAGTTATCTATGTGTCTATTTCACATGCCCCTTGGCTTGCAATTCCTCTATCACATCTTCAGCAAATTTCTCGATAATTGTTTCTATGTCCATACCTACCATATTCACCTGAGCAGAGGTGCTCGAGTATCCCTTCCAAGCCGTTTTATTACTTGTAACATCTATCAGATCAGCTTGGAATTGATTATTCATATATACATCTACGTCATTCGTTACATAAGTATTAGATTCAGTTATAGTCGCGTCTTTGCCATTTTTTTTCTTAATAGTCCTAGTCTCTGTGTTAGTATGTATTTGCGGAGTTACTCTTTCATTCACATTTTCATCGATAATTTCAATCTTGATAAACCCATCGAAACCATTTTTAGTTAACTGCGATTGGAAATCGGCTTCGTCCCATGTTCTAGTGGGTGTGAATATCATAGATCCTTCCACTGCGTAAATCCCTGCGGCTTTGAATTCTTCTGTAAATACCCTCTCCACCAAAGCACGTCTATTAAGGTTTTGCTCAACCGAATAAACACAGAATTTGGCATATTTCTTATTTACAAAGTCTGGGTCAGTATAAGAAGTAGTCTCTATAGAGACGCAGGAAGTTGCGACCACAGACACTAATATTAATAGTATGAGGTTCTTATAATTGCTTTTCAATTTAGATTGTAGATTAGATTTCATTTGGGTTTCCTTACTTAGATTGTTGATTGTTAATATAGAAAGTTTAAAAACAAAATATTTTGTTTTGTACTACTTCATAACATACAATACTGGATAAATTAAAAATAAGTTTCACATAAATTTAGGACAATAGTAATATGAACTACTCATATAGCACAAAGGTAAAAGGCGAATTCGAAGAAGTCATAGATAGAGTAACTGCCGAACTAAAAACGGAAGGGTTTGGCGTACTAACTCAGATTGATATTACTAAAACTTTGAAAGAAAAAATAGATGTAGATTTCAAAAAGTATCGTATATTAGGAGCATGCAACCCGCATTTTGCTCATAAGGCACTAAGCATAGAAGAAAAAGTTGGCGTTATGCTTCCTTGCAACGTGATAGTAGTAGAAGCTGGAGCAGGCGAATTCGAAGTTTCAGCAGTTAGCCCTATGGCATCAATGCAAGCAATAGGAAACGAGGCTTTGGGTGCAATAGCATTAGAAGTAGAAGAAAAACTGAAATCCGTAATTAATAGGTTAAAATAATTGAAGTTTATAATAGCTGTAATATTATTATTTGCAAGTAGTGCTTTGTATTCGCAAGAGCTACCGGGTGGACAGTTCGATAGGTACGAGACAGAGCCAATGCAAACAAACAGCAAAAACAAGGCGATGATTACAGCAAAATACAAATATACTACAAATGATAGCTATGCTATGAATGATTTGGGTGTCAAACTGGGCGTGTATGCTAGTGAAGATTTGGTGGTCGGTGCTCATTACTTCTATATATTTGATAATTCTGTGGTTTTTAGTCCAAATGAAGATGGTCTCAAGGCAGCATTACTTTATGATTTATTTGGTATAAACATAGATTATTTCGTTTCTAATAGCTATACTCTCCCCTTTTCAGTTGGATTGAATATCAGCACTGGGCAAGCAACATATACAAGCTTTGGTAACTCTCCTGTAAGCGATGATCTAACAGGTGATTGGCTATTCAATATTGAGCCAGAAGCGAACCTCTATTTTCATATAACTCATACATTATTGATAGATTTTAATATCGGCTATCGTTTTATTTCAGGATTGGAATATAACGGAATCGAAAATTCAGACCTATCTGGTTTTGTCGGTGGTATTGGACTTACGCTTACTATTCAATAATTATTAATCTTACGTAATGCCATATCAATTAACTAGATACCGCGGTCACTTAAGAACATAATTTTGTTTTCTAAAATAATTTTCGTTACTTGCTCTTTAGGGCTGTGTCAAAAGGCATAATTCTTATATTTCTAACAACCATTAGGTTCTCTTGGATTTATCTATACTCTTTGGATTCATAGTTGGTGTTGTTTTGGCTCTGCCACCTGGACCGGTTGGAGTTACAGCTATTGAGATAGGGCTATTCCAGAACAAAAAGGCAGGTTTTAAGCTTGCACTTGGCAATGCCATAATGGACTTTATCTACTGTTTGGGCGTTATATTCGCCACATCAGCGGCTATCTCTACCCTTAGTAGTTTTTCCAAAGATTACCCAGCAGCATACCTAGTATTCCAAATTGGAGCAATTTCAGCTCTATTTATAATTGGGTTCCTAAATCTAAAAGCAAAGAAAAGAAAAGTAAAAAAAGGCGATGAAGCGACGAGTGGCTACGCTTCCAAAATTAGCAAGAAAGGACCTCTATTTTTAGGTATTGCAATAGCACTGACTAACCTAGCAAACCCCACGTTTTTACCTTCTCTTGCGGCAGTTACTATATGGGTACACGAAGCTGGTATGACTACTGGTGGAGCAGTTTCTAACTTCCTTTTCGCTCTCGGATTCGGGTTAGGCAACCTATTTTGGGTTAATTTTATTGCCTCAATTACGAACAAATATAAGCACAAATTCTCTACTAATATGATATTCAGAATCAAACAAGCAGCTGGTGTTACATTCATTGGCTTTGGTACTTTCCTCGGATTCAGACTAATATCACTAGGTAAATTACCAGAAATGCTACGTTTCTTAATAGCATTCTAAATTCATAATAATTCTAACCTTTATTCGCCTAACAATCTATGAAAATGGAATATGACATTATAGTTTGTGGTGGTGGCATGTCTGGGCTAAGTCTAGCTTATAGGGCATTACTATCAGGCGTATGGGCAGACAAATCAATCCTTATAATAGACAAAAGCGACAAATCAACAAACGATAGAACTTGGTGTTTTTGGGAAAACTCTACTTCTCCTTTTGAAGAAATAATATACAGAAAGTGGGATGAGATGTCCTTTTTCAGTGTTGATAATAGGAGCTTCGCACTAGATACAACTGGTTATAGTTATAATATGATACGAAGTATAGATTTCTATAATTTTACACTTGATTATCTGAAATCGCAGCCGAATGTAACTATAGTCAATGAGAGTATAATCAGCATTAATTCTTTGTCTAAGAGCTGCGAAGTAGTCACAGATAAGTCTAAATACCATTCAGAATATGTGTTCAACTCTATCTACAAAAAACCAAAATTAGACGAAAAGCATACTTATCTGCTTCAGCACTTCAAAGGTGTCATAATAGAATCGAATGAGTTAAATCTAGATACTAAGCGAATACACTTGATGGACTTCCGTACAGGTCAAGAAAATGGTAACACTTTCTTCTACGTACTACCCACTTCGGAGAAAACTGCACTTATAGAATATACACTATTCTCTGATAAGTTATTAGGGAAAGAGGTTTATGACCAAAAAATAGCGGAATACATTACCGAAGTACTAAATATCAAAGAATACAAGATAGTAGAAAGTGAATTCGGAGTAATACCGATGACTGATTATCCATTCGCTAGAGCTGATGGTAATATAATCAACATAGGAACGATGGGCGGAGATACTCGTGGTTCTACTGGGTACACCTTCACTAACACACAAAAGACTATCACAAAGATTATAGAAAGTTACCAATCAAATGGCACACCTCACTTCAAAGAAGAGCATATTTCAAACAAGTTTAAGCTCTATGATAGTACTATGCTGAAAGTATTAGCAGACGGCAAATACCAAGGTCATCAGCTATTCACAGATATGTTCTCTACGGCAAAGGCGTATGATATACTCGCCTTTCTTGATAGTGAAAGCACACTTAAACAAGACGTCAAAGTAATCAAGACTCTAATCCCTCAATACTTCATCAAGCCCTTTTTCGAAAGCTGGCGAAATAGGTAGTGAATTAATCGTTGGTAAAGCAAACGGTAGTATTAGTTGCCTGGACTCTTCTAACACCTTTGGTGTTCCCTACCTCTGATCATGCCATTGGCTTGACAGGCACGTCCTTTCAGTCCTCGCTGTGACAGGTTTATTCCTAGACTCTTCACTTCATCTCATTCCGTTCAGAGTGACGTGGGAATTCCCGAAATTCTTAAATTCTGCAATTTCTGATTCTGACAAATAGTACTTATGAATCTGTGAAATCTTTTAATCTGATTAATCAGTGATTCAGAATAATTTCCTAGACTTTTTAACCACCCCGTCCTGCTTCGCAGTCCACCCCTCAAGAGGGGAATTATCGGAATTATTTTTTACTAATGCGCTTCGAACCAATTGATACCAGTACCTGTGTCAACGACTACTGGTACATCACCGAGTGGTAATGCAGTACTCATCTTTTCTATTACTAGCTCTTTTAGTTCATCTAATTCGGATTTTACTACATCGAATACTAGCTCATCGTGTACTTGGAGTATCATCTTCGATTTTAGCTTTCGCTTAGTCATTTCTTCGTCTATGTTTATCATTGCTATTTTCAGCATATCCGATGCAGTACCTTGTATAGGCATATTGATAGCTGCTCGCTCATCTGCATTTTTCAGCATTCTGTTTTTACTATTGATATTCGGGAAGTAACGACGACGACCACATAGTGTTTCGGCATATCCTTTTACCCTTGCCGAATCAACAGTATCATCCATATACTTTATAATGCCGTGGTACTTTTCTTTGTAATTGTCAATTATATCTTTAGCATCGCCTCGGCTAATGCCCAAACGCTCTGCCAGACCGTAAGCACCCAGTCCGTACATTATTCCGAAGTTCACAGTCTTTGCTATTCGTCGCATATCCTGAGTGACTTGCTCTTGTGGTATATCGTTCAGAACAGCTGCTGTAGCAGCGTGAATATCATCACCATTTATGAAGCCACTTAGCATTTTCTCATCACCACATACATACGCCATTATACGCAATTCGACTTGCGAGTAATCAGCTGCTAATAGTATATTCCCTTCACTTGGTATGAATGCCTTGCGGACTTTTTTACCCAAATCTGAACGGATTGGTATGTTCTGTAAATTTGGGTCCGTTGATGATAGTCTTCCTGTGCTTGCTACGGCTTGGTTATAAGTCGTATGTATCTTATTCGTTCCTTCGAATACCATTCTAGGGAGCGATTCCACATAGGTGGATTGTAGCTTACTCAGCTGACGATAGTCTAGCACTAACTCTGCTATAGTGTGCATAGGTGCTAGTTGGCTGAGTACTTGCTCGTTTGTGCTATAACCAGTTTTAGTTTTCTTGACTGCTGGTATTCCCATCTTCTCGAACATTATCTCTGATAACTGTTTCGGAGAATTAATGTTGAATTGCTCTTCTGCTTCATCGTATATTGCTTCTTCCAGCTTATCTATTCTCTTGGAAATCTCTGCTTGTAGCTCTTCCAATGCGTCTATGTCTATGCTGACTCCGCACATTTCCATTTTGTTCAGAACAGTAATAGTCGGAAATTCTATCTCGTAAGCTAGTTTTTCTTGTGAGCTACCTAGTAAGGATGACTCCATTTCGTTTTTAAGCTGCAGTGCCAAATCTGCATCTTCACATGCATAATCTGAAATATCCTCGGGGTTGAGGTCTGCCATGGACTTCTGGTCTTTCTTCTTCTCACCGATTAGAGACTTGATGGCAACTGGTTTGTAGCCCAACCATTTTTCAGAAAGGGCGTCTAGGTTTAGCTTTTCGTCTGGGTTGAGCACATAACTCGCTATCATCGAATCGAATACTATTGGAGCTATTAGTACATCATAACGCATTAGTATATATTGGTCGAATTTGATATTCTGTCCGCATTTACCAATCTTTTTGCTCTCGAGGATTGGTTTCAGCATATCAATTACATAATTTATAGATAGTGATTTGTCAGCTCTTAGCTTGCGGTTCATATAAGTTTCATCTATCTCTTCTTGCTCGAATAGTGACTTATTCTGAGGCTTTATTAGCTCCAATTCACTATTGTCAATTACTGGTATATAGTATCCCGTTTTCTCTTTGAAAGATAAGGCTATTCCTACTATATCACATTCATTCTTATTTAAACCAGAAGTTTCCAAATCAACTGAAAGTACATCGTGCTTCTCTATTTCAGCGACCAAATCTATTAAACCTTGGTTAGTATTTACCATTTTATAATCGTTTTCAATAGACTCTATCGTCTCTAATTCTGCACCTTCTTCCTCAAATTCAGGAGGGCTTACACTCCCTGTTCTACCAGAGCGTTCGAACCATCTAGTTCGCAGTGTACGGAATCCTTGGTGTGCTAAGAACTTGTCTAGTTCCTCATAGTTTGTGTCTTTGAATTCATAATCATCAAAGTTGAACTCTATCGGGCAATCTTTTTTCAGAGTTACTAGTTGCTTGGAGAGGAAAGCCATTTCTTTATGTTCTACTAGCTTTGCTTTTACTGACTTACTACGTATCTCGTCCAAATTCTCATAAACACCTTCCAGCGACTCATACTGCTCTATTAGAGGGAATGCTGTCTTTATTCCAATACCTTTTACACCTGGGATATTATCTACCGAATCGCCAATCAGTGCTTGAACATCTATAACTTGATCGGGGCGAACACCGAATTTCTCTCGAACTTCTGGGTAGTCAACGACTTCTAATGCGCCGCCTTTGTGGGCAGGTTTTAATATTTTAATATGGTCGGTTACTAGCTGGTAGTAATCTTTATCACTCGTTAAGCAATATGAATCTATTTCTTGTTCTGATGCTTTATTTGCCAAAGTAGCTATCAAATCATCTGCTTCAAATCCATCTAGTTCCATCTGAGAAATCCCAAACAGATTAAGCATTTCTTTTATCTTAGTTATCTGTGGTCCCAAATCCTCGGGGAATTCAGCTCTATTTGCCTTGTATAGATCATACATTTCGTTCCTGAAAGTAGGAGCGTGAGTATCGTAAACTACTAATATATGTTTTGGGTCATATTTATCTAATAGTGACGTAAGTATATTGGCAAAGCCGAAAACCGCACCAGTTGGCTCACCAACAGTATTGGTCAACTCTGAACGAAACATAGCGTGGTAAGCTCTGAAAACTAGTGACATTCCGTCAACCATAAAAAATCTAGGCATAATATTCCTTTCCTATTCGCTGAATAATTTCTTTTCTTCTATTAACTTCTGCAATGGCTCGACGTGTTTTAGTAATATAACAAACGCAAGCATTGCAACAAGTTGAAAGTATCTAGTAGCATCTTCGAAAGCTACAAAAGTTGTGATTTCTATTAATTTATCTGGTGAAATCATCACCATTATCGGTGCTCCAATAGTCGCTAAAGCATTAGCCACGTGTACATTCTTTCGGACTCCATTATACGAGATAATCCACACAATACCCCATTGGAAAATAGCAAGTGGGTTGATAAAAAGTAGCACTCCGACAGCCGTAGCTAATCCTCGCCCACCTTTCATACGTAACCACAGATTGAAGTTATGCCCTATAACAGCGAAAACCCCTGCGTAAGATAGTAGCAACATCAATTCATCACTTTGTGGGAATAGCATATATACTGTCATACAAGCCAAAAAACCTTTGAATCCATCAAGGATAAACACAGCAAAACCAATCCACTTTTTCCCAGTGATTTCGTAGCTATTCATAGCCCCTGCGTTTTTACTACCTTCTACCGTGAGGTCTAGTCCAGTTGCTTGTTTCACTATTATCTTCGAAAACGCAATTGACCCGAGTAAATAACCTATAATTCCTGCTATTAAACCATCCATCTAGTATTTCTCCCTCAGTAATTTCATCTGTAAAAGTGATATCATCAATATAATAAAAAATAGTACATAAGCCACTGCCGAAGCGTAACCCATTTTATCGGCCATCTCGAATGCGTTCTGATATACTTGATATACCAGAGTTGACGTCTCGTTGAGCGGCCCGCCTTTAGTCATCACGTATATTTCTATAAATACTTGGAACGATTTTATAGTATTCACAACTAATATAAATAGCAAAGTCGGTTTCAGCATTGGTAAAGTTATACTCTTAAACTGTTGCCACGGCGATGCGTCAGATATGTCGGCTGCTTCGTATAGTTCTTTGGGTATAGTCTGCAATCCAGCCAATACTATTATCATATAGTATCCAGTCGCTATCCATATATCCATAGCCATAATAGCTGGCAGTGCAGTCTCAACTGACTGAAGCCAACCATCGGGTTGACCGCCCATTCCTACCATTTGAAGGAGGGTATTTATGTACCCTTCTTTGCTATATAGATTCTTGAAAATCAGTGCTATCACTACGAGTGATGTCACCGATGGCAGAAAGTATGCTGCCTTGAAAAATTCTTTTAGTTTGCCATTGGTTCTATCTACTAGCACTGCCAATAAGGTCGCCAACGTAGTGGTAATAGGCACAGTAACGAATACAAAAATAAGTGTATTCGATAATGATTTGAGGAAAGTCTCATCAGAAAAAAGAGCTGTGTAGTTCCCCAATCCTATGAAATTAGTCTCATTACTCAGAGTTTTATATTCGGATAAGCTAAGTATAAAGGAGTAAATAACTGGATACGCCCAAAACACAAGGAAAGTCAAAATCCAAGGTAATAGGAGTAAAAAGATATTCGCTCTTTCTCTATTCTTATAACTTATCATTGAAATCCTTTATCTCCTGGTAGAATCTCGATAGTGGGAAACCGACTATATTATAATAACAGCCGACTATACTTTCTACGAAGACTGAGCCGAAATCGTCTTGTATGCCGTAGCTTCCAGCTTTATCCATAGGTGAGCCAGTGGCTATATAGGCGTACTTCTCTCTTTCACCTAGCTCACGGAAAGTAACATCGGTCTTCACGTAGAAGTTAACCAATTTATCATAATGAACAAGCGAAACACCAGTATAAACCTGATGCGTTTTACCACTTAACTGAGTTAACATAGAATATGCTTCTTGCTCATCGGCTGGTTTATTCAAGAGTACATCATCCAAATAGACAGTCGTGTCCGAACCGATGACAATTTTGTCCTGCTTGAAATTGGCTACGTGCTTTGCTTTGCGACTAGCTAGCTCCATCACGAACTTCGCAGGGTCTTGCTCGGTAATAACGTCCTCATCTATATCAGCAGGAATGACATCGAATTTCAGTCCTATTTGTTCCAACAACTTCTTACGGCGAGGAGAGCCGGAGGCAAGTATAACCTCGTGTTTTAAATCTAAAATTTGTGCTAAATCTAACATAATTACTATTATTATCGTTTCATTTTGATACTCAGCAAATATATGAAATTAGAATTTAGCTTACCGAATTACTTTAAAACTATTGGTGGAATTAGAGGGGTAATCTCTTAAATTTTAATGCCTATTTCTTTCAGACCAAGCTGAATGTAAGATTAATCGCATTAAGATTACAGAACTTCGTAGAGACGTATTGCATACGTCTCAAAATGAAAATGGAATCAGAGACGTATGCAATACGTCTCTACAATGTAAAATCACACTACTCCACCACTATAACACTCTTAGTAATAGCATCGTAAGGAGTAATCAACCGTACTTGATATAACCCACTAGGTATATTGATTGTATTTATTTGCATCTGCTTCGACTTTGTAGATTGTGTCCACTCATCTGAGTAGATAACTCTACCATCAGTAGCTACAAGCTCTAGTTTCATTGTCCCTTGTACACCAGTGGTGATGTCAATGTTCAGTTGCTCACTAGCTGGGTTTGGTGATATATCAAGAGTTGTTGGGTCAAATGTAGTGATGTTTCTTAGTGGAAATACGCAAACCGAATCTATGTAAATCCTACCAGGTTGCTCTATAACTTCAATATATGGATTAGTGAATGAGTAGATAGGGAACGTAATATCATATTCCAAATCATCTGATAATAATATTGTTCCAGTTAGGTTATGGATATTAGTTTTTGCTTTATTAATTGGTTGATTCTGAGTTATAGTATAACTATCGTTCGTGAAGAATACAGTTCTATCAATATCTGTTGTGATAGTGTATTCTTGAGCTGGTAAATCGGCTTCGCATTCTAGATAAACTGGAATAGTTTCTATTTGACCGATTTGGGTGTAAATATCTTCTGTGCTGATTGTAGTTCTCGCATATACTGTTGCTGTTATCGGTATGGTAATAACTGTATCGCATGGATCTACAATGCTAATATCAATACTGTTGTTGAATGGTCCTAGTTGTGTCGGTACAAAATCATAGTTGTATGGATATGATTGTCCATCTGCTATTGTTTGACCGTTAGCTAAAGTAATTTCAAATCCACTGTTGTTAGTTATAGTAGTATTATCTGACTTAGTTTCTGTTATATAAACCTTACCAAAATCAATTTTGTCCTTGCTAATATCGAATTTCTGTTCATATTTAGCAACCGTGTGTGTTTCTGTTTCACTACATCCATTGCTATCAGTTACGGTTAGGGTATATGTTCCTGCTTGATTGACTTCAATTTCTTTGGTGATTTCATTAGTCGACCATAAGTATTCTGCGAAGTCTTCGCTACTGCTAAGTACAGCAGTTTCATTATTACAAATGATAGTTTCACCCAATATCTCAAACTCAGGGGTTGGGCTTTCGTTGACTATGAACTCGTATGTACCAACACATCCAGCTTTGCTTACTGTTACAGAATATTTTCCTGGTTGTGTTACAATTATAACTGGTGTTTCTTCGCCGTTGCTCCACTTGTATGTGTAGCTTGGGTCGTTGGGAAGAGCTTCTAAAGTTGCAGATTGACCAGAGCAAATGTCTCCACCTATGATATCAGGTTGCAGGTTGTCTTCAACGCTGATTGCGATTTCTGTACTGTCAGTACAACCAGTTCTCGTATCGGTAATTATTAGCTTGTAAGTTCCACTCTCACTTACATAGATTCCCCTTGTTGTAGCTCCTGTGTTCCACTCGTAGCTATAGTTCTGAGGTGTATATTTTGATTCCAAAAGGGTTGAATCGCCCTTACATATTGTTGTTGGTGTAGGTTTTAGGTCTGCATTTACTTTCGGGTGGTCTTTCACTTCTATTGTTCGTGATACAGTACACCCCTCTTCTGTTTTAGCTGTCAATGTGAATTTATCTGGAGTGGTTATAGTTATTGAACGAGTCTTTTCGCCATTCGACCACTTATATTCAGGGTATTCATCTGTACTTGTAAGCGTTACTGATTCGCCTGTGCATTTAATTGTATCTCCTTCTATTGCTAATTCACTATCCCCATAGAATATTATGTCAATTGAAGTCATTCCTTCGCAACCAAATGTGTCGATTACTGACACACTATATGTTCCACTCTTATATACTCTTGTTACTGGTGTAGTGTCACCAGTTGACCATAAGTAATGTTCATATTCTTTTTCTGTACTAAGTATTAGCTCACTTCCTACACATAGTTTTTTATCTGGTCTTTTTAATATTATTGGTTTTGGAGATACATTGACTTTCACATAAGTTTCTGCTGTATAGGGTACTTCTCCACCATTAACAGTAACAATATAAATTCCTTCATCAGCTTTTGTTAAGTTCTTCAATAAGGGATTCTGTTCATCCGAAGTAAAGCCATTTGGTCCTGTCCAACTATAAATTGTGTCTGCTTGCGGATAGACAACGAAAGACTCTAATTGCAATTCAATACTTTCACAAACTGAGTATTTTGATTTAGTATAAACTCTCAAGTACTGCGATGTAGGGATGTTAGGGAATTCCCAGAATTTTTGTTCATTTCCACCTTTAGCCATGACATTTTTAAAAATTACATGTTTTTCAGCCGTAGGACTAATTTCAAATTCTGAAATAAGAATACCCCCCTCACAATCTAAACCCGATAATAGATCTTTCCAAGATGCATAAATTTTACCATTTGGGGCTAGTTGCAAAGCGTGAGCAGACGTATTGATACCGCCATAAGTTGGAGTTATTATTTTATTTACCATTTCCTCAAATAAATCTACTTTGAGAAGATAGAATTCCTGACCTTTAATCCATAAATCACTTAAAAAAAGAAACCTACTATCTTCACTAAACTCTGCACTTACACCGTTTGTGCCTAAAGTTGTGCTGATTTTCTTGATGAAATGACCCGTTAATGGATTAAACTCAAGTAGTTCAAAATATGACTCTTGGGAGTTAGTTGTACTATAGTTATTTCCCAACCTATTAAAAACAGCAATAATATATTGTCCATTGGGGGAGGATTTAATCATACTACAATTAAAACCAAATGAAACATTGCGAAGTTTTGATATTAGCTGACTATTTGGCTCTTTAACTACTCCATCTTGATTAACTAATCGAGAGGTGTAATTTTCTGAAGATTCGTTATAAGTAATTAACCAATAATCATTTGTTTTGAAATTCTTAATGGCGTGTAAACCACCTGATATGTAGTTTGATTTGAAAATTTTGTCTTTAACAATGAAGTTATCATTTTTTAATATGCTATAGCTTAAGTTGCTGTTACCTTGTCTAATAAGATTATTAGCTATTCTTATATAGGTACTATCAATATTTAAAAGAATTGAATTTTGCTTTGCACCAGACCAATTATAATTATAACATCGCTCTCTACCAACACCTGGATCGTCGTAATGTTCAATGTATCCACCTAACAAGTTCTCATTATTTAAAGAAGATTGGTTTGATCTTAAATAGCTTGCTAATGAATAGTATTTTAGATTACCCATTTTATCTGAAATATTTGTTGGATGCATCATTAACCAGGTAGGAATTGTATCATAGTCAAATTCTTGCAAAGTAAAATCAGTCCTGACTTCAACTTCTTTATTAGGATTATTAAATGAAAGTCCAAGATTATAACCAATAACCCATTCGTTATATTCTTTTTGGGAGTATATAGGAGATGAGAGTATGACAATAAGTATAAGAAGTAGAATAGTTTTCATAATAGTTTTTCCGAAATTGCACAAGTCCATACCTATATAGACACCCCAACAGCAAAAACGTCTCACAAAAGACGAAAGTTTTTTCTTGTGGTGTGGTTCTGCCTCGCTAAATATAGTAATAGTATGTGGATAATGCAAGTGGGTAAATCTAATAAATCCCCCACTTGTCCAGCTGAAAGCAGGAACCCCCTTACCTGTCAAGCCAAAGGAATGAAAATTTAAGGGGGCTACAGATAGAATTATTCTATCCATTGGCTGAAGCCAAAGGCAATACTTTCTTCTTCCTGGATCCTTCTAACGCCTGCGACGTTATCAGGATGACTGAGCTTCGTAAAGGCGTATGCACTTCGGCGTCGCTCAGCGTAAACAATACGTCTCTACAAGGTCATCATCAGTTTGAATCCCTTTTACTATTACGCCTACTTTATCTCGAAATCATCTATTACGTTCATATCTATGTCTTTCACTATGAACTTTATTCTTTCGGAGTTTACATTCACTATAGCGTGGTGATATTTCTTTGCTTGCTCAACTGTGTAGCTCGCCTTTTTGGGAGTTGCCAGACCTGAACCGCCACCACCTAGTACCATGTGGTGTATGTCGTTTACCAAATTATGTTGGTAGTAGTGCGAGTGCCCTGTTAGTATTAGTTGCACTCCTTGCTTTTCGAATATTCTCTGGGTCATTAGCTTCATAGCTTTGTTCTCGCCATGTGCACCAGAGCTGTAAGCTGGTATATGGAACACGACTATTTTCCATTTCTTGTCTGTATGCTTCAGTTGCCCTTCCGCGAATTTCCATTGCTGACTATTAGAGCCAACTGCAACTTCTGTGTTCAATATCAAAAATAGAGCATCGCCTCTCTCGAAGGAATAGTAGGGTCTTGGCTCTTGACTAATAGAAGTTGACTGAGTGAAGGCTTCAGTGTTATCGTTCCACCCTTCGTGATTTCCGGGTGCATTGTAGAATGGGTATTGGGTGAAAACTGTCTGTGCTTCTTTTACGAAGAACTCGTCTATCCAATAGTTATATTCTTTTTTATAAGCCAAATCTCCGTTGAAAATCATAAAATCAGGGTTTTCGGTTCCCATATTTGTAATTATTCTTCTCCAGTGTTTTGTGCCTGAGCGGTTATCACCCATATTAGCGAAAGTGAATTCGCCACTTTCATTTGGAACTCGGAAGTCGAATTTTTCTTTGCTGTCTATCCAATATTCGTATTCTGTTCCAAACTTCAAATTTTCTAATAGTATTCTATGGACATAAGTATTACCTCCGAAGTTCGATTTGCGGTAGAACTTAGTGATAGAGGTTAGGTTCTGCATAGATGCATCGCCTTTTACTTGGTAGTGTACTGTTATATTTTTTGTGTCATCGGACTCTACTAATACGTAAAGCTGATTAGCATCTAAGCCCTGTAACCATGGCTTGCTAATTTCCTTACTAACAAGGTTGTAAGTAGGGTTGAATGCGAGAAGCACTACTAAGATGCTATATATTAGGCACTTATGAGGAGAACTAAATTTTGTTGTTTTCATAGTTTTTACTTATATTGATTCTTATAATTGGGTAGAAATACATATTGTTTTTTAAACGATTTTTAACTCCCAATAATATAAGACTTATCACAAAATTCCTAATAATTCTATATAATAAGGAGAAAAATGAGAATTTTCAACACCATAGTACTGACAGTATTTTTGTTCGCATTTATAGCTTGCTCATCGGAGGAAGAAATTGAAGAATTCAATAATCAAGATGAAAATATGGAAAAAGTAATAGAAAGAATAAAGGCATACAGCCCAACTAAAATATCGGCTGATGTTTCCAACCTTACTTCTAACCAGAAAAAAGTAATAGAGTTATTGGTAAAAGCCGGGCAAGTGTCCGATGATATATTTTGGATTCAAAATACACCAGATGCTATTAGCATCAGAGATTCCCTTAAGAATAGTAGCTCAAAATCGGCGAAAGTTTACCTCGATTATGTGAATATAAACTACGGCCCTTATGATGAGATTTACGGTAGTGAAAGATTCGTTGGTGACGGACCTAGTGTAAGACCTGACGGTGGAAATTTCTACCCAGTTGATATGACAAAAAGTGATTTTGAGAACTACATAACTGAAAACCCAGATGTAAAAGACGAATTCACTAGTCTATATACTATCATTAGTAAAGATGAAACGGGCTTGAAAGCTATTCCTTATCACGTAGCTTATGCAGATAAAGTTGAAAAGCTGGCTAAACTATTAGAAAAAGCTGCTAGCTTTGCTGATAATATGACACTAAAGAATTACCTTATACTAAGAGCAAAAGCAATCAGAACTGATGAATATTACGAAAGCGATATGGCTTGGATGGAATTGGATGGTAATGATATAGATGTTGTGATTGGCCCAATCGAATCTTATGCTGACAAATTATTAGGGTACAAGACTTCATACGAATCTATAGTTATGGTAAAAGATATAAAGGCATCAGAAGAATTGGCTATGTTTGAGAAAAACATTGATAATTTTGAAGCAAGATTACCTTACGACAAAAAGTATATAAGAGAAACTGCTGGAAAAGGTACGAAACTACAAGTAGTAAACGTAGCGTATTTCGGTGGTCACGGTCAGCAAGGAACAAAGACAATAGCTGCTTCATTGCCAAATGATCCGCGAGTACACCAAGCTAAAGGTGCTAAAAAGTCTATGTTCAAGAATATGATGGAAGCGAAGTTTGACCAAATTGTTGGTCCAATTGGTAATGTTATACTAGACCCCAAATTGAGAAAGTATATTGATAAAGAAGCTTTCACAAGTTTCGTAACTCTTCACGAAGTGTCGCACACTTTGGGGCGTGGTTATGTGTATGGTAAAAAAGATGTGACAGTAGCTTCTATGCTAAAAGAGAAATATTCATTCTTAGAAGAATGTAAAGCAGACATAGTTGGCTTATGGAACATATCTATAATGAAAGATTTGGGTTTAATTAATGACGATTACGTACTGAAAGCTAAGGCGACTTATGTGGCTGGGCTTTATAGATCAATTAGATTTGGTGACGAGAAAGCTCACGGTAAGGGAAATTTGATTCAGTTGAATTTTCTTATGGATAAAGGAGCGATTATTACAAATGAGGATGGGACTTTAGGAATTAACGACGAATTATTCTTTGAAGTTGTAGGTGAACTAGCTGGTAAGGTGCTAACCATACAAGCTGAGGGAGATTATAATGCTGCTGTAAATCTAGAAAAAGACTACGGTAAAGTAACTGAAAGAATAGAATCGAACATAGAGAAGCTAAAATCTATCCCTAGGGATTTAGATACAACATACGATTTCAAATAAAACATAGAAGTAAATCGTTTCGGAATTTAAGAAATCCACAATATATGATATAAGATAAAATGGAGACTAAGATGAACGTATTAGAAGATAGAATTAAGATAACAAAAGCGAAAAGTAGTAAAATTGAAAATGTGAATTGGGATACGCTAGGATTTGGAAAAGTCTTCTCGGATCATATATTTGTAGCTGATTATAAAAATGGTCAGTGGGAAGAAGGTAAGATAATCCCTTATAGTGATATGGCATTTGAACCGACTATGTGCACTTTGCACTATGGTCAAACTATATTCGAAGGACTAAAAGCGTACAATGATATCAATGGCGAGATAAATATATTCAGACCAGATAGAAACGCTTCTAGATTGAATAATTCAGCAACTAGATTAGTAATGCCTGAATACCCAGAAGAAAAGTTCTTAGAAGCGATTAGCGAATTAGTTGCATTAGAAAAAGATTGGATTCCCAAAGAGCGAGGTCAAGCATTATATTTAAGACCTGTAATGTTCGGTTCTAGTAATTTCCTTGGAGTTCATAGCTCTGATGACTACAAGTTAGTTATCATTTGCTCTCCTGTTGCCTCTTACTATGCTGCTGGTTTGAAGCCAGTGAGTATTTTAGTTTCTCACGAATATGTGAGAGCTGTACGTGGTGGTTTGGGAATGGCTAAAACAGCTGCGAACTATGCAGCATCGCTATTAGCTGGTAAAGAAGCAAAAGCCAAAGGCTTCGATCAGGTACTATGGCTTGATGGTGTTCACCAAGAGTACGTAGATGAAGTTGGCGCTATGAATATTATGTTCGTTATAGGTAATGAGTTAGTAACTCCAACACTTGACCAAGGTTCAATATTACCAGGTGTAACAAGAGAAACTGTACTAGCATTGGCGGAAGAAAAAGGAATCAAAACTTCTGAAAGAAGAATCAGAATATCGGAAGTATATGATGCACACGAACGTGGCGAACTAAAAGAAATGTTCGGTACTGGTACTGCGGCTATTATATCTCCAGTTGGTAAACTGAATTATAAAGGAAAAGAAATAGTAATAAATAATAACGAAATCGGCCCAGTAGCTCATGATATGTACGAGACTATCGTAGGTATTCAGAGAGGTGAAACAGATGATTCACACGGCTGGATTCATAAAGTAACTTCTATTTAATAGAAATTGCATAAATTTGTAAAAGGCAGCTTGGCAATAAGTTGCCTTTTTTTATATTATAATCGTTTTAAACTAATATACTTAATGTCCGTCTAAGGCACATTGGGTAAAAAATAAATCAAGAAAGAAATGGCAAAGCAAGAAGAAGTATTAAAATCGATAGTAGATGCGGAAATGAAAAGCGTAGAGATACCAGAGACTTTGACGGTATTACCTTTACGTGAGATGATATTATTCCCGAATATGATATTCCCTGTTCTGATTGGCAGAACTTCATCGCTGAAAGCAATAGCTAAGGCAATAGATAATGATAAATTCATATTCCTATCTAGTCAGAAAGATTCGAACATAGAAGAGCCACATATAGGCGATATAAATGAGTACGGTACTATTGGAAAAATAATCCAAGTGCTCAGACTCCCTAATAATCTGCTGAAAGTACTTATAGAAGGTATGTTCCACGCTAAAATAAAAAAGCCAATCGATAATAACGATTGTATGGAAGCAGTGATAGAGCAAATACCAGTTAAGTACAACGAGAAAGATAAGGACACACGTGAGTTAATCCACCAAACAGGTGAGATATTCAAAGAGTATGTTTTCTCAAAAGATAATTTACCGCCAGATTTGGTTAGTGCCTTCGATAATATAGATGACCCAGTACGAAAGATGTACTATGCTGCTGCTAATATGCAAGCGGACATTAAAGAAAAGCAACGAATACTGAATCATAGGTTCTTGAAATCGCAATACACAGAACTACTGAAATTACTTACTGCTAAGATAGAATTATCTAGAATACAGAACCAAGTAGGTGAGCGAGTTAGCGATTCTATTCAGAAAACTCAACGCTCATTCTACATAAGAGAGCAGATAAAAGCACTCCAAAAAGAGCTCGGTGAAGACGAAGAAGCAGAACCAGAAATCGAACAACTACGCAAGTTGTTAGAAGAAGCTGATTTGCCAAAACACGCACGTGAGAAGGCAGACGAGGAGTTGAACAGATTAAGAAAGACACCTCAGATGTCACCAGAATTTTCTGTAAATAGAAACTTCTTAGAGATAATGGCACAGTTGCCTTGGAATAAAGCTTCGAAAGATAATTTGGATATAAATCACGTACAGAAAGTACTTGACGAAGACCACTACGACTTAGAGAAACCGAAGGAAAGAATCACGGAGTTCATCTCTGTGCTTAACCTTGCTGGTTCGTTGAAGCGTCAAATTATATGCTTCGTAGGCCCTCCGGGTGTTGGTAAAACATCATTAGCGAAATCTATAGCAAGAGCATTGAACAGAGAATTCGTGAGATTTTCACTTGGTGGAGTACGCGATGAAGCCGAGATACGTGGGCACAGAAGAACTTACATTGGCTCAATGCCAGGTAAGATAATCCAATCTATGAAAAAAGCAGGAACTAAGAATCCTGTTATTCTATTAGATGAGATTGATAAATTAGCTTCTGATTTCAGAGGTGACCCTGCTTCTGCATTGCTAGAGGTACTAGATCCGGAACAAAACATCAACTTCAATGACCACTATCTAGAAGTGGACTATGACTTGTCGAACGTGCTATTTATCACAACTGCGAATGTATTACACAATATACCGCAACCGCTAATAGATAGAATGGAAGTAATACAACTTACTTCTTACCTAGACCATGATAAATTAGAGATAGCTAAAAAGCACATTATACCTAAGCTAATCAAGGAATATGGTTTTGACAATATTAAAATCAAGTTTGAAGATAAAGCAATAACTCGAATAATTACCGAATACACTCGCGAAGCTGGTGTGCGTAATTTGGAGCGGACAATTGCGAACGTCTTCCGTAAACTAGCAAAAGAGATAGTAGTTCAATATGGCGATAAAGTAAAAGACAAAACCGTAGCACTGAAGGACAATCCTGAATTCAAGAAAAAATATAAGAATAGCGGTATAGTAATTACTCCTGCTAAAGTAGAAGAATACCTGAAAGCACCAAAGCATAAACTGAAGAAAGAAGACCTAAAAGATAAAGTAGGTGTTGCTACTGGCTTGGCTTGGACTAGTACAGGTGGCGATTTACTACCTTTGGAAGTTAATATAATGCCGAGTAAAGCCGAAAAGCTAACTCTAACAGGTAAGTTAGGCGATGTGATGAAAGAGTCTGGTATGGCAGCATTGTCATACGTAAGAGCTAATTACAAAATGCTAGGTGTACCAAAAGAGTTCACTAAAGAAATGGAAGTCCACATCCACGTACCAGAGGGAGCAATTCCTAAAGATGGTCCTTCGGCTGGTATTACTATGTGTACTGCACTTGTTTCAGCAGCTACGAACAAAGCGGTGAAAGGCAATGTAGCAATGACTGGTGAGATTACTCTTCGTGGTAATATATTACCGATTGGTGGACTTAGCGAGAAGCTATTAGCTGCTAAGAAGCGTGGTATCAAGAAAGTATTAGTACCTTTTGATAATAAGAGAGACGTAGAAGAGATAGATGCTTTCATCAAAAAAGGATTAGAGATAATCTTCGTAGAGCATATAACAGATGCACTACCGCACAGTATTGTAAAATGGAAAAAACAGTAAATTAGAATTAAATAAAGATAGAATTATGGATTTAAAAAATAGAATAGAAAACCTCGATAATCCGAGTGAAATAGAAATAAAAGAGCTTCAAGCTGAGATAATTGACAAGCTGAACAATGGTACTATCAGAGCGGCTGAGCCAGATGGCGATGGCGGTTGGATAGCAAATCAGTGGGTGAAAAAAGGCATATTACTACTATTCAAATATAGTAAAATGGAAGATATGTCAATCAATGATGAATTCGTTTTCTTCGATAAAAATACAATCCCGTTAAAGCCTTTGAAGCTAGAAGACGGCGTTAGATTAGTACCCGGTGGAAGTGCAATCAGAAGTGGTTGCTACGTAGCTAAAGGAGTAATCTGTATGCCTCCTATGTATATCAATATTGGTGCTTACGTTGACGAAGGAACTATGATAGATTCTCACGCATTAGTTGGTACTTGCGCTCAGATAGGTAAAAATGTACACTTAAGTGCTGCATCACAAATAGGTGGTGTACTGGAGCCAGCTGGAGCTAGACCAGTAGTGATAGAAGACAATGTTATGATAGGCGGTAATTGCGGTGTTTACGAAGGCGTATTAGTCAGAGAAAGAGCTGTACTAGGGACAGGAGTAATACTCAACGCAAGTACAAAAGTATATGATTTGGTGAATGGAACCGTACTTTCATCTTCTGCTGAAAGCCCATTAGAAATACCCGCAGGTGCAGTAGTTGTACCGGGTAGTAGAGCTATTAACTCTCCATTCGCTAAAGAAAATGGATTGTCAATTTCTACTCCACTAATAATCAAATATCGTGACGATAAAACGGATGCTAAAACAGCACTAGAAGAGGCGTTGAGATAATGGCTAAAACTGATAATAGTATGAACAAGAATCTGACTATGTCCGTTATGTTCATGTCAGGTGCTAATTTTGTGACTTTCTTTATCCTACTTTGGGTTTATAAAGTTACTAATGAAATCTGGTTTCTAATAGCTGGTATAGCCATGCTAATAGCCGGTGTATTATTTATGATAATTGTTTCGAAGTTCAAAGTGAAGCTACGTAAATTGGAAGAATTAAAGCAAAAAAGACAAAGTGAACCAAATGAGCCAAATTAAGTTAAGAGAAGATTTGGATATAGATCTAATCAAAGAATTCGAAAATAAGTTTATATATATCAGTGACCCACTGCTAATAGCAGAACCGATTGCGTTACCATTCTCTTACTACCCGTTAATACAATTGCTGATGGATGGCGGTAAAACAGCTGAGGAAATAGCAAAAGACGGCGCGGCAAAGCTGCTTAATCTTTCGGATGATCGGCTATACACACTGCTTGATAATCTAATAACTTTGAATATGATAGATACCCCTAGTACTAGGATTGCTGTTGAGAATATGCAAAGTTATGCAAATGGAAACGTTAGAAATTCATATTGTCATTCATTTTCTTACCCAGAAGACCCTATTGAATTAAAAGCATTCTTAGATATAATACTAGATAAAGGTAAGCAGCTAACAGACAAGCCAGTAAAAGCTATACTAGCTCCGCATATTGATTTGCGATTAGAAGAATCGTGGAAGACTTATGCCAGCTCTTTCCTTGCATTAAAAAATGTAGAAGAAGTTGATACGGTAATTCTACTTGGAACTGGGCACTACAGAAGCACAGCCGACTTTATGTTCTCGAAAAAAGACTTCCAAACTCCACTAGGAACCGCGGAAGTTGACCACGAATTACTAGCTGAAATAGAAAAGAATACCGAAATAGTTTACGATGATATAGCTCACTACAAAGAGCATTCACTAGAATTCCATCTACTGTTTTTACAAAGATTATTAGGTGATAAGAGCTTCAAGATAGTACCAATACTAACTGGTTCGCCGGCTAACTATTTCAATGAAAACACTACTCCTGATAGTAACGAAAAGTATAATAGCACTATAGATGCTATAAAAAGTGCAATAGCTACTACTGGCAAAAAAGTCTTAATACTTTCAAGCGGAGACTTGTCTCACGTAGGTAGAAAATTCGGTGATGAATTCCCTGCCGTTTCGGAGCTTATCCGAGTAAAACACGAAGACGAATCACTAATCGAACAGCTAACAAAAGCCGACAAAAATGCCTTCTTCACAGAAATAGCAGCAGCTGCCGACAAAAATAAAATATGCGGCACCGCCCCATTCTACGCAGCACTCAGCTTAGTTGATAGCAACGAAGTATTAGCTGCCGGCTACAACCAATGGCAAGAAGATGAGACCGAATCTATGGTCAGCTTCGCCGGTTTTGTTATTGGGTGAAGCACTTCTTAGTCTAAATCAGAATTTACTGGATTTAAAGATGGAAGTTATTCCAAAAAAGTCTAGTCGTCCTGAGCGGAGTGAAGGATCCAGGCAAAAAATATTCAACTCCGAAGGAGTTGTTTCCAATTTATAAATGATAATAATTGCTACTAATATTGAACTCCTAGCGGAGTTGAACTAATATCTATGGAACTAAAGTCCAATTATTGTTGGTTGACTTTTATCCGTTGGCTTTAGCCAACGGCAATACACAATAATATCATATATATCTTAATCATCTTGTAATCCTGTTCTGATATCAAGATAAATCTATCCTAAAATTCTATAAATCATGTAACTTCTAATTCTGACAATTTCAAATCACCCTAGCCCTCTTAAATTTTTAAAAAGTAATGAACGGCAATATTTATTTCCCAAACTCTATACCACCACCTTTCTTCGACTACACAATTTTTACTACACTCCTACAATAAAAGACAAAGTTGTCCGATGTTTACTCCTGTTACTTAACATTAAAAAAAAGAATATGAAAACTGATATAAGAAACAAGGAAGATATAAAACTCATGGTAGATACTTTCTACGGGAAAGTACAAGCAAGTCCGATTCTAGGGTTTATATTCAACGATATTGCAGAAGTAAATTGGGAAACTCATCTACCGCACATGTACAATTTCTGGGCTGGGATACTATTTGGCGAGAACGAGTTCCGAGGTAACCCAATGTATAAGCACATAATGCTTAGCAAAAAAACTCAGATGAGCGATATACAATTCGCTGAATGGCTACGATTATTCGCTGGTACAGTCGATGATTTATTCGAAGGACCGAGAGCCGAAGAAGCAATAGCAAGAGGGAAGATGATTGCTAAAACATTTCTTTTCAATATCAATCAAGCCGCAGCAAACGAAGTTTAATTTCTTAACATAATTTAGTAACTTGATACCAAAATAAATCAGGTTACTAAAAATGTATATAAACAAGAATTATGGTTTCTGGATGACCCTAAGCTGGTCTAGAAATCCAATGATTTACGGCTTTTTCTATTCCCTAATCATTTCTATTATATTCTATATTTTCGAAATTGGAATGGGGCTACCTTGGCAACCAATCGGAGTAATAGGTATTGCCGTTGCTTTTTATCTTGGTTTCAAGAATAACAGCTCTTATGATAGAACTTGGGAAGCTCGTAAAATATGGGGTGGAATTGTCAATAATAGCCGATCTCTGGGTGCCCAGATTTGCTCATTCGTTCAAGGTGAAGATAGCGACCTTATCAAAAAAGAACTAGTTTACAGACATATCGCCTGGATGACTGCACTTAGGTTTCAGCTCCGTTTGAGTAGAAGCTGGGAGCATACAGAAGACAGACTAAAGAATAGATATTCCGAGAGTCTATGTGAGGACTATACATCGACACTGAACGCTGAACTTGCCAAATACATTAGTCAAGATGAAATTAAGCAGCTACAAGGCAAATCAAACCTTGCCACACAAATTCTGAAAACACAATCGGTAAGGTTACAAGAATTACGTGACAGTGAAACTTATGAAGACTTTCGTCACATGGAGCTACAGAACCTAATTACTAACTTATACGAAGAGCAAGGCAAGGCAGAAAGAATCAAGAATTTCCCATTCCCAAGACAATATGCTTCGACTGCGTTGTGGTTGACTTTCGTTTTTTGCGCTTTAGTACCACTAGGGTTGGTTGACGTATTTAATTATAGTTTGGGCTGGGTATTTTGGTTGACACCAGTTATGTCGGCTTTGATTATCTGGATATTCTTTCTGATGGAAAAAATCGGAGATTACTCTGAAAACCCATTCGAAGGAACTTATAATGATGTTCCTATTACGTCTATAGCAAGGGGAATAGAAATTGATTTGCGAGAAATGATTAATGATACGGACATACCTAAACCGACAGAACCAGAATTTGGGTTCTTGATGTAATCTGTTCATCACTCCAGAGCGTAGTAGAATACAGAGTTGATTAGGATATTGTTGGGGTTTTAGGACGTATGCACTTCGACCCCACTCAGCACAAGCAATACGCTTCTACAAAGATTACTCTGAAAAGTCAAACTAGAATTGAGTAAAACAACTCATAGATTTGAGTAAATTACTAGCTACCTCAAAACCGCCAAACTCTTTTCGAGAGCAGTAACGAATTCGTCGATTTCTTCTTTGCTGTTGTAGAATGAGAATGACGCACGGATTGTGCCTTGTATATCATATCGTTGCATTACGGGCTGGCAGCAGTGGTGTCCAGTGCGGACAGCAATACCGAATTTATCGAGGAACATTCCCAAATCATAGTGGTAAACTCCATCAAAGTTGAAAGGGAGTATGCTCTTTCTGACATTTGCATTACTATATCTGATTATGCCTTCTATTGCGTCTAGCTTCTGTTCAGCATAGTGGAGTAGCTCATCTTCGTACTTATTGATGGCTTCCATTCCAATCGCATTCAGATAGTCTATAGATGCAGCTAATCCAATAGCTCCGACTATATTCGGTGTTCCTGCTTCGTACTTATATGGAAGAGTATTGTAAGTAGTTTTCTCCATAGTCACTTCGGCTATCATCTCTCCCCCACCTTGGTATGGCGGCAGCTGATCAAGCAAATCTTCTTTACCGTATAAAATTCCTATACCCAATGGGCCATAGAGTTTATGCCCCGAAAAGCAGTACATATCGCAGTCCATTTTCTGAACATCAACTGCAAAGTGTTGTATCGCCTGCGCTCCATCTACTACAACTTTCGCACCAACTGAGTGGGCTTTTTCAATCACATTTTCTATATCGTTCAGCGTTCCAAGAGAATTAGAAATGTGTACTATACTTACTATTTTTGTCTTATCTGTGATTAGCTCGTCAAGCTTAGAGTAGTCTAATTCAGCATCTTCAGTAAGTGGTATGTATCTTAGCTTTGCACCTTTTTCTTCGGCTAGCATTTGCCATGGCACTATGTTGGAGTGATGCTCCATTTCGGTTATTAGTATCTCATCACCTTCATTTACCAGCTTTCTTCCGAGAGTATATGCGGCTAGGTTAATACTATCCGTAGTACCTTTGGTGAAGATAATCTCGTTAGTAGATTTTGCATTGAGGAATGAGCGAACAGTCTCACGAGCGTTTTCGTATTCGGTAGTTGCGAGTTGGCTGAGTGTGTGGACTCCGCGGTGAACGTTTGAGTTCAGGTCAGAGTAATACTCAGATACCTTATCAAGCATAGCTTGTGGCTTTTGGGTAGTAGCTCCATTATCAAAATAGATAAGATTTTTCCCATTCACTTCTCTATTCAGAATGGGAAAATCTTCTCTAATCTTTTTTACGTCAAACTCTTTCACTGGAGTTGTCATTTACATACCGAATTTAAGCTCTACTTGCTGAGTTATATAATCGCGTATTGGCTCTATTGTTATCTTGTCTATTATCTCTTGCGAGTAAGCCAACAGCAACAATGCTTTCGCTTGTTCTTTTGGGATTCCCCTAGCTTGCAGATAGAATAATGCGTCTTTGTCAATCGAACCAGTCGAAGAACCGTGACTACATTTAACATCATCAGCATAGATTTCTAACTCAGGTTTCGCATTCACTTTCGCAGTGTCAGTCAGCAATACGTTCTTGCTCGATTGATATGCATTAGTTTTCTGAGCATCTGGACGAACTAATATCTTACCGTTGAATGTACCTATAGATGAATCGCCCAGAACACCTTTGTATAGCTCATTGCTTTCGCAGTGCGGAGTAGCGTGATCTACCATCGTGTGGTTGTCTATCAAGTTGCGTCCACTACCGTAGTAATATCCGTAATAGTGAGTTTCTATATTCTCACCATTGTGAGTAGTACCCAGGTCATTACGTACGAATTTACCGTTAAGGGTAATAGTATTATTCGTATAGTTCGAATCTCTCTCTTGCTTAGCTTCCGATTGTGCGAAATAAATACCATTGTCAGTATCATTTTGGAACTTTATATGCTCCAGATAAGTGTTATGACCAACATATATTTCTGTGCTTATATTCGAAATTCCTACATTATCGCCAATCGTGTGATTAGTCTCATAAAGCTTGAAATTCGAGTTATCTTCAGCTATTATCAGATTGCGGGCTTGCTTGAATTGAGTTCCGTTTTTAGTATCCACAATATTGATAATATGTAGTGGCTTTTCCTCTACCAATCCTTTTTTCGCTTTGATGAAAACTCCATCGAAAGACAAAGCAGTATTCAGCGATGAAAACACATTTGCATCATTTTTTAGATACTTATTGTAATGTGTATCAAAGTCAGCTTTATTCTCAGCTAGAGCAGTTTTCATACTCTTCACTTCCAAAGTAGTATCAAAGCTAGATAGCTCATCACTATAGAATCCATTGACTATAACAACGCAATTATCAATCCCTTCTACTTTCAGTTTCTGGACATCTTCGGCTGTAATACTATGATTAGTTTCTGTGATATCTAACTTGAATTCAAGACCATTCAGAAAGCCAACATTAGTGTATTTCCATAGCTCATTTTTCAGAGTTGGCAATCCCATAGCTTCGAAATGCTTTATAGCATCAACCCTAACTTTATGCTGAGCCGAATCCTTGTGACCATTCAGATGATTTTCGTAGATATCGAAACTGCTGAGTATTCTTTCTTTAAAATTATTTCCTTGTATAGGCATATTTACTCCTTATGCAGTCTGTTCATCTAATGCGTGATCTTTTACCCACTCGTAACCTTTAGCTTCTAGTTCTAGTGCCAATTCTTTACCACCAGATTTCACTATTCTACCGTCAGCTAATACGTGTACAAAGTCAGGAACTATATAGTTAAGCAATCTTTGGTAGTGAGTGATTAGTACGAATGCATTATTCTCGTTTCTAAGAGCGTTCACGCCATGTGAAACGATTTTCAGAGCATCTATATCTAATCCTGAATCCGTCTCGTCTAATAGAGCTAATTTTGGCTCTAGCATAGCTAGTTGGAAAATCTCATTTCTTTTCTTTTCACCACCAGAAAAACCCTCATTAACCGCACGGCTCATAAAGCTCTTGTCTATTTCAACTAGAGCAGATTTCTCTCTCATCCTAGTTAGGAAATCTTTTGCGGAAAGTGGCTCTTCGCCCCTTGCTTTTCTGATAGCATTCACAGATGATTTCATAAAGTTAGCATTGCTCACACCCGGTATTTCTACAGGATATTGGAAAGCTAAAAATATACCTTTCTGTGCTCTTTCGTGTACTTCTAGTTCAGTTATGTCTTCCCCTTCAAAAAGGATGCGACCACCGTTTATTTCATAATCTTCTCTACCTGCAATCACAGAAGCCAAGGTACTTTTACCAGAGCCATTCGGACCCATTATAGCGTGCACTTCGCCCGGATTTACTTCTAAATTCAATCCTTTTAGAATCTGATTATCTTCTATTTTTGCTTGTAGATTTTCTACTTTCAATAATGACATTTAAAACTCCTAAATCTAATTTTCTTTGTTGAAATTGGGATTACCCAACGCTACCTTCTAAACTGATAGCTAATAATTTTTGTGCTTCTACTGCAAATTCCATCGGAAGCTTATTTAGTACTTCTTTCGCATAACCATTGATGATTAATTCCATCGCTTGCGCTTCGTCCATACCACGTTGGCTACAATAGAATAAAATATCTTCTGATACTTTCGATGTAGTTGCTTCGTGCTCTACAACAGAAGACGAGTTCGCTATTTCGATATACGGGAACGTATGAGCCCCACATTTATCGCCAATTAGTAGCGAATCACATTCTGAGAAATTACGTGAATTCTTGGCATTTTTAGTAATGTTTACCAAACCACGATAACTGTTCTCGCTCTTCCCTGCCGAAATACCTTTTGATATAATACGGCTACGAGTGTTTTTACCAATGTGTGTCATCTTAGAACCAGTATCAGCTTGCTGATAGTTATTCGTAACAGCTACTGAGTAAAACTCACCGATTGAGTTATCGCCTTTCAGTACGCAGCTTGGGTATTTCCAAGTTATAGATGAACCCGTTTCTACTTGTGTCCAAGAGATTTTAGAGTTATCACCTTCGCAAAGTCCACGTTTAGTAACGAAGTTATAAACCCCGCCTTTACCGTTCTTATCACCTGGGTACCAGTTCTGAACTGTTGAGTATTTTACTTCTGCATCTTTGTGAGCCACTATTTCTACTACTGCTGCATGGAGTTGATTCTCATCACGCATAGGAGCAGTACAGCCCTCTAGATAACTAACATAGCTCCCTTCATCAGCGATGATAAGAGTACGCTCGAATTGACCAGTTAGAGCGGCATTCATACGGAAGTATGTGCTTAGCTCCATTGGGCAACGAACACCTTTGGGTATATAACAGAATGAACCATCACTAAATACAGCAGAGTTAAGCGCTGCATAGAAATTATCTGTAGTCGGTACTACCGAACCAAGATATTGCTTCACTAACTCTGGATGTTCTTTTACAGCTTCGCTAATAGGGCAGAATATAATGCCCATTTCTTTCAATTGTTTTTGGAACGTTGTCTTGACAGAAACACTATCAACAATTATATCTACTGCTACACCTGTAAGGCGCTTTTGTTCTTCAATGGATATACCAAGCTTTTCAAATGTTTTTAGTAATTCAGGATCAACTTCATCCAAACTATCTAATTGCGGCATCTTCTTCGGTGCGGCATAGTAATAAACTTCTTGATAGTCTATTTTGGGGAAATCTACTTTCGCCCACATAGGATCTTTCATAGTTAACCAATGTCTATAAGCTTTCAATCGCCACTCTAGCATGAACTCCGGCTCTTCTTTCTTAGCCGAGATAAAGCGTACTATATCTTCGTTAAGTCCCTTAGGAGCAAATTCTTGCTCTATATCGGTAGTGAATCCGTACTTATAGTCACTGGTGGTTACTTCTTCTATTAACTTATCTTCATTGAAATCAGTCATTTCAACCTCGATTATTTTTTGTTTCTATTTCTACAAAGCTATGCTCTGCTATATCTTGCAAAGATGTTTGCAAAAAAACATTTTCGACTTTCGTTTGCAACAACCTTATTGGTCCATGTAGATGGCAATTTTCTTTCTTCTCACAATCCTTATCTTCAGACACACAATCCACAAGCTCTGGTCTTGATTCCAACGAATCTAGTATATCCATTAGCTTAATTGTCTCTGCTGGTCTAGCCAAAAAATATCCACCTTTTGTACCTTGCTGAGAATCTAGCAAATCCGCACGCATTAGCTTTTGCATCGTTTTAGCTAGAAAATCATAAGACAAATGAAGATTTTCTGATAGTGATTTGGCAGTGAAAAGATTGCCCGGATGAGAAGCCATATATTGCATAGCTAATATCCCATATTCTACTTTTTTTGATAGTCTGAGCATACTTATTCTTTATTTATTAGTTCGTTATCTCTAACGTTTCAAAAATAAGTGTATTTTAGTCGTATTTCAAATTTATTTGGAAAAAAGTTGTAGAAAGTGGTAAGAAAAGAGGATGTAATGCGTTAATCTTGATGACACCATGGCTGGAAGAAAATCATTGGAAAATAGAACTATTAATTCCCATCTTTAGGTGAAGCTAAAGATGGGTGGCAGTTAACGCTGACAGTGTTAACTGACGGTGTGATCTAAATGACACTATCACCCCCTATTTACTCAATTGGAACTTAGTGCTACCCTGTTTACCATCTATGCTATATTTGAGGAAGTAAATGCTACTTGGGAATTCACTCATATTAATCTGTGGACTACCTACTTTCGGGTCTAAATGAAACAGAGTTTTACCATTAATATCAACTACTGATAATTCATCTAAATTCTTTTTTAGAACTACTTGTATTTTACCAGCTGTAGGGTTTGGAGATATAGTTATCATATCTTCAGCAAGTTGGCTATTAATATTGGTCTTAGTAGAAATAATATCACGGATTGCTTGCATTTTATAATTTCTATCAGGGTTTGTATAATCATCAGTCAAGCCCCAACAGCCATAGCGATTATAAGAAGAAGCTAAGGTAAAGTGCATAGCCAAACCTCCACCTATCCCCTCCCAACCTTCTTGATAATTGTACTTAATAACATTGCCCATTTCAACAGTTCTGTGCGAACTAATCAAGTTACCAAGATTGTCGAGACCACCACCAGCAGGAACGTGTGGACCGCCCTCATAAGAAGTACATCCGCCTACTAAGCCCCAATCCTTCGCTTTATTAATGTGATTTAATCTATATGTTGATGATTGTGGCTCTATTATTTGCTTTCCTATGCTAATTAGCATTCCATTATTAATGTCTTGTAAATCATCAGAAGTTGGTACCTCCGTCTGAAAATACAGAGCTGTACTCGTTGCATAAATATAGTCCTTTGGCTCACCTAAATTGTCATTTATATAATTCAGCTGTATATCGCTTCTACCATTATAAGCGTGTTGCCCAGCCAGAATAACCCTAATTCTATTGTTAATAGCATCATTACCGAATACATTCCCAAACCAATTGGATAACTCGACCGTTCTTCTAGCATAATTCTGGTCAAAAGTAATACCGTAATTATCGGCTTCTGCCTTATTGTAAGGCCCATGAGTTAACTGAGTTGGACTCCATACTTCATTACTATTCTCTACATATATATTGATATTCGAATTCAGATTCTGCTGTAGGAACTTAGCAAGTTCAGCTACATAAATAGAGTCACACGACATGTGAATATTAATCCAAATATCTTTATCCAAAATATTCGATAGTTCGACTATGTATTCCCAACACCAAGCATCTCTTTTGCCATTCAGTTGTATCATATTTTCTTGAGCTACATCGAGTGGAGTTTTTCTGTTTTCCCATGTAGTTTTTGCTGGGTAAACTGGCTCGCCTTCCCATATATTCTGTACATTATAGTAGCGATAACAAGCAAAATCAGCGGCTTTACAAAGGGCAATATACTCATCAGTAAATATCTTTTTGGTGTCCAACTCATAACCGGGTCTCATAACTTTAAGCATAGAAATACCTGAATTATTCATTGCTTTAGGACTAATCCTAGTATCTTTGAAGCTCAGGAATACTAAACCATGATTAGCTGCATTATGACCACCAACTACCACTTCAAAGTATGTAGTGTTTGTCTCTGCGTCATAGCTCTGATTAGCTATTGCTACACTGGTGCCAGAAGCTGTTACCTCCGCTAAACCAGAAAATGATGCCTTATAAGTACCACTATAATATACCCTGTATTGCTCGGGGTCATCTATGCTACCTGTCCATTCAGCAGCTGGTCTGCCGTCCATCAGCACTAAATCGAAGTCACTTGTAGGCCATCCGTTTTGATCATACCCCTTTATATTGCTGTACCTTACAGTATGGTTAATCATATTCGTAAAAGCTCCATCGTCAACAAGATTTACTCCCATCTCGAATTTAGCATCAGCTACATTAAGGCAAATTAGGAACATGAAAATGTAAATATACTTCATATCAATTCTGTTTTTTATTAATTGTTAGTTCTTCAATATAAACAACAAAGTTATTAGATAATAATTACAAATGATTTACTGATTCTAAAATTAATTGGATTTAGTAGGAGTAGTAAAAACAATACTTACCTCCGCTGTCTGCCCATGATTACTGTTTGTAAGGAAAGGTGAAAGCATTAGCGGAGATGAATTTTGATGAAATCGGAAAACGGAGGTGGACAAATGAAACCGAACAATATAAAGCCCCAGCGGGGCTAAATATCTGTAGCCTATTATTCATAAAAAAGCCAATCTTCCTATTTCGTGGTAGAATATTCAATTATTCAACTCCTGACGGAGTTGTTCCTAAATTATAAGAATCTATTGCTACTAATATTATACTGCTACGCAGTTCCACGGTCTCATCATAACATTTCATCCCTTTCAGTGCGACCAGTCGTGCGGCTTGATTGGCTGTGTTATATCATAAATATCCTAATCATATTGCAATCCTGTTCTTATTGCATGTTGCGTATCATCTGCCAAGAAGAATGCTTTGTAGAAACGTTCACAATACACCTCTAAGATTCTTCATCCATCTATCCTGAAAATTTCTGTTTCTGACAATTGAATAATTGCTTTTCACAAAAAAAAGCAGGATTTTTCAATCCTGCTATTCATTTTGTATATTTCTAAGTTCGGTTATAAGAATTGACCGAAACTAACTATGCTTTTTTTCTTGTGAGTATATGTCGATTCTTTGAAAGCTATCTCTCTAGTTTCTTTTACTTCTTCACTTCTTTTGATATTGAAAAGCATTAGATTGTCGATTTTCAATTTCAGCAATTTGAGTGAGGTTAAACTCTCTTCCATTTGCTCTCTGATTACCGTATTAGCATTTACTATTCCTTTGCCAGCATTTTCTAGTAAGCTGAAATAATAGCCAATACCACTTTCCAGGTTTTCAGCAAATGTCCTCAAGTACTTCTGCTCTTTTTCAGTTGGAGCCCTTGATGCTTCTAAAACTTTATTTTTTAAATAATCTATGTAGAGATTTAACTCTTTAACAAACATGTGAGGCCTATCAGTACGGGAAATTATATTCTTTCTTCCGTATATATGACCTATCATATCGGTCATACTTATTAGCTTATCGTAATATGCCATATTTGGACCTGGGCATATAGATACTCCAGCTCCCTCGACTCTAGTTTCTAACCCATGAGCTATCAATGCTGTAGTTCCTAACCCTACGCAAGTACAAGATCTATCAACAACCTTATTGTACTCGAATTGATAGTCATTCTCTGGTAGATTCTGTTCTTTTAGCGACTCTATTTTCAATCTTTGATATTGTCTAGATGCCGTACATATTGCCTTTTCACCAAATTCCTTGTTCAGCTGAACGTATCCTTTGGGACATGAACTACCAGGGCGACCTTTTTGAAGATTCTCATCTCTTTCAAGATCTTTAGTATTTCCCCTCATACTATTGAAAGGAACACCTAGCGGAGAAATACCACTTAGGTATAAGTCTTTTTCTTGAGCTTTTATTAATTGCTCTCTTGTCTCATTATCTACCGTAGTTACAGAAGGAACAAGTAAGAATGGAGTTCCCCAGCCAATAGAATCCATACCGTAATAGTCAAGTAGGAAATTATGCTCTTCGGCAGTACCAACACCACCTTGGGCAGTTATTCGCATGTCTAATTTGACTTTGGGTATAATTCTTTCTTTTCTAGTTAATGCTGGTTCCAATACACTATATACGTCATTATAAAGTTCTTCCCTTCTCTCTTTGAACTCTTCTAGTGCAGGGCCTAATAGGAAACCATCTGTTGCAAACGCGTGTCCACCACAGTTAAGTCCTGACTCGATTCTGTACTCTGATACCCAAATACCTTTTTTAGCTAAGTATTTACCTTGTATCAGTGCCGAGCGGTAATCGCTGACTTTTAGTATTATCTTCTTGTTTATCTCGCCGTTCTCATCAGCATAAAAATCGTCGAAATTCTCCATATAAGAGAATAATCGTGGATTCATTCCAGCTGATAGAACTATACTTGATTTTAGGTTGCTAAGGGCATAGCCACGCAATGCAGCGTGTGCGTCATTGTATTCTACAGGTAGTTGCTCTTTTTTGACATAATTTTCTTTGTCAACTTTAGTCATAATATTGACGTCAATACTACCCATTTTTACGTTTTCTTCTATCCAAGATTTCAATTCGCTTATATCAGATACTCTAGCTAATAAATCGTTAAACTCTTGCTTTAGTTTTGAAGTTTCTGGTAATAGTTTGAAATATTCTTTTAGTTCCTTGCCTTGGTTAGCAGTTACATCCTTCAATTTCACGAATTTCTTTTCTGCAAATTCGTTAATCAAATTCAGATAAGCCGTTATTCGTCTTGCTCTTAAATCTTCGGCTTTCTTTGTTATTTCTTCGTAAGGAACGCTGAATTTCTCACTATACATTTTTCTCAATCTCTCAACTAGCATATCATCAACTAAAGAGATGACAGAGTCAATCCCAAGATGAGCCACTTTGAGCGGAGTATCTATAGTGAATCCAATTCCCATTACGGGTATATGAAATGAATGTGGTTTTGCCATAAAATTTTACTTTAAATAATTCTCAAATCTAACTTTAAGTCCGTAAGTATAAAGACTAAAATATATTGTACTAACGTGCATAAACGAAAATCAGTTTATACACACTCATAGTTTTTACCGAAATAAAAATATATAAGTCACAATATTAGTGAAAATTTACAAAATATAATTAATAATTGCAAATTGGATTGAAAGAATATTTGCAATTTAATCTCGATACAATTTTTAGTTTTCTACTTCATTCATATCGAAATTAATCATCCAATTGACACCGAATTTGTCTTCGCACATCCCGAAATAAGCTCCCCAGAAAGTCTCTTCGAGAGGCATAGTAATAATACCACCTTCAGATAGTCCCTTAAAGAAAGCTTCTGTCTCCTCTTTCGATTCTGCTGTTATAGCTAATGATATATTCTCGCCAAATGGAACTTCATCATACGAAGGGTGACCGTCGCTTGCCATTAATGTTATGTATTCGTTGATTACATATACTGCGTTCATAACTAGATTAAAAGATTCTTCCGTCATCTCTACACCGTCCATAGGTGGTGCATCTTTGAATCTAGAAAGTGATACTATTTCACCGCCAAGTACAGATTTGTAGTAGTTTAGCGCTTCTTCAGTATTACCATTGAATGTTAGGTAAGGTATTATGTTTTTCATAGTTGATTTCTAGTTTGAGTTTTTAAATTATATAGATACTAAATTAGTCTAAATGCTTTGGAATTGCAAATTTAAATATATTGTACTATATTACGTACATAATAACGTAACATAGGAGAAAGTAATTATGAAAGCGATAACAATATCCACTCTAAGAAAATCGATGAAAAAGTATTTCGATATAGTCAGTAACTCATCGGAAATCATAGTTATCCCTAGAAATAAAGACGACGATGGCGTAGTGATAATGTCGATAAAGGAGTACAATTCACTCAAAGAAACTGAGCATCTACTATCCACAACAGCTAACAGAAAGCGAATATCCGAGTCTATGGAGCAAGTAGAAAAAGGTGAGTTAGTCGAGTTTGATATAGATGAAGAAATAACAATCTAGTTATGAAATTCGAATTCACTAAGAATGCTTTGCAAGACTATAATTATTGGTTAGAAAACGATACTGACATAGTACTCAAGATTAAAGCGTTACTGAAAGCAATCCGACAAGAGCCATTCAAAGGTATAGGCAAACCCGAACCACTCAGATTTGATCTGAAGGGCTATTGGTCTCGCCGAATAACTAGAGAACACCGATTAGTCTATACTATAGCGGGTACAAAAGACGTTGACCAAAAATGCATTATCATTCAGTGTCGGTTTCATTATTGAGGGTAGTTAACTCTCTCATAAGACCTTACCCTTTCTTCTTGGTCTTCGTCTATTGTTCATTAACTTTTCGTTCATATCTTCAGGAAGGAACTCAAGAGTTTTTTCGATAAGTGATTGCAACTCTTTTATGAATGGATAACGAGGATTGAGTTTATATAGAACAGTTCGCCCCTTTGATTCAGTATAGAGGATTCCATTCTTCTCTAAGTTATCTAACTGGTTCTGAATTGGGCTTAGTGAAGTCCCGTAAAAATCTGATATTTCACGAGCATAACCTTCGCTGCGAGCAACTATGAACTGTAAACACCTTTCTTTATTAATATTACCAAGTATTCCCTCTATCACGACTGACCTAATTATTAATTTATATGACCTGTATAATAGGTCGAAATTACTGATTATTTATTGGAAATACAAATTATAATTTTGGGTATCTAGACCAAAAATGCATTATCATTCAGTGTCGGTTTCATTATTGATTTCTTCAAAAAGTTCCTCAAATGAATTACATACGGTTACGAAATTACTAGCTTCGCTATTGGGAAATAGAAATCACCTGAATCTGGCAATGCAAATTGATAATCCAATTCAGTACCAGAAAAGTCTTTAATAGATGTTGATGAACAGCCGATAAATATTAGCAGAAGGGCTAACAGAATTTTAGTCAATACTTTCATATACTAATCCAATAATAAATGGTGTTGAAGTGTTAAGAAGTACTTAATCTATTAGAAGCTCTTTAAACCTCATTATTGTTTTCTCACTGACATTATCTTCTTTATTTGGATATTTAGTATTTAACTCAAAATTTGTTTCTATTTGTATAGGAATACCTGAAGATTCTGAGTAAATTATTTTAGTTTCCTTAATCATATACATTTCTATAGTTTTCATAAACTCTTCTAACTTTCCCTTATCTACTATTATAAGACTTAACAATGATTCAAAAGCTTTTTTAAGCTCTTCTTCTTGAATTATTGTTTTTCTAATTAATACTTTTTTCCCTTTCTCAGCTTCATCAGATAGATTGAGTCTTGTCGAGCCTTTCACAAATTGACCAAATGGAATTATAAATATATTTTCAGCAAACTCTTTTTCTAATTCATTTTCCTCCATGCCCATAGCAAGATGAAAATTTATAGTTTCTTTGAAGAAGGACTCCTCAAATCCGGAACTAGATGTGAAATAGTCCAACACCTTTTTCATAACATATCTTACTAAGTTTCCTTGAGGTGAACCATCGTTATACTCGCTTTGCTCAAATATATCGGAGCCTACTTTTCTAAGTATTAATGAGAGAGTATCCCAACCGACAACACCCAGATACTTCCCATTCTTATCTGTCTCATAGGTTATATCTTTTAAATCAAATTTTGATAAGATATCGCTTATTGAGTCATCTTGCTTTTCCGAATTATTAATATCTTCCGATTTGAAAGTCAGCCTAAATTTCTCATTCTTATAGTCATCAACTATAAAATATTTGTAACTAGTAGAAGAGTCATTAGTTTCAATCAGACCATTTTGAGATTCGACTTTTACTTTTTTATAGTAATAAACATAAGTTTGATTAGGTTTCAGACTTGAATTTATAATTAATTCTTCTTCCGATGTATAAGCCAATAAACGCAATGAGTTGAATATTAAAAACATTAAACTTATTTTTATCATCATACCCTCTCTATTCTGAAATGATGAACCTTATGTTTCTGGTCTTTTAGGCGGATTCCAGCAGTACCGTCTGGTAGTATCACTATATTAGCGCCTACAGTCATAGTTATAGTCTCGAATTTGGGATGCTCATACACCTTAGCTTCGAACTCCTCGGCACACTCACCGAATACAGCACCTTCGTTGTCTATGCCCAATTTACCACGTAAGCTATAGCCAAAGTAGCTCATCTCACTAATCGGTTGCAATGCTGAAGGATAAAGAGTCTCACCCTCATTTGGGATGTTGGGGAATACGATTTCGAGGAGTGGTGGCAATTCTAGCTTATTCCCGTTCACATCTACGCTTAGTGGCTCAACCGAGATGAAGTTAGTCAAGACCCCGACAGCTGAGTTGAACGAATACATAAGCGAGCTGAAATAAGTGCCGTTGTACTCAAGATTCACCCCCGTCTCTATGCGCGGCAAGAACTCGGCGAACGAGTTATTCCACTCATCGAAGTGGTCTTGGTGCCATATACCAGTGTCGAGCATATCAATCTCGTCCATCTCTTGTGGGCAATCGCTGACCCTACCTAATGTCTTTATCAAACTGTTTTTTGGCTCTAATATGCGGTCTAGCATAACGGGTACATTACTATCTTGGAATATCCCGAAATAGACCATATTCACATCAATTCGCCCCTCACCATCGTATAGTACTAGCGAGTCTTTGAGCACTGGTAGTCCTTTGTAAGTAAAGTTTTCCTCTGCTATGAATAGCTGTGGCTTGCCTTCAACTATGCCACTAGCCCTACGAATTGCGTTTCTTAATTCTATCATTATATTTCGATTTTGTATTTAATGTTTGAGTACAAATATAAGAGTATGCAGTTAGAACACGATAATTTTAGATTAGTATTTGCAAAAAAATATTTTTTAAATTAAATTGTAAGAATAATGAGTAATATAACATTCAATTTAGGAACCAGGATTTATGAAGAAGCTACTAATTACTACTTTTGTACTAATATTTTCCATAATGAGTATTAGTTATTTATCTGCAAAGGAGTCAAAAACTTTACCAAAGAAATTAGCAAGCGAAGCCGTTGATATGAGTCTTATCGCCAAAACTATGGGGTGGGACAAAGCAAAGATTACTCAAAGACCTGATGATTTCAGCAAGAAATTTTCACTATGCACTTGGACTCACGCCGACGAAAGTATATTTCTTCGATTAGGTTGGAAAAGTGAAAAAGCTGCATCTACTAAAGTTCTCGAGCGACAATTCGGAATTTATTTGGAAAATGGTGAAAAAGACTTAAAATATACTGAAGTTAAGAAAGCAGATAACTACCAAATAATACAGGGAAAAGGTAATTCTTCTGATGGTAGAATAGTTTATATAGTACGAAAACGTTTTGGCAATAATGCCGAACTTCAATTCGAATACTATACCAACAAAGAAGACCCAAAGGCTTACGAGAAACTTTTGAAGTTTGTAGAAGGGGTGTAGAAACTAAATCTCTATCGATATTTTTACTTTGCCACCTAACCCTTTCTCCACTATGTCGTATAGGGTTTTGAGTGTTAGGTTGGTAGCTTCGTTTTCGACTCTTGATATATACGAACGCTTTTTATCTATGATTTGAGCTAATTGCTCTTGTGTCATATTCAATTCTTCGCGTGCCTTACGGAGCTGCAAACCGATTTTGATAGACTCAAAATCACGTTCCAACTGATCTCTGCGTTCTGTGCCTTTCTCGCCATAAACGGTGTCTTTGACTTCCGCCCACGATTTGGTGTTATTTTTCTTCATAGTATTGTTCCATTAATTTGATAGCTAATCGTATTTCTTTCTTAGGTGTTTTCTGAGATTTCTTAGCAAACCCATTTAAGAGAATTACTAATTTCCCTTTATCAAAGAAACAAAACACTCGCCATATATTAGAAGCTAATTTAATCCTCGCTTCATATAGTCCTTTTGTACCATTGATTTGTTTGAGGTACGTTGTTGGTACACGCTCATAACATTCAATGATATTTAAAACCTTATAAATTTTATCTTGAATTTTTATAGGTTGTTTCTTCAAAAATTCTTCAAAATAATCTTTATAAGTAATTATTTCTCTAACCTTTTTCATTAATACAAACGTAACTTATAAGTAACTATTGTGCAAATTATTTCTTTTATTTCTCCGGAATTTAGTAATTTGATGTATTATTGAAAATAAATAATACAATAGGTTTGTAATGTTAGGAGAAATCAAAACTGTCAGTTTACGAAAGATATGGAAGAATGAATATTCAGATTTTACACCTTGGCTTTCAGAAAATCTTAGTTTATTAGGTCAAGCAATTGGTTTAGAATTAGAGTTCGAAGCTAAAGAAGTTTCGGTAGGTCCTTTCTCTGCTGATATTCTTGCAAAAGATACTGGGACTGACCAATTTGTTATAATTGAAAATCAATTAGAAAAAACTGATCATGATCATCTTGGTAAATGTATAACTTACGCGTCAGTTCTTGACGCTTCAGCTGTAATTTGGATTGCATCAAAATTTTCAGATGAACATAAGAAAGCATTAGATTGGTTAAATGACCATACTTCCGATGAGATTGCCTTTTATGGTATAAAAGTCGAACTTTGGCAAATTGAAAGCTCATTACCAGCTGTCAGATTTAATGTAGTTAGTCAACCTAATTTGGCTGTTAGACAAGCATCGAAGAGTAAAGAACAAACCGAATTAACTGAGACTAGAAAAACCCAACTTGAATTTTGGGAGAGGTATAGTTTGAAACTTATTGAAACTAGAAAAATCGGTTCTGTTCAAACCCCAAGACCTCAATATTGGTTTGATGTTGCATTAGGTAAATCAGGTATTCATCTTTCTAATACTTTTAACACTGAAATTAATGAGATTGGAGTTAGAGTATATATTAATAACAAGAAAGTGGAAGAATGGTTCCCATATTTTGAAGCCAAAAAAGAAGAGATCGAAATTCTCTTAGGTACTAAATTATCTTGGAATCCAAATCCTGAAAACAGAGATAAAGTAATTATGCTAAGTAAAGCATTTGATTTAGAAAATAAAGATAATTGGGAGGTTGCC
>JBLWYD010000007.1:0-109539 GCA_048267165.1 Bacteroidota bacterium
CATTATATTCTTATCGTGCATTTCAAAGTTATCGTAATTCAATTCTTTGATGGCTTGATTTACCATATCGACATATAGTTTATCAATCTCTACAGCATCTGCTCTAGTGGCACCACTTTGTAAACCATAGAAACAAAAAAACGCTGAATTTGCGCCTAAGTCTAATACTGATTTACCTTCAAACCAAGTTGAATTAAATAAAAATTCAACTAGATCTTGTTTCCTTTTGAGTTTTGGGTCTTTTTTTGATACACTTATTGAACCTTTATCTACAGTAAATTCTTGATAACCAAAAAAGTTCAACTTATCTGATATTTCTAGTTTACCTTTTTCAGCATATCTGTTTGGGTCGTCGTAAAGATTGATGTTTTTGTCCATTTTTAACCATATATTATATTCTTTCTCAAAATGACAAAAATTATGCCATTCACTAAATTACAATCTTTTATTATATAGTCGTATATTAAAAATTAAATAAATCATAATTCGTATAACATATATGTCACGTACAATTGCAGCATTGGCAACGGCTCCCGGTATAGCAGGGCTCAACGTTGTCCGTATTTCGGGTAAGGAAGCTATCTCCATAGCCGACAAATGCTTTGTGGGTAAGACCACTCTTGCAGATGCCAACTCGCATACTATTCACTATGGTAATTTTAAAAGCGAAGAGACGCTTATAGATACGGTAACAGCGAGTATTTTCAAAGCCCCGAACTCCTACACAGGAGAAGATACAATCGAATTCGGTTGCCACGGAGGTAATATAGTTGCAGGCCAAATAGTGGACGCACTTTTGGTTGCAGGTGCAGTGATGCCCGAGCCGGGTGAATTTACTCGGACTGCTTTTCTGAATGGGAAGCTAGACCTGACTCAAGTGGAAGCAGTGGCTGATATTATCCATTCTACTTCCGTAGCTGGTGCATTGACTTCAGCTCGCCAGTTAATAGGTGAATTCACTCAACGGTTGAAAGACCTACGCCACGGATTGATACGTACGGCAGGGCTTTTGGAACTAGAGCTTGATTTTTCTGAAGAAGATATAGAGTTAATCGACAATAGCGAGGTCAGAGCTAGATTAGTAGAATCGCAAATCTACTGCAACGAACTAGCCGAAAAATTCCGTGCTTCTGAAGTGCTTCGTTCTGGTTTTGTGGTAGCTGTTGCGGGATTCCCCAACTCTGGTAAATCGACACTTTTCAATAAAATATTACAAAAAAACAGAGCTATAGTCAGCGAAATAGAAGGAACAACTCGCGATTATATAGAAGAAGACGTACTTCTTGGCGACATAAAAGTCCGATTAATCGACACTGCTGGTCTCCGCGAAACAGAAGATATAATAGAGATAGCCGGTATAAAGCTAGTGGAATCAGTACTCGAGCAGTCGAATCTAGTCTTAGTGCTGAATGATGCAAGCAAGGGGTTTGACCAATCAGATGAGCTGTTTAACTCTTTGAAAGAGAAATACCCAAACTCTGAATTTATGCTAGTTCAAAACAAAAGTGACTTGTTGGACAGCACAGCTGATGGTGTATTCGTATCAGCAAAAACAGGTGATGGAGTCGAGAATATAACAGATAAAATAAAATCGGCATCAAAAAATAGTATAGACCGTATTAATGACGTGTTAATAAACAAGCGTCACGCTGACCTACTCCGACGTACATCGTCAGAAATACAAAGAGGAATAGACGCAATTGACGCTAATATGCAAAATGAGATTATAGCCATAGATATTCGCAATGCGACCAATACACTAGGTGAGATTACTGGTGACCGCTGGAACGAAGAGGTTTTGGCTGAGATATTTTCGGGATTCTGCATAGGTAAATAATTAAATTTAGGTGCAAAAAGTAGAGATATAGTCCAAATTCTTTATATTTGGGGTTTCGTAAAGTACTTTATGCAAAAGAGGTTTTAGTGGAAATTAATAGAGACAGTATTAGCAAGTTCGACCAAGGGAATATGTTCGCTATTTTAGCGGATTTCCATTCGCAAGTCGAAATAGGTATAGATGCAGGTCAGTCAATAGAAAAACGAATCTACGATTTCGATAATATCGTTATTTGTGGTATTGGTGGGTCGGCTATTTCTGGTGATATTCTCCGAAGTTATCTAGAGCAAGTAGGTTACGAAAAGCAAATATTTGTTAATCGTGAATACACCCTACCTAACTGGGTGAACGAAAGAACGCTTGTAGTTGCTAGTTCTTACTCTGGTAATACTGAAGAAACACTTGCTGCCTACAACGATGCTAATAAAGTAACTGATAATATTATTTGTTTCACTACTGGTGGTGAGCTAGAAAGCTTAGCGAATAAGAACGGACATCAAGTAGTAAAAATGCAAGCGGGTATGATGCCTCGCTGTGCATTAGCAATGAGCTTTTTCTCTATTCTAACTGCGTTTTTGCATCTAGAAATAGTTGATAAAAATAAGACAGAAGATATAGAACTTGCAGTAAAAGATACTTACTATAACTTGAAAAAATCATCAAAACGCTACCAAGAATTAACGAACAATGAAGCCATCAAACTAGCACTTTTGCTTAATGGTAAAAAGACTGTACTCTACACTGGTAAAGTAATGGCACCAATTGCTATGCGTTGGGCTGGTCAGTTACATGAAAATTCGAAAGCACACGCATTTTTCAATGTAATACCTGAGATGAACCACAACGAAATTAACTCATGGGATTACAAAGAAAACAACTCTGATTTCAGAATTATACTGCTAAAAGACCCCTCAGAGAACCAAAGAGTCCAAAAAAGAATCAAAGTTTTCAGCGATTTGCTCCAAGATAAAGCCAACGTTTATGGCTTTTCATCAGACGCTGAATACTTGCTTTCCCGAATGTTCGAGATGATATACTTCGGTGATTGGGTGAGCTACTTCCTTGCTCTAATGCGAGGGGTTGACCCTACACCAATTCCTACAATAACTAAGCTAAAAGAGTTGATGGCTGGGGAGTAGTATATATTCAAAGAAACGACGACTACTTCCAAAAAGTAATCAATCTATCTTCAATCTTATAATTCGAAAACCCTATCTCTTTTGCGACCAATTCTATTGTATCGCTAGTATATATGAATACGTGTGTGAAGTCATTTTTGTAATACCACTTATCGAAGTTAATGGATTCGTCATACAAATGAGTCATGCAATACAGCTTACCATCTGGATTAAGTATATCTTTCAGACGCTTAAATTCATCGTAAGGATTGTGCAAATGCTCTATGACTTCGCAAGCAAAAATATAGTCGTATTTTCTCTCAAGTAGTTCCGGATTATTGTGATATATCGGGTCATAGAGAGATGGATTATATCCTTTCTCGTTGAGCATCTTCGCAATTACTGGACCCGAACCAGCTCCGAAGTCTAGTCCCAATTCGTCTGCCGAATGGTTCTTCAAAATAACATTAGTAATGGGTGATACGAAATTCTGGTAGCGGATGTCATCTATATCATTATTGTGAGTGTCATATCTCGCTTTCTCGTCGTCGATGGTAGGTAATGAGCCAGTAGGTCTAAATATACCTTTGCAGTTCTTACACTGCCAGTATTGCTCTTTATAGAAGCTGATGGAATCGGAATTGCAAAGTAGGCATTTAGGCATATTATATTCTGAAAGATAAAAAAAAAGCTCCCAATAAATTCTGGGAGCTTCAATTTAATATTTGCTGAGCAATAAAACTATTGCTTCACGAATTTTGCAAATTTTATTGCATTGTTATCTTCTATCATTAAGAAATAAGTACCCGTAGTAAGGTCAGAAACTTGGATATTTGTTTGAGTATAATCAATATTTCTAATCATATTCCCAGCTATATCGAGTAACTTTATACTAGTATTAGCAGTTATTTCTAGATTGTCGAATTGTACATAATCAGTAGTAGGATTTGGGTAAACACTAACCGGCTCGTAACCTGATAACTCGAATATACCTGTTACATCTTTGTACGATAACCAATCCATTATGCTTTTGAAAATGTTGGCTCTCTGAGTTAAATCAGTGAAGTTAGACATATTCATACCTAAAGCAAGTGATCTACTTACCCCATTGTCGTTTCTAATAGCGACTGTGCTATCTTTAGAAACAGAGTGATGGAATACATTGTGTGATTGACTATTAGCAGCAATTAGGTTTAGAGTAGGGAATGCATTGTCTTGATCTAATATTGTAACAATTCCAGGAACAGTTGCAAAATCATTCGAAATTGGGTCACCACTTACCCCATTTAAAGTAAAAGTACCATCTCCTCCAAACCCTTGTAGTAGAGCACCATTGTACGTAGCACCGAATGCATCAAGGTTGAAATTTGATTCTAATGCAGCTATTAAATATGGTCTATCACCCAAATGGAATAAGCTAGTTCCAGCATCACTTAAAGTCTGGAAAGAAAGATATTCTTCAGCGTTCAGATTTCCTCCGATTCCAGAGTTCCATATAACGGTCTGAATGTCACCTACTCTTAGTGCATATTTGCTAAACTCGTAAGAGGGCATATTAATATAATCACTGTAACCTGTTGTGTTAAGCATACCGCTAACATCAGTAAGTGAAGTTAATTGTGGAAATTCTTCATTAACGTAGATAACAGGTATTCTGTATGAACTCGCTGTGAATTTTGTATTGAAAAAGTAGTCTTCATTTTTGTTTTGAATTACCATAATTGTAGATTCAACTTCAATTATACCATTTCCATTTTGAATTTCTACGTTTATTTGCAGCTCTTCTTTCTCACCTGCAGCTACAGTGATTGGGACAATAGTTTCGGGAGAAGTAACTGTAAGATTCAACTTTTCAGTCGTACTTTCTGCTATTTTAGAGAATTCATTTTTAGCAACTGAAACAGTTATTTCGTTATCAGTATTGTTCTCTACAACTATTCTAACTTGGTTATCACCAGAAGGGTCATAGTTCAAATGCGATGCAGATGTGTAGATGTTAATACCACTATTTCCTTCTAATTTGACTACTTCATGTCCCAAATTATCTACATAATAAATGTCACCGGCAGCATCAAACTTCACACCCATTATGCTAAGAGCACTAGTGTTTAATCTTTTAAGTTCTGCGAAAGTTTTTGAATCATAAATAATGATTTCGCCAGTTGCGTTATCACTAACTATCATATAATTTTCGTTAATATCAATTCCAGAAGGGCGTACTAACCCTGAGGAAACAACAGTTTCCCATGTTGTACCGTTAACTTCTACAAATGTTGCAAGTTGCTCTCCACCATTAGAATTGAATGACAAATCCCTACCAATTGTTCCAGTAGTAATATCCATTCTATTTACGCTTCTAGTACCCGGATTAATATAGTAAAGCCAGTTACCCATTATCTCGATATGAGCTGGAGTTGTAGGATTCATTTCATAAGGAACATCTACGTGGCGGAACACTTGTCCATCTGAATGATCATGACCACCAGGTTCGTGACCAGCTGCGAATTTAACTTGAGTTATATTGCCATTCTCACCATCATTAACCCAATAAGTATTATCCACTTCGTGAGCTATACCAGTAGAGTAAGGACTTTGGTGTATCATATCATAATGACTACCATTGACTTGATTAGTTGGCGGGTTTCCAACTTTAGCATAGATAGACATATCCGAAGGCCAAAGTGAAGGCCCACTCCATCCACCAAAAGTTCCTCTGTTGGCGTTAAAATAGTTCTGAGCAGTAGCCCAAGTAGTATCTCCGAAAGCTAATGCCGACCCGTAAACTAAAAAGTGTCCAGCAGCCCCATCTTTACGAAAATCATTGAGTTGAGCAGTCGTCCCCGGGTTGTCTATAGTTATAGTTGTACCGCCAGCTTCTAACCCATGATTAAGTACCCATAGTTGCCCTGGAACTAGTGGGTTGAAGTCCACGTCCATAGGGTAAGCCACATTCTGTGAAGATGTTACAATTACTTTTTTGTTTATATTTCCGTCGATTAACTGCTGTGTATCAGCGAACAAGTTAATAGTACTCAAAGCTAATAGTGAAATCAGTATTTTAAATCTCATACCTTCTTTCTCCGTTTTGTTATTATTGATTTTTATATAGATGTTTCTATAGCGTATAAAGTTACTATTTTATTGTTTTAAATTGAAATCAATTCAAAAAGATGTCAATTAGAGTGCAAATAACTATATCTTAATTTCTAGTTCACTAGCACTGATTGCTTTGATTTGTGCCTGTAAGTAATCGACTACTTTAGCAAACGGATTACCACTACCAAAATCTACAGATATATTTTCTCTAAGATTAGAGTTAGAATTTATATCATAGAAATACGCCTCGCCATCTGCCCCATAAGTAAACTCTACACTTGCAACGGAGTGCCCACTTGCTTTTATTATTCTCTTAGCCGTTTCGACTATATTGGGGTCTATCTCGTTGTACGAATAGAACTCAGGTGCTTTGGTAGATGGTATTTCACAGTGACCTGCTTCTCCATTCTCAGGATTGCATATAACAGAAGGGCATAAGTTAAAAGCTCCATTTGTTATTATACGCATAGCATAAAGCAGCTCATCGCCTATAAATTCCAACCTTACTATTCCAAATTCTCTATCATACTCTATTTCATTTTGCAATAGGAACAAATTATCTGGAAACCATATATTAGGATTGCTATCAAATATCTCTTTTATCTCCGAAAACGAATGCACTTTGTAGATTCTTGAACCACTTCCGCCTTGTTGTGGCTTTAGTATCTGTGGGAATTTTATTCTATCCGAATTTAACTCTAGTGCATTTAGATTATTGAAAAAATGAGTTTTAGGGTAATTGATGTTTAGATTTTTTAGCATCATCATCTGAGCAGTTTTACTTATTTCCAGATCCATCGAATCTTTTCCATTCAGTACTATACAATTATTACTCTCTAAGTAATTACACAAAGCATAAGCAAATGAAATAGCGTTCTGATTACCTCTATTATAAGCGCTTGGACTAACCAAATTATAGTACATTTTTGATCTAGGTTCATCTTCTAGTGTGCAAAAACCATTAGTAAGGTCAATTTTCTCGTAAGAGATATTGCGTTTTTCTAATTCATTGAATAGCGGTTCGTGCCACTGTGGATGTTCGTAAATAATGCCAATATCATATTTTATCATAGTTTATATTTCTCAGATTGTTATTTATAAATTCAGATGCAAAATAATGCATTTGGACTATTTAAAGATGATTTATTTTTTCAGAAGTTTATAATTGTCTAGTAAGGTACAAATTCTAGACTTCTATTACTTCATTAATATATATAGTAGTTGTTATTGCTTTCTGATAATAATCATTGCATTATTTGGGGTCTATTTATTACATAAATAAAAAGGAGCACGAAGCTCCCTTAGATTTCTATTTAGTTATAAAGACATTCTTGGATTGTTTGACGCCTATCGACTCGACTTTTAAGGTGTAGATTCCTTGAGGAATCTCGCGTATATCTAATCTAAAATCTTTATCATTTATATCCGATTGCTCGATTACTTTTCTACCAGTGTAATCATACAGTTCTATGTTATATGGCAACGCGATTGTGTTAAGATTTATGAAATCACAAGTAGGGTTTGGGAATACAGTAAATAAAGAGTTATCACTTGTTTCAACTATACTAGTTACTAAGTCTCTACTCATCTTGAAGAAATATGATTTATAAGGAATTGAATTAGTGATGTCATATTCTCCCATTGATATGATTAGACCTTCTTCATCTGAATTCAAATTATATACATTTTCTTTTAGTCTATCTAAACTAGACCAACTCCAAGAAAATTCATTTTTTATATTAAAATTGTCGTCAATTTCTGCAATCCAGTAGTCTGAATAAGTAAGATCAGCATAGGTCTTTTTATTAGTTGATGCATTACCGTAAAAATATAAACTATTAGTGTACTTATCGTAATAAATATTTTCAAGATCAACTTTATGATTGAATTCAAAATCGACTACTTTTTTTAATTCATTAGTTCCTATAACATATTCGAAGATTGTTATTTTGTTGTCAAGTAAATATTTATTCTTAACTGAACTATCTTGTTTACTAAAGGCTACATAAAATTTATTATTTACCTCAAATGTTTTACCCGATAAATAGGTGAATTCATTCTCAATAATTAAAGTATCAACAGAAAGATTGAATTTATTAATCCTATAAATCTCAAATTTACTCAAAGTGTCATCAACACCTTCTTCAAATAATAGGCTATTATAAATATTAAAAACTGTGAAATAATTGGCATCATCATAAACTAAGTAATCCACTGTATATTGAGATTCCGTCTTTAAATAATAGACTAAAACCTTTTCTAAACTATCACCATCAATTGATATTTTGTATAATTTTTGTACTTGATAGTTTACATCTCCGGAGAAACGAGTTGGGTCAATTTTATAGAATGTATCACCTATTAATGGTCTATACTTATCTTCTAAGATTCTTTCATAATAACTGTTTGCTTTCTCATGGTAAACTTTGATTTCATCTCCAGTTATCTTAGTTAGGGTTACTTGGTTCGGAATTAGTTCTAACCTTTTTGAGACAATTATGATATCTTCTATTTGTTTATACATTAACTTTACAAAATAAGATTCTTTTTCCAAACCTAAACTAATAGGTTTAGACTCTTGGATAGATCCATCTTTTAAATTGTAATGTACAATATAGTTACTCCATTGGTTCTCTCCAGGAGCTAGAAAAGATTTACTGTTTAAAGTTACTAGTAAATCACCAGCAACTATTGACTTATTGGGATTGTTCAAATAATTAAGTCGCTCAAAATCGAATATCTTTTGTTGACTGTATAAGTGGTTACTACTAAAAGTCAGAATTAAGAGGCCTAAGATACTCGATAAAACAACCTTTCGCATAATGGCAATCAATCGCACTATATTTAAATTCATCACTTTACCTAATTGCAAATTCTAATTAATAAAACTAAAACTAAAATATAATATTTCTTAATAATTAGCAATATAAATTGTTATGTCGCCTAATAATCATTGCATTATTTGTGCATAAGTTGTAACTTAGTTTATAATTGGCGTGTTAAGTCATCTAGATATAGTTATTACAAACTAAATACAAGAGGGAATCAAATGAAATCAATATCTACTCTTTTTTTGGCAATGCTTTTCATTGCTAGTTCAATACTTTCTTATAGTCAGAATGATAATGCTAGGGAGGGATTTACAGTTTATTCGAATAACGATTCCAATGCAGTTGTTGTCAGTAGTTTCTATTACGACCATCTACCTTGGGCAACCAACCTGAATATAGCCAAAGGAACCTCGGAGACTTTCGAACTAGAAATAATGAATAGTTCGGATTTACGAGACATACAGATGAACTCCAACACTCGATTTACTTACTATTTTACAAATAACGAAGTTTTTATTTATGAATTTGGTGCTACCAAATCTACAAGAATTATAACTCTAGATAATGGAGGGGACAATTATGGAGTTTCAAATGATGGTTCTAAAATATACTCATATAGTAAAGAGCAAGAATATGTTTCCATCTTCGATGCTATAACAGGTGAAAGATTGGATAGGTTTTTTGTAAACTCATTCAAAGGAGCTCTAACAGAGGGCTTTTTCAATTCTGAAAAGGATGAGTTTCTACTTCGTAATGGGAATACTCTTTACGTATGGTCTATAGCGAACAAAGTTCAAGATAGAGAAATCACACTCCCAAATTCAGTTAAGAATCTTACCATTACAGATAACGGTAATGTATTAGCTTATACTGTTGGTGGGGAAGTAATATTAACTAATAGCTCCGACGGAGAAATCACTTACAGAAAGCAATTCGACTACGATAGTATAAAGAATATTCAATTTTCGGCTAATATGAATTATCTGATAGTAAGAGAGTTTTATTCTTTTTTAGTTTACGATATGGACAATAAGAAGATCATAAAAGACAATAAGGCTTCCAATAATAATGGAAAGAATTTACCCACCTATTTATATGTAAATAATGACAATAGTAGAGCAATAGCTATGGATATTATTGATATATATTGTGGTAGAAATTTTGAAGATGCAGTTACAGATTATATTTACTCTATTTATAAAACAGAAAATCTTGATAAGTTAGCTTCAGCACCTTATGGTTACATACCTAGACCTGAGAAAGCAATAGTTAGTAAAGACAATAAGCTATTAGTAGTGTCTGGTGGTGATATAGAAGCAACTATTACTAATGCACTAGTTGATAACCAAGAGAATTTCATAAAGTATATCAATGTGGATGCGTATCCTTTGACATTCCTCGAGGACAACAATAGAGTAGCTTTCATTGAAGATGGAATCTTCAAAGTTTATAATACTGAGTCTGAAGAGTTCGAGCGAGAATTTGACACTGGAATGGATGACTACAACGATGTCTATTTCTTCGCGAATGGCGATGGAAGAATAGTAATAACTGATGATTCGGAAATAAAAGTTTTCGATTATGCTACTTTCGAGCTAGTTTATACATTCAACTATAGTCAACTAGGATTAGAGCCAACAGATATTTCGTTCGACAATAATTCGACTATCAGTGTTTACTCACTAAAAAGATTACACAACTTCAACGCGTACACAGGTGAGAAAAGCGATACTCCAATTACGAATATGGACACAGCGAATAAGTTAGTTGACGTAAGTATAAGTGGTAGATTTCTGTTGTTCCGTACTGAAGATTATGAGTTCATAGTATATGATAATACACTCAAAGCAGAAGTTTACAGAGAAAAACCAAGTGTTGTAAAAAATGGTATGGTTTACCTCAGTGCTGGCTTCTTCGGAAATCACGAGATAATGTGGATTAGATATGAAAATGACCCAGTATTCGCAGACCCTTCAGTAGCAATATACGATTTTGTTAATGATAAGACGGAAGAAATGTTTGGGGACAGTGAGCCAGTTATTAGCAATGACGGCACTCTATATTATTCGCACTATTGCCCTGTAAAATACGAAATTGGTGCAATCCGTGATCCCCAAACATCAGTCGAAACTACAACAACCATCATTGGTGGCGTTTACCCTAACCCAGCATCCGATTTCATAAAGCTAGATATGAAGGCTAGTGCTATGAACTCTAGCGTTGAGATATACGATGCATACGGTAAACAGGTAATGAGCATTATATACGCTGGCGAAAACATAGACATCAGCAAGCTAACAGCTGGGGTTTACTACGTGAAAATGGGCAAGGGAACACATAAATTTGTGAAAATGTAATAATAGAAAAAGGGAATGAAGATGAAAAAACTAACATATATATTATTGATAATTATTATAATGGCTTCTTATAGTTTAACATTTGCTCGCAGTTACGAGAAACCAATAATTACTGCGGCTGGGAATGATAAAGACTTAATTGTAACTTATGATAGTGGTTATGATTTGCATACAACATACGTTGAGTTAGAGACAAACACAACTTATGATTTGTTTGTTGATGATTATCCAAGACGTGACCTATTAGATGTTAGGATTAATGGAAATTCTAGTTATGTGGCATACATTTTTAAAGAGAAAGTAATTATCTATAATTATAAAACGCAAACAAGAGTCTCTGAGATAAATGAACCAAATCTTAGGAGGTTAGTATTTTCACTTGATGGTTCTAAATTGTATACATTAGATATTCAGACTACTAAACTCAGAACATTTGAAACCGAGACTGGTACTAATATCAATGAATTTAATATTGATACTAGTCAGACAGGCTATTTATACTCGGGTATTAATATATATAAAGATGAATTATTAATAAAAGTTGATAGTGTTCTTCATATTTGGTCAATAGAAAAGCAATCAGAAATCAGAACTGTACCGATAGATTCACAAGCTGAGCGTTTACGATTGATAAGTAATGGAGATCAATTATTCTATTTTATTGGTAAACAATCATATAGAATAAATTATAAAGATGGGGCTGTAACTTGGAATAAAGAGTTTGCTTCATATGGTAATGAAGACTTTACTTTTACTAATGATTCAAAACATATTATTTTTAATTCTGATTACGAATCAATTATTTACAGTTTTAATGAGGATAAGATAATAGACTTTGAGTTTATGCCTGAAGAGTCTAGACCTATCTTGTATTCCTTTATAACCTCCAATCTATCAAAGGCATTGATAATTAAACAAGATGGACTGTATTGTCCCGATTATGGTATTGAAATGCCCATTGAATTTGAATCTCCTTATCTAATTGACCTAACAAATAGTACTGAAATAGTATCCTTTCCAGAAGGTAGAGTTTATCCGACAAAAAATCCAATTATTAGTGATGATAAAAGATTTGTGCTTGCTTCTGGTGGTACATTAAACGGAAAAATGAATCACAAACTTTATACTATTGACAAGGAATACATTAGCAAAATATATGAAGAGTCTGAACCTATTCTATTTTTTGATAATAGTAAATTCATTGCATTTCGGGATTCCACTAAGATTAAACTTTACAATGTAGAAAGTAATCAATTTGAGAGAGAGTTTGAAACTGGAATGGATACGGTTACTATGGCTTATTATCTTCCGAAAGATGATGGAGTACTAGTTCTCAGGAATAAGGAAGTAGTGAAATTATTTAACTATTCAGATTTAAGTTTACTTAAAAGTATAACCCTAAAAACTCATCAACTAAACAATACCTTTCTCAATTTCGATGGGGAAGCAAATTTAGTTACTTATAAGAATAGCAGGATTGTAAAGTTTAATATCTTTACTTCCGAAGTAGTAGAACATGAAATCATTAATATCCCAGCTGGGTTTCACATAAGGGATTTAACTTCAGATGGTAACTTCGCATTGTTTATGAATAGTGAATATGATGTAATACATTACAATGTTGAAAACCAAACTTCTAAATCTAAATCAATTAAATCCAATTTACTTGGTGAGCATTCTACGTTTCTTGGCATTGGTTTTATGGGGAATTATCAATCTTTCTGGTATTTATTTGTTCCTAACCCTATTACTAAAACCCCAACTTCATTCAGTTATAATATAATTACAGATAGTTTATCAGGGGGTGTCGGAGAAAATATTAGATTTAACCAAGACGACACTTACTACACTACTTACGGAGGTTGTGGCGATGGCTTCGGAGTCTGGAAAGTCAAGGGTTTACTCTCCTCAGTCGAAACAACGACTCCTATCACTGGCGGCGTTTACCCTAATCCTGCGGCAGACTTCATTAAACTAGATATGAATGTTAGTGCTATGAACTCAAGCATTGAGATATTCGATGCTTACGGAAAGCAGGTAATGAGTATCATTTATACTGGCGAAGTCATTGACATCAGCAAGCTAACAGCTGGGGTTTACTTTGTGAAGACCCCAAGCTATAGCTATAAGTTTATAAAACTGTAAATATACTGAACGCTGTTAATCAAGTATTCTATCTAGCTGCCGATTGATACTAACTACGAAATCATAATATGACTTAGGGTGTTGTCTATTCATATATAGCAGTAGTATCCCTATAATTGAGTTGCGAATATTACTCATTATCTCTATTGCTTCACCCGGTCTGAAAGTTCCTTGTGCTATGCAGTATTGCAGCTCCTCTTCGCATAGATCATCTATGAACTTGACTACCATATCGGATGCCGAAAGCGATGTACCGTCACTCGCTATTTTCTCTACATAAAATAGGTCGAATATTCCTGGGTATTGTACCATATACTCCACATAAGCTTTAACAATCTTCTTAATTTTAGGAACACCCCGCTCTTCCGTTTCAGTTCTGCTGACCACATATTCGCGGCACTCTTGGGCAAAGTCTTGTACGCAATAGAAGATTAGTTCCTTTACATCTTTGAAGTAATTGTAAAGTGTAGCAAAAGAGTAACCCGCTTTCTCGGCAATAGATCTGACACTAAGCGCTTTTATACCTTCCCCAGTTATAATCTCTTTTGTTGCTTGGATGAAGTAATTCTTCATTCGTTCTTCTTGTATTTCTTTTCTATTCATTTTATTTTATTCGTTTATAATTAACAATGCAAATATACTGAACATTGTTAATCTTTGCAAATTATTATTCATGATGTATTTATATTTCTTTATAATATTAGACTAATTGTGTAGTTTAGTAATAGAATTGAAAACAACTGGCTATTCAAACTTGGTTAAAAAGCTCATATTATCATTATTCTTGGCTTCACTTATATTAGTGACTGGTTATACTAGCGAAACAGTCTATAGATTATCGCAAGAGCGAGCTAGTCTAAAAGAGGACATTAGCATAGTCAATGATGTTCAGTTTGGTATTATGTCTGTTAATCATTGGGAATCTGAAATCCGAGGAATAGCGGAAAAGCAAATACATGAATTCAAATTAACCAAATCACAAGACAGCATAATAAGATTAGCTATAGACGAAGTATTAGTTGGCGTTATAAAGAAAACTGATAAAGTAATACAAGACGATGACGGTACAGTCCTCAAATTTATTCGTAAGCACGCTGTGAATTTATTTTTTGATGTAGATGATTTTCAGAAAAAAGTACCAGATCTAACTAATACTATAATGGAAAGAATAACTAGTGATGAGGGCAAAGCTAGATTAAAACTATTAGTACTTTCTAAAATTGATGAACTAGCAGAAACTACTTATGATAGTACTAAAGTCGAGTTATTCAACAAGTATTTGAGTAAATACGGAACTAATACTAAGCAAGAGTTTAATAGAGTAACTTCTGCGAAAGTAGATGCCTATTATACCGCAGTATTTAATAACTCCTTTTTCCCAATAGGTATAGCTTTTGTATTTGCCATTCTATGGATTCTTCTGAGAAATAATGACGAGATGAAGTATATACTGCTTAGCTTTTCTATACTATTTGGGGCTATAATATTGTTAACGGGTGTTGCCTCCCCAATGATTGAAATAGACGCACGATTTAGGGAGATGAACTTCTTTTTATTGGGTGAGAATATTGAGTTTTCAGATCAGTATATATTCTACCGAAGTAAAAGCATATTAGAAATTATATCCATAATGATGAGCACTGGTAAAATTGACTCTACTATAGTTGCATTATTGATACTATCGTTCAGTGTTTTATTACCATTCTTGAAGCTAGTATCTATGTCAATATTCTTAGTTAGTACTAAGTTCAGAACTAATCCTATTGCTCGTTGGATGACCTTTAAATCTGGTAAATGGTCTATGGCTGATGTTATGATAGTTGCTATATTCATGGCCTACGTGGCATTCCAAGGAATACTCGACAATCAACTCTCAGGTCTGAACCAGAATAGCGAGACAGTCACCGCAATCACTACTAATCACACAGCCCTGCAACCGGGGTTCTATGTCTTCGTAACTTATGTTGTGTTCTCTATACTATTGTCTAGTTATCTAGGTAAATCATTCGACAGAGCAACTAATGGATTGAAGGAAGTGAAAGAATAAGGAGTAGAAATAATTAATCTAAGTGTATTGATTATACTTGACGAAACCAAATACATCAATACTATTCTTAGCAATATTTACTCTGTAAATAATTGTATATCCTTTGAAGATTAAATCTCTTATATTATCATCATCAAAATAGATTGACTTTCTTCCCATATAAGGATTATCTTCAATTAACCTAATTGTTTCAATAAGTTCTCTATTAAAATTTTTTGCTCTTGAAGGGGAATCAATTGATATGTATTTAACCTGCTTGGAAAGACTAAACGAGAAGGCTGATTTAAATCTAATCTTCATCATTTTGAATTGACCTAGTTAGAATTTCTTCAAATTCTTCCAAAGTATGGTATGTTGCCTCGCCTTCATCCATTTCAGCCAATTCTTTTTGTAAATACGCTTTATTGCGATTAAATTCGCTTTCATCTTCAATAATTAACATATCATTCTTGTCATAATCCTTCATTTGACTAATAAACCTATTATAAGCATTATCACTCACTTTTATAGTTATAGTATGCATATTATTTCCTATTCTTCTAATTTGATATTATGTATTATAACGAAAATATAAATTAATTGTTTTCAAGTATAAATTCACTCCTAACTCCCATGCTTCTCAATCTTACCAAGCTCATCTGCTTTAGACTTCATCTCGTCTTCCAAATCATAATCATTTTGTAAACCGAGCCAAAACATAGCTGAATTACCAAAGTACTTAGAAAGTCTAAGAGCTGTATCTGCTGTTATACTTCGTTTGCCTTTCACAATTTGAGATATTCTAGTTTGTGGGATAAAAGTATCTTTTGCCAATCTATATGCTGTGATATTGAATGGGATTAAAAATTCTTCTTTCAGAATTTCACCTGGGTGTATATTATTTAATGTTTTCATATTATTTTCCTAATGATAGTCGATTATTTCTACTTCATGACAGTTGTCTTCTTTCCAAATAAAAATAATTCTCCATTGTTTGTTAATTCTGATACTATAGTAATTTTCAATTGCACCACGTAATTTTTCTAATCTATTTGAAGGAGGTACTCTCATATCATTCAAATTCTCTGAATTGTGTATCATCCTTAATTTTCTTCTGGCAATATTTTGTATTTCTATTGGTAGCTTCTTTGAATGAATACCATACCAAATATTCTCTGTTGTTCTATTTGCAAAACTTATAATCAATTATAATTCCACCTATATATACTAACGTTCAAAGTTACTAATTGTTTTTATTCTATCAAAATATATTTACTCCTCCCCCTCACCCATACACCATTCCGCTCAACTGTTGAGCTAATTTGAAGGCATCGGGGTCATTACGGATTATGTCCGCTAGCTCACCCCAACTATGGTTTTCTAGTTTATCCATATCCAAATCTCGCTCGGCTTTTGCTATATCCATAATTGCACGGCAGGACAGGGAGACGAGCTTAACAAGGCTGTCTGCACTTAGCGTTTCCACCTCTCTTTTACTCTCTTTTATTTTCGCTGCAAGCATTCTTCTGAGTTCAATCAAAAGACCCTGTAGCTCGTCTTGTCCTGACTTCGTATTTACTTTCTTTTTCTTCGCCACTACTTCTATAAATTCCTCATATTGGTCGCGTCTTTCTTCCCAACCCCATTTGCGCATCCAATCTTCTATCTGGTGTTGTCTTCTCGCTGACTCTGCACCGGGGTTGCACTTGCCTTCTCTGTAGTCGATGAATGCTTCGTAAGCTGGCGATGTTTCGCCTTTTAGTTTCTCGAATTGGTACATTATATACTCCGTATATTTATAAGAATCCGACGCTACGCTTTATATCAATAGTTAGCTTATCGGAATCAATGAAATTTTGTGATTTATGATTCTGGTTCTGTTTCCACTCGTTTTTCGTCCCCATAGCCGCATAGATTATAGTATCCGTACCGCTTTTCGAATTAATACGATCAACTGCTTCGGTGACACGCGACATTTTGTATCTATCCACAGTATCGAGGAACGAAGTCTGTCTGTTGTTAGCTGGTTGCAATCCACTCAGCAGCACTCCAGCTTTGTAGTATAGTATCCCTTCTTCAAAGCATTCATTAACGGCTTTCAGTGTATGGCTGAGTATCTCGCACGTTGCATCAGTCGGTACGGGCAACCGCATCTCACATTTCTCGTAATACTTCTTCTCGGCATAGCGGCTAGTGCTCAAGTAAACCGATATATTCTTCGCCGCAGAACCCTGTGAACGCATCCGCTCCGCTGCTCGTGCTGTGAATAGCGCAACCGCTTCAATCAAATCTTCTTTGCGTTGTAGCTTCTTCCCGAATGAGCGGGAGAACATAATCATCTTCTTTGCTGGCTGTTCGTACTTCATATCTATGCACGGCATACCTCGTAGCTCCCACGCTGTACGCAGACCCACTACCGACATTCGCTTGCGTATCCAATGGTCTGGCGCTTGGGCAAAATCATAAGCTGTATGTATGTTAAAACCATTGAGCATTTTAGCATATCTTCGCCCTATACCCCATACATCACCCACATCAGTCATCTTTAGGTATTTTTCCGTGTTCCCATCACTGTATATATCGAGAACACCAACGCTATATCCGTACTGCTTTTTGCCAATTCTATTAGCTATTTTAGCCAACGTCTTCGTCGGGGCGATACCGATAGTAGTGGGTATGCCCGTCTTCTCTATTATATATTCGCGTATTGTTGTAGCGTAATCCGTCAAGTTAAATCGACTAAACCCCGATAGATTAACAAATGCCTCGTCTATAGAATACGCTTCTACCTCAGGCGAAAAGTTGCTGAGCAAATCCATAATCTGTTGCGATTTGTACGCATAGAGCCGGAAATTAGCAGAGCAGATTTTCACATCGTGCTGAGTAAGCAAATGCTTCACCTTGAACACAGGCGTAAACTTCTCTATTCCCAGAGCTTTCGCTTCGTTCGACAGAGCTATTATAACCCCATCATTGTTGGAAAGCACTACTACTGGCTTCCCTGCTATTGCGGGATCTAACGACTGCTCGCACGAAGCGTAGAAGTTGTTGCAATCTATAATGGCTATTGGTTGTGGCATATTTAATTTAAACTCTTTAAAAACTGTCATTCCGAGCGAAGCGTGGGGATCTCTTTTTTAAAAGCTTATCTCTCTTTCTAATCCCCCCACCCCCCCTTTGACAAGGGGGGCTTTTTGAGTCGGGGGTAACTCGAATTATTTCTTCACTTATTTTAATTTTAAAAGTCCCTCCTTGAGGTGGGATTTAGGGAGGTGTTAATGCTACTTAATGCTAAGCAATTATCCTTTCCTTCTAATCCCCCCACCCCCCCCTTTGACAAGGGGGGCTTTTAGGTCGGGAGATAACTATAACTGTTCTTCAATATATGTTGAGATTCTAATTTTCTCTAACCAAGTCTCCCCCCTGAGAAGGGGGGACTAAGGGGGTTTAAATCAACTCTTCCCTACTTAACCCAGTTTTCATTACAATCTTTTCTATTATTAGCTCACGTACCTTATTAAACTCGAAAAGAACATCATAGTTTGTAAATCTTATCACCTCTAGTCCGAACGATTCTAGCACAGCTGTTCTGTGTGTATCATACTCTACCCCTTCTTTTGTATTGTGCGATTCACCATCTACTTCTATTACTAACTTTGCTTTTGAACAATAGAAATCAACTATATAATTTTCTAATAATTTCTGTCTCTTAATTGGAATCTTGAGGGAACGAAGAGAATCCGCCCATAGCTTTCTTTCTGCTTTGGTCATCCTTTTGCGTAGCTCTCTAGCTCGCATTTTTAGCTCTGTATTGTATGGTATATATTGCATTGTTTTGTCCTTCTAATCCCAATTCTGTTTATTGGATTTTTCGTCCATCTCTCTAATCCCCCTAACCCTTAGTAAAAGGTGTCATTACGAGGAGCGGAGCGACGTGGTAATCTTTTTTTGAAAACTTATCTCTCTTTCTAATCCCCCCAACCCCCCTTTGACAAGGGGGCTTTTAGGCGGGGGTCTAACTCTAAATATTCTTTAAATTATTCTAATTCTCTAATTATTTCGTATCTAATCTCCCCCCTGAGAAGGGGGGATTAAGGGGGGGTAAGTCACTTCCACCTAACATCTAATCCTTTTGCTTTATTTAGCGGAGGGTTAGTTCCCTCTCCCCGTACACTTCAACCATGCCTTCGGCTTGGCAGACAAGCTTAGTCTCCTAACATTCTACTCAACACACACCTCACCCGTTCGGTTTTGTGACGTAATCACATCCCGTTATAAATATAGTCATATTGACTAATTGCTACACGAAATCGCGTTGGGTGGCGACCACTACTCCTATGATGGCAGTATCCTCATCTACTTTGATGGGCTTGTATTTCGGGTTCTCTGGTGATAGCAGCACCCCTCCATCTCTGAAGTTGAGAGTCTTCACTGTCAAAGCTCCATCCACTCTGGCTATTACTATATTGCCCTCGCGTGGTTCTTTGAGAGTATCGACTAATAGCTTGTCACCGTCCATAATACCTACGCCTATCATACTATCGCCCTGCACTCCGACCATAAAAGTTCCCTTGTGGAAGCGTTTGTTCGGGTATATATAACCCTCTACTTCCTCGGTTACTTCTAGTGGTTTACCTGCTGATACGCGAGAGGCATAGAGCGGCACCGAGCCACTTCCACCGGTCTGGCCCATTCCGAACACTGTCAGATTGACTCTTTCCTCTGGTTCATTGTCCTCGCCGAATACCAACTCGTCCAAGCTGACATCGCCAATTTTCTCTATGATGAGTGGTATATCGACCGTACCGCGACGCTTCCAAGTAGTGATTGTAGTTTCCGCAAGCCCCAAACGCACTGCTAACTCAGCGTCCGTCCGAAGACCGAGGTTGCTTTTCAGCCGTTGGATGATTTCCCTTGCTTGCTCTTTGCTAAATCCAGCCATATTGACTTGATATATTTTGTTAAACAATAATTACTAATACAAACTTAGTCAATATGACTTATATTGTCAAGTATTATTTTCATATTATGTGAAATTTATTTTGGTGGGGGGGGAAAAAAGGCTGTTGGGAGAATGCAAATTAATAGAATAGATCCTCCAACCCCCTTTAAAAAGGAGTCATTACGAGGACTCAGAGCGAAGCGAAGAGGACGTGCCTGCCAAGCCGAAGGCATGGGCAATCTACAAAGCAAACAGCATGCATTTGAGACTGCCACGTCCTTTCAGTCCTCGCAGTGACACTCTCTCTTCCTCTCTCCCCTTAACTACAAAAAAAACCGAAATCCAGTAAAGGAAATCGGTTTTAAATTATAGCTAACGCTTGGTCTGTTGCTTGAAGTATTACTCCTTCACAAAACGCTTATATACGTTATCGTTTATTCTGATTAAGTAAGTACCAGCGTGTAAATAATCAACTTTTATACTCTGCTCCATCTGTGGGGCAAGGTTTCTATTTGAGATTATTTCTTTGCCATTTAGGTCTAGTATTTCAATCGAATTTATCATTTTGTCGTAGCTTATGTTTATCTCTTCTTTTGCTGGGTTGGGGTAGAGGCTTATGTTTTGGCTTTCAGTTTCAACATTTGTTACTACACCGTATTTAGCTAAACATCTTGCTGACTTAACACTTTCAAGTTCTCTAATCACATTTTCAGTTTTCAATATTTCTTGAGGGGATGTGAAGTAGATAAAAAGACTTCGCTTTATAAAGGCAGTGGAATCCGCTCTATCTGGAGCAACTTCCTGAAACCTGAAACTTCCATATTCGCTTTCTAGGCTCTTAAATGCGTTTATAGCGTCAGTATACATAGGATCAATATCATCAATAGTATAATTTATGACCGTATCAGGAGAGTAAATTTCACTTCTAGGTATTATGTTATAATCTAATTGTAATTGATATGGCCCTTCAATAAATAGTCGTAAATATGTATCTGAATTTTCACAACTATCTATCATAACAGAATCTTCATTCATAAAGTACGGATTCACGGAGCCAACGGGTAATGGTCCATCCCAGTAGTACTTCAAACATTCATCAGGTGGTACAGAAGAATAAGTACTTGATGCCATCAACATCATTATCGAGAAAAGTAATAAGCGTTTCATAATATAACCTCAAATAAAAATTAATAATAAATATATAATTCTCTGATTTATAGAACCTTGAGAAGAAGAAAAGTTACACATAGGATTCTCTTTCTGCTATTCTATGTTTTTTTGTATTACAATTATAACCAATCAAAAATCAATGAACTGAAGTATATATTCAGTTCTTGCAACCAAAGTTAAGTAATTCAACTCATTTGTTAGATTTTATCAATCAATAATATTAGATTTAATCGAAATGGTGGTTCATTTTATTTATTTTGTTTAAGCTGAACATCTACTTCAGTTTTCTATTCTTGTTACATTTAATTTTGAATTCGTGATGGAAAGTAATTATTCAGAAGAGTTAAAAAGGTTTAAGAGGATTTTCTTATCTACTTCGCTGGACAAGGTAAAGTTCGCCGAGCTATTCGGTATATCACCTACTATGATTAATAATTACCTAATAGGTGTTGGCGATTTGCAGAAGCTAAGCAGAAGATTAGTTAACCTGGGCTTTAGCTCTGATTGGCTTTATACTGGCTTTGGGTCGATGCACAACAAAGCCGTAGAGACATTCGACCCAGCATTGGAAAATGAACTGAATATAGACGAGATGAATAGAAGAATAAACGAATGGATAAATAAAGCATTCCTAACAATACAAGCTTTTGAAATAGAAACTAGTTTAGATTATTCATTAATTAGTGATTCGATAGCTAATTCGAAACTATTGTCATATTCGACAATCAAGAAATTGAAGTCCACTGGATTGAGCTACGAATGGGCGATAACAGGGAATGGCTCAATGTTCGCAGAGAACAGAAACGGTAAGAAGTTAAAACATCGGTATGTAACGCAAAACAAAGGTAAACAATGAAAAAGATATGGGTCCTAGTTTTTATATTATCTATAGCGTCATTAGAAGCTAATGATTGCATTGATAAAGCGTTTGTATCATTCCAAAAGAAGGACTACAAAGCTGCAATCGCTAAGCTAAAAAGCTGTGAAGAAGAAATACTTGGGGGGAATTCCAATAAGGATATAATTAAGTATTACTATGGTCTAGGTAGAAGCTATCTGGAAATGGGTGTAATTGATTCCGCCTTTAAGTATCAGTTGATCTCCTATAACTTAAAAAAGTCTTTAAATGAAGAAACCAATTTAAACCTTTCACTGAATGATTTGGGTATTCTTTACAATAAGAAAGGGTTACCTCATAAGTCTTTATTCTTTTTGAATAACGCAATCAAATTGAATTCTGAAATTGGTAATAAGGAATTACTATTTAATAATTATTTAAACTTAGGAGTAACATATGATGATTTGAATTTTAAAGATAGTACCGAGAAATATTATTTACTTGCTCTTGAATTAATTAACGAAGTTGATTCAGAAGAGAAATCCAATCTTTATAATAATCTTGGCGTATTATATAAGAAATATAGAGATTATGATAATTCAATTATTTACTTAACAAAAGCAATAGAAACATATAACCAAGATGAATTAGAACATTTAAAATCTTTGACCAACTTAGAGCTTACATATTTTTATAAAAATGAATCTACATCCACTAATAGTCTTATTAAATATAATGAGTTGGCTCAGATTAGTAACACTCAATACTTTATGGCTGATGCATATTTCAAATTAAGTTTGTTTAATATTGATAATAAAGAATTATCCATGGAATATATTAAAAAATCAATTAGAATACTAAATAGCATTCAGAACTTTAATGGTTCACTTTACATTCTTAGAGAATATAAACAGCTATCAGATTCCAAAGGTATAGTAAACCCAGAACTAGAGGCAATAGAAAACCAGCTTTTGGTGGCGAATGTCAATCGTATAGCCCAAGAATATGGCAATGAAATGAAGATTATTCAAGAGTCCGAAGTGCTAATTAATAATCTTCAAAAGGAATTATACTATACTAATATTGGGTACTATGGGTTGTTATTAATAATACTTGCTATTATCTCTTTAGTGGCGATAAGTATTTATGCTATTAAGAAATATAAGCTGGTAAATAAATTCATAGAACTCATCAGAAATACAAATAGCCATAATATAGTAGGTACCAATAGTGCTAAATCTGAGTTAGGAAAGTTAACTTATATGTTAGACCAGAGGTTGAAATATAAGGGTAATGAGCAGGTATATTCTACGCTGGATAACATAATAAACAATGTCAATAATCTAGATACTATTTATATATCATCATCAAACAAAGAAGCGGAGAATCAACTCCTTCAGCACCAAAGAACTTCGGAGAAAGAACTGATTTAATAAATCCCCCCATCCCCATTAAAATTTCCTGCTTTCAGCTGGACAAGTAAGGGTGCGAAACATTGCCCACAAAAAAAATGGCTGCCCTCGCGGACAGCCATTCTGCAAATCGAAATAGAATAAGACTATATATTATTTCTTTGCACCCTCTTGACAAGTCTTAGTCACTTCAACAGATATACGTCTGTTTTGTTTTCTAATAGCTTCTAACTCGTCAGCAGGCATTTTCTTAAGTGCAGCACCAGTTGGTTCTTTTACCTTAGGTTCTCTTTCCCCATAGCCGAGGAAACCAGAGATAGCAGTAGGTTTCACACCTTGCTCTATTAACCATTCTTTTATTCTTTTAGCTCTCTTTTCTGATAGCTTTTGATTGTAATCGTCCGCACCTTCTGCAGAAGCGTGTCCACCTATTAGTATTTCTAGGCCTTCGCACTGTTGTACATAGCTTAGTAGAGTAGCTAAGTTACGCGAAGTACCTGGGTAATCGTAGTTGAATTTGTCAGTATCCACTATGAATAGGATGTCTGGGAAGTCAACTTTAGTACCGATTTTCGGTGCTTGTGGGCAACCGTTTTCGCCTTCTTCATCACTAGGTTTACCTTTCACTAATGGGCAATCGTCTTTAGCATCGTCTATTTTATCGCCGTCAGTGTCTGGGTTGTTCGGGTCAGTATTAGTCTTGTTGACTTCTACTCCGTCGCTCAGAGTATCACCATCAGTGTCCGCTTTTGTAGGATTAGTCTGATACTTGTTTATTTCATCACCGTCCGAAAGGCCGTCTCCGTCAGTGTCTTTTTCTAATGGATTAGTCTTATGTTTTAGGACTTCATCACCATCAGTTAAGCCATCAGAATCACTGTCTTTGTTAGATGGGTCAGTCTTGTGTTTGTTGACTTCTTCACCATCTTTCAGCCCGTCTTTATCCGAATCATCACTAGCAGGGTTAGTATTATATTTCTTCACTTCATCGCCATCTGTCAAGCCGTCACCGTCTGTATCCGTCTTAGTAGGATTAGAAAGGTACTTGTTGACTTCATCACCGTCTAGCAGGCCATCGCCGTCAGTATCTGGTTTAGTAGGGTCAGTTTTGTGAGTAGTTACTTCCAATCCGTCGTTTAGTCCGTCTTGGTCTGTGTCTGCTTGAGCAGGGTTAGTTTTGTATTTGTTGACTTCATCGCCATCGTCTAGACCGTCTTTATCCGAATCTTTTACCTTAGGGCTAGAGCCATAAGTTTGAATTTCATCACCGTCTGATAGGCCGTCACCGTCTGTATCTACATTCAGTGGGTTAGTCTCATATTTAGTAACTTCTTCGCCGTCTAGCAAGCCGTCACCATCCGAATCTGGGTTATTCGGGTCAGTCTTACGAGCTATTTCTTGACCATCAGTCAATCCATCAGAATCGCCGTCAGCCTTAGTCGGGTCAGTTTTAGTTTCCATTACTTCTTTGAAATCGTCAAGACCATCTTCGTCAGTATCTTGTTTCAGAGGGTTAGAGTGATGAGTTAGGTATTCTTCGCCATCTAGCAAGCCGTCACCATCAGTATCTGGGATATTCGGGTCAGTGCCTAGTTCTTTCTCTTTGCTATTAGTCAGACCGTCTTTGTCATAATCAGCATCGCCTAGTATATAGTAAGAAAACCCTAAGCCAAATGTCATAAATGCATCATTGCCTTCACCAGCTTTGGCATCTTCTACAGGGCTAAGATCGTCTAGGTAATCAGTACCTGTGAAACGGAAAGTAGCACGTCCGTTGAATACTAGATTGTCAGAAAGATACATTTCGTAACCGAAACCAACAGGGAATACAACTTGATTTTTATCATATACACTATTCAGGTTATTAGGCAGAGGGCCACCGAAACCTGCATCACCCGAACGTGGCTCAAAATTCATAAGCCCCACACCGCCAAATAGATATGGTACGAACTTTTCATAAGCGAAGAAATTATACGTCAGGTACATCTCATAAGTATTAACACGAACCGAGTTCTTATCATTGATTGGTATAGTAGTATTAGGATACAAATCTCCTTCTAACGCTCCTTGTCCAAAATAATCAGGATACATACCAATTGCCGTGGGGTCGGTCTTGTATCTAATATTAGATATACCGAATGTAGCTTGAATAGAAAGCTGTGAGAAAATATTATATCTTAGAAATGCGTCGCCACCGAACCATAGTTGGTTGTCAGTAAATTCACCCCAATACTTAACAGCTCCACCGTTGATACCAAATGCTAACCTGCCGCCTTCACTTTGCGAAGTTGCAGTATTAGTTGATAATGTAAGTGCAAGAATTGATAGAATTAGAACACGAATAAAGGGCTTCATAGCTCCTCCGATTTATTTAGAAATATTTATATAGTCTTATATCTTTTGCTGAGTACTAAGTTATGTTATATGAAAATAAAGCTTTTTTCACACATCATATAACATATACGATTTTGAGAAATAAACGGATTTTTAAATCCTAAATTTTTCTTTTTTTAATCAAAACAAGCTAAACTCAATTAGTATTTCTATAACACAATGCAATTAGTTATATTTCGGAATATCATCTAATAAAAAACGGAAAAGAAATGAGATTCCTTGTAATTGCCCTACTGACTTTATCGCTGACTACTGCCTATTCGCAAGACTATTGGGAGGAATTGGACATTCCATCCAACTGGCCAGTGCAAGATTTGAAGATTGTTGAAGATGGTTCCATATACACTTTCGGTATAGGAATGTATAAGTTGGATAACAATGGTAATTGGCATTCTAAAAACCACTTGAAAGCCACACTGGGAGGAATAGAGTTTGATGGAAATATAAATGAGATTGGAATGCTTACAACTGGATTGGTGGAACTGGATAAAGATCTATTCACAATGCTCAGCGAGGGTATATTACTCAAATCAGTTGATGATGGTGATAATTGGTCAGTGATTTCTGATGATATTAGAAGACCATATCTACTTACAAAATTTAATAACACAGCTTATATAGTAACTAGAAATGGAGTCTATAAAACTACACCTAATAGAGATACTGTAGAAGCAGTTTATGAGTTAGATAATGAAAGCATATCCGTAAATAACGCATTCAAAAATGGTTCTACTTTTATATTACAACACGGTAAGTACGTTGATAATGGCTATCAAAATTCTTTTATAGTTTTTGATCTTGAAACTGAAGCTATCGTAGATTCAGTAAGACTATATAATTTTGATTTAACAGGTGACTATTACGAAAGTGATGATATAAGTTATGTCCTTACTGATGATAGCCTTTTTGTATTAGACAGACCGCTCCGTAGTGGCTCTGAGCCAGTTATAACCAAATATGATTTTAAGGAGTTCCTCACTCCAGAGAGAATAGAAAAGTACCAAGTTCTCTTTGGTGATTTGCAGATATTCGACGATGGCAAATTATTAATTCCTAACAGAGCTAGCGGAGATTTCATAATAGCTGATGCAGGTTTCAAGAATCCGAAACTGTACAATCTAGGTTATGGTGAAAATTGGATGTTGACTAATATTTATTCTCAAGGTGATGATTATCTGCTTTGTTTGGGTATTGGATTATTTAGAGCAAAAGGTAAGAACTTCAATGACTTAGAATCTATCTCATTAGAGATGGGTAGTGGAATTTATGATAATGTATTTGAAACTGATGACGGGTATATAGCTAATCTGAATAATCTTTTCTTCGAAGCAAAAGATAGTAAACTAGAAGTAATTGCTTCGGGCGAAGCGAAGCTGTTCAGATGGGGTAAAGCATTGTGGTACAAGGATGAAGATACTTTGGCAATAACTAAAGACTTTGGTGCAACGTGGTCTGAATTTGTAATAGAAGAAAAGCAATATGATGGAGAAAGCAGAGATTTAGGAAATGGTATTTTCTCAATAATCGGAGTTGATAGCTTACACTTTATCCAATATGATGATTTGAGTGTAAACACGATAGAAAAGCCAGAATTTGAGGAATTATACTCCGATGTAAGCAATATAATTATAGAAAACGAAGAAATTTTCGCGCTTACTTCCGAAGGTACTTTCAAATATGGTAGTAACGAAAGCTGGACTAAGCTAGCGACTTATGATTATAACGGTGATATATATGGCCCTTATTCTGGATATAGAGATATGTTCTTTGAGATGATTAATGGTGTTATGATTGGGTTTGCCTACAGAGATATAATCTATTCAACAGATTACGGGCAAACTTTCAATGTGTATGAGCTTGCTATACCCAATAACACTCGTCAAAAATATATTCGCTTAGGAGATAAATTCTATTTTTATGGAAATGATATGACAAGTGTATTCTCTGACTTTTATGAATTACACCTAGATGAACAAAAGCAATTGGTTTCAACTATGTTGTCGGATGACAATAGTATCGGAATGTTCATTAGCTACACCCCGACCAAAGATGGGCGTTTAATAGTTTCTAACCTGCGTGGAGTTTACAAATCCAAAGACCAATTAATTAGCTCAGTTGAACTTGAAAACAATGCAATAGCAAATGAATTAGTAATATATCCCAATATAAGTGATAACCAAATAACAGTTGTTACAGACGGCTTTGGCAAGAGCGATTTGATGATATATGACCTAAAGGGCAACAAGCAAAACGTTGTTGTTAATTCCGTTTCGGCTGGTAATACAATACTGAATATATCTAACCTAGCTGGTGGGATGTATATAATAAGCAAAGGCGGTCAATCTGGGTTTTTCTTCAAGAGATAGAACAGTGGTTTAGCCCTTAATTTTCGGTTGTCGTTTTTTGGTGATAGCAAGTATAGCACCAACGAAATTTAGTAAACATATGATAGTAGTTTCAAAGGAAGTTTGAAATTCCTCTGTCCGTCAGATAAAACCGACGGCAATACAATCCTATAAATTCCCCTCTCGAGGGGTGGACTGCGAAAGCAGGACGGGGTGGTAATTCTGTTAATCTATCCTCTGGACTCTTTGGGAACTTCAGAGTCGTAAAATTCAGATACTCAATGAAAACTCTGATATAGTCAGCAGCCTTAACACCCACCTAAATCCTCCCTCAAGGGAGGACTTGCACAGATTTTCTTGCTGTCCATCGGTTAAAACCGACGGCAATACATTCCCGTGCCCCCCTACTCCCTTACAACCTTATAACTCTTCAACTCATTACCACAAGTGATAGTAATAAAGTAAACACCTATAGGGTAAGGCGTGAAGTTTATTTGCAGACTATTTCCAACTTGATTAGGAGTAGTATTTTGAAATAATAAAAGTCCATTTATATCATTGATTTGATAATTTACAATAGGTTCGATGCAATTCAAATTAATACTTACGAAATTATTTGTTGGATTTGGATTTATTATTATTTCCTCCTCATATTCAGTTTGCTTACTCGTTTGGCTGTCATATTTAAATGCACCATATAGGTATTCAGCATAACCTAAAAATATATTAATCCGATTAGAATATAAATTTTTTACACCCATCGGATATTTAATGTTTGTTTTTTGAAAGATTTCTTGTTTTTCTGTCAATTGATTAATTATTGAAAACATAACCCCATTTGATATCAACACTTTCTCTTCATTACTAAATAATGTGAATTTCCCATTAATATAATTCTCAGAGGGTATATCTTTTTCAATTCGGTTACTGATTAATGAAAACTTGTAAAACCCATAAGGGTTATACTCAACATTACTATTAGGGAATTTTCCAGAGAAGTATATCAAATTATTATTATTTGAAGAAAATTCAATATCATCTGACAGACAATAACCATCATCATATATTTTGAAATCTTTAATCAACTTACCATTTTCTAATTCCCATATTTTTAAGTAAGTTTTACCTTCATTAATTACCGCAAGTTGCCTACCATCATCTGAAACATCCATACACTTCATTTGTTCATATTCATATCCTTCTGGGGTTAGGTCTTTAACTTCTTCCATTGTCTCATAATTATAGACTTTTAGCCAGGTTCTATTAGGATATTCATCTGCGATGTGATTAGTTTTTTCTAAAAATGCATAGATATAGGGTTTTATTGGATCAATTACAATATCTCTAAAGCGATAATAATATGGATTTCCGACAGGGTCAACTGAATCAGCATCCATTTTTATAACAAGTCTATTAATGACAGCAAAATCATCAATATTACGAAGTTCTAAAGCAGGTACGTTTACTTTTTGATCTTCAATAGCTAAGACAATTCTATTGCTATCGGGAGTAATTTCAATTTGATTGAAATAATTAAGGGTCGGTAATGGTAATGACCTAACTAATTCTCCAGTTAGAGTCTCTCGTATCTCAATTACTCCTAATTCTCTAATACCAGCTATAAAAATAAATTGGTCTTCACCACGTAGAAATTCCATATCATGAATTAGATTATCAGGATTCGGATTTTCTTCATACCTTATTTTACTCCACACAGGAATAACTTCGGCACTTTGCAGCGAGTTTGCTATTAGCATAGTTGTAGCTAATATCGTATATAATAATTTAGTTTTCATTATAATTTTCTAGAATAGAAATCATTAATTCAATAAAAATAGTGAATTATCTAGGAATAAGCAATATCTGGTTTGATGTCTAAACTATATAAGCTTAAATCTATCTTGATTCTGGGATATATGTAATACAGCAATTATTACTATAATATTAGATTCTATTTTATAATAGATTACGAATGGTAAATCTATCAATAATGTATATCTGACAAATTTGTTGTCTGATCTCATCGGTGATGCAAATGGAAATGACTTTATAAAATTAAGTCTTTTCTCGACTATTGTTAAAAAGTTCAAACCTACTTTAGGTACTTTTTCATTATACCAATCAAAAGCATTTTCAATGTCAGTTTCCGCAGCCTGCATTAATTCGACTTTGTACTGCATTTACTTTGCTTTTAATCTATTCATAAACTCATCCAAATCAGTCAATTTTTCTTTACCACTTTCGTACTTTTCTAATCGTTCTTTCAGAACTTCTGCGTGCCATTTGGGTAAAGATTCATGATTTTCGTCTGAGTTACCAATGTATTCTAAAAGCTGTTTGTAAATATCAATTGGTATGATTGCAGAGACAATGTTCCCATTGTCATCTGATATATATTGCGTTGTTATATCCATATCTATTATAACGATTAAATATTCATAATTGTTTGATTGCAATATATATATTCTATAGATGATTTGCAATAACAATGCTCATCCCACCAAATCCACTAGAATCCAATTACATTATTACGCAGTTAGAATTACCCAGATTCTCCATTATTAACCAAAATTCATTTTTCATTTATGGCTTTTTTTATCACAATTTTACAAATGTGTATAATATTATGCTTTTATTTATCCACATTATTAGGGGTTTACAGTTGTGGACAATATTTTAGTGGTATAAGTAACTGACTGAAATTAAATGTTTTTATAATATGATTATGAATTCAAATTAAGTTTTCTGAAATTATTTGGCACTTTCTTTGCAAGCCTTTCTTTAAGAAAAGTAAAATATCAGGATGATACGATGCTAGTAAAGGATTTTATGTTCAATAAAAAGCTCCCATTGATGAGCAAGGCGTTGGACTCCTATGCACTTAGGCAGCAAACCACTGCTAAGAACATAGCTAACGCGGACACTCCGAACTACAGACCCGAGAGGGTAAGGTTCGAAGAGCTGTTCCACAATGAGGAAGTTGTACTCAAAGGTGTAGAGACCAAATCGGGTCATATAGCATTGGGTAAAGCGAACTCAGGGCCGCCGATGGGTCAGAAAGAGCTAAGGGATATACCCGAAGCTGAGGTGTTTTTCAGCGGTGAAAACCATGTCAACTTAGATAAAGAGATGGCGGAATCTGCGGAAAATCAAATACGATTTAGATTAGTATCCAAAATGGTTAGCAAATACTTCAATGGTATTTCTAATTCGATTAAAGGAACAAATTCATAGAATAGATTATGGCTGAGAATATATTTTCAAGTTTTAATATAAGCGGACAGGGCATGAGCGTACAGCGATTGCGTCTATCTGCTGTGGCTAGGAATATAGCCAATGCTAATACTACCAAAGCTGACGACGGTATGCCGTACAAACGCGAAGTAGTAGTAGTGCGTGACATTAAGGAAAGTCCTTTCGAAAAGAGCATGAACGCTACTTTGCAATTGGACAAGACAGATGCTGGTCATTCGGGTTCTGCTATGAACAATGGACTAGAAGGCGACGATGATGTGCTAAGAGCAAGAACTGTGAAAGACAATTCGGCTCCGAGAATGGTTTTTGACCCTAATCATCCGGATGCGAATCCCGATGGTTACGTTCAGATGCCAGATATAAATATAGTTACTGAAATGGTAGAGATGATTTCTGCACAGAGAGCCTTCCAAGCGAACGCTCAGGTAGTAGATGCAGCGAAGAATCTAGCCCGATATTCATTGGAAATATAGCACGGTAATATATGAGACTAAACGCAACCGATAGCCAGATAACAAGAATATATAATAACGACTCAGAGGGTATTGCCTCTAAGAGTAGGGTTAACAAGACCCAAACTCCACAGAAGCAAAAATTAGCTGAGTTCAACGAGAAGGTTAGTCAACCCGATTCTATACTTTCGGATAATGAGAAGAATTTCTTCAAGAAAATGTTCCCAGAAAGTACAGCTTCACTTGACAGACACGTAGTTTTCAACCGTAATGGTAAAGTACAAAGCAAAGCTTTTTCGCTTGGTACTTTGTTAGACGCAAAAGTTTAGAATTAGAAAAAGTATATAAATAGTCAGGAAGACTATTCATAAATTACACGGAAGTACATTATGTTACCTATAGAGCCAGCAGCTGGTCGGATATCCGCACTAGTTAATCCGCAAAATCAACCGAATACTATCAAAGCTGGTAGTAAAAGCGACGTAAAATTCGCCGACACTCTATCGGAGTTCGTAGGTGATGTCAATTCACTTCAATTAGAATCAAAAGCAAAATCTGAAGCATTTATCAAAGGCGAGCCCGTGGATATACACGACGTTATGATAAGTGCAGAAAAAGCAAAAACTAGTTTTGAGTTACTTATGGAACTACGAAACAAGGCAATTGAGCTGTACAAAGAAGTAAACAGAATGCAGGTCTAAATTAGGAAGATAAAATTATGGCTGATAATAAATTAGAAAAAAAGAACAGTAATGCACTCGGGCAATTCCAACAGTTTTCAAATGGACTAAATACAGGTCAGAAAGCTGGTATAATAGGTGCTATGGCAGTAGTACTAGTAGTGATAGTGATGATAATATCTTCAGCATCATCTGCTAATATGAAAACTCTGTACAAGGGTTTGAGCGATACTGACGCTGGTGCAGTAGTGGAATTTCTTACAGAAAACAATATAGATTATGAAATAAGCCCTACTGGCAATATAATAAAAGTAGATGCTGATAAGGTAAACGAAGCTAGAATGGCATTGGCTACTAAGGGAATACCTGGTGAAGGTGGAGTTGGATACGAGATATTCGACGAGACTAATTTGGGTATGTCTGAATTTGTTCAGAAAATAAATTACAGAAGAGCATTGGAAGGTGAGCTATCACGTACTATAAATTCATTCGATGAAGTTGAAAAATCGCGTGTGCATATAGTAATTCCTGAAACTGCACTATTCACTAAAGACCAAAAGCCACCTACGGCTTCCGTAACGGTTCACTTGAATAATAATCGTCGTTTACCTCAAAATAGCGTAATAGGAATCCAAAGTTTAGTTGCCAACAGTATAGAGGGAATGGAAACAGACCACGTTAAGATTACTGACCAAAGAGGAAGGTTACTTTCCGAAGAAGTACTAGACGTAAACTCTGCCGCTGGTGTAACAGAAGCTCAGCACAATCAACAAAAAAGCGTAGAATCATACTTACAAACTAAAGTAGAAGACCTAATTGCAGGTGCTTTGGGTGAGGGGAATGCGAAAGTAAAAGTAAATGCGGAACTGGACTTCACTCAAATAGAGAAAACTCTAACAACTTTCGACCCAGAAAGCCAAGTTGCTAGAAGTGAACAAGCTATTAACAACGAAAGTCAAACTACTGATTCACTTAGTTTTCCTTATGTAAATATGGCGAAAAACGAAGGAAACAGTTTAACTAACTACGAAATATCAAATAGCGTAGAGCATATAATACAAGAAGTAGGTGCTATCAAAAAGCTATCTATAGCTGCTATGATAAATGGTACTACTGAACTAGTTGATAATAATGGTGTAAAAGAAGTTAAGTACAGTCCTCGCTCTGATGAAGATATGCAAAAATTCGAGGAGATTGTTCGTAATGCAGTAGGCTATGACCCAACTAGAAATGACCAAATTTCTGTTATAAATGTACCATTCGAACATACACTAACATTAGACCAATTTGATCTAAATGAGCCAGTGGAATGGTTCGATGATCCAGCTAATAAGAAAATTATTCTTATATTAGTAGGATTAGCACTAGTAGGTATATTAATGTATTTATTAGTCCGTTCTCCTTTTGTGAAAGAGAAGTTGAAAGTAGCACTTTCGCTACCAACAGATGCTTCTCTAAGCGAGAGTTTAGCAAATGGCAGACAGCCACTAGACGAGCTTGATTTGGATGATGAGATGATGTTTATGCCATCTGATGTACCAGATCAAATGCTATTAAATGGCGAAAAGCAGGCTAAACTAGCAGGACGTAATTTGAAATTGGAGCTAGAAGAAGCGATGAACAGTATGGGTACAGACAGAGGTCAGAATATTAGTTTGGACACTAGATCGCAAGGCGATATGGTGCTAGACGACTTCGAAACTCTTTCAGAAGAAAGACTGATGAAATTGGAAATCAAAAAGAAAATAGAGCAATTCATGATTAATCATCCTGAAGAAGCAGTAAAATTAATTAGAACTTACGCAGCAAGCAATACTGATGGCAGTTTGCAATTAGAATGACTTGGGAGGTAATACAATGAGCGAAACAGAAGAATTAGTAGTCAAAAAGCTAAATGGAAAGCAGAAAGTAGCAGCACTTATGATGTCGTTAGATGTCGATGTAGCGGCTAGGGTTTTCCAACGTATGGATATAAAAGAAGTAGAATCAATAGCTACTGAAATATCTAGACTAAAGGGCATAGACCAAGAAGATATTGATATGGTATTGGCAGAGTTTTACCAACTTATGAGCTCTTCAAGTGCTTATGTAGAGGGTGGTATTGGCTATGCACAATCATTGTTAGAGAGAACTTATGGTCCAGAAAGAGCCAGAGAACTCACAGACAAAATCAAGTTAATGTCAAATGTGAAGAGTTTCTCAGTTCTGAAAAAAGCAGATCCAGAGCAATTAGCGAACTTCTTGAAAAAAGAACATCCGCAAACAGTTGCACTCATACTTTCTCACTTAGACCCAGATCAATCGGCACTAGTGCTGAACGAATTTGACGATGAACTAAGAATGGAAACTGTATTAAGAATCGCAACCTTAGGCAAAGTATCGCCAGAGTCATTGGGAAGAGTCGAAAGCGTATTAGATGAGATTGCATCATCTACTCTTACTCAGAGCGTTTCTTCTGCTGGTGGTTCTAAAATGTTGGCTAATATCCTCAACAAAGTTAATAATCAAGTTGCTAAGCAGATGATAGAGAATCTGGAGCAGCATGATCCGAAAGTAGCACTAGAAGTGAAACGTCTGATGTTCCTATTCGAAGATATTATCCTAATTGATGATAGAGGAATCCAAAGATTGCTACGTGAAATCGACAAGCGCGATTTGGCACTATCAATGAAAATATCGAGCGACGAAATACAAGAAAAAATCTTCAAAAATATGTCGGAGCGTGCTGCCGATGTGGTCAAAGAAGAGCTTGAGTTCATGGGCCCAGTAAAACTAAAAGAAGTGGAAGAAGCCCAAACTAGAATCGTAGATAAGATAAAAGAACTAGAAGAGAAAGAAGAGATAATGATCGGCGGACGTGGTAACGACGACGTATTCGTATAGACCTTAATTAATGGGTGAAATAAGTGCAAGAAGTATTGGTTAAAATACCGAGAAAACATAGCAAGAGACTCAGAATAGAGAGGTTCTTCGATAAAGAGGATGTACGTAAAAAGACTTCCAATAAATCGAATCAAATCGGTAGAACTTGCTTCACTCATCACTATGTAATAGAAGATAGCTCCGAGCCAATTACTATTAACTTGGATAATATACCAAGAGATGTAATTCCGATTGAAGTCGCTCAAGAAGAAATCCAGAAGTCCTATGACAAAGGTTTCGAAGAGGGGCAGATGTCAGAGATGGCTGTAGCCCGAGCAGAGATTAATAGCTTCGTAGAGAAGATGCGTACTATGGAAGGAGTAGTGCAAGAATTTGAGAAGAAAAACAATGACTTGCTAAATCAATTACACGATTCGGTACTGACGATTGCGGAGAAAGTTGCATTGCATATAATGCGTGCGGAAACGCTAACAAATAGCGATTCGATTAAGAAAAGAATAGCAAAAGTAATAAAAGAAGCCAAAGATACTAATATCATTACTATCAGATTGAATCCGAGCACAATAAAGCAAATCAAAGAAACTGATACGCGGTTACTTGACTTCGAATCATCGAATGTAGAGTTAGTAGAAGATGAGACGCTAGAAGTAAACGATTGCGTTATAAATACTGACTCTGGGAACCTAGAAGCTAGAGTAGCCGATGAGCTAAGTAATATGATGCAAAAGCTAGAAACAGATTTCCAAACAACGAAAATCAGAAAGCGCGACGAAGCAATAAAGAAATTGGAAAAGGGCAATACCGAAGAAGATGTTTAACCTAACTGACATAACAGATAGTATAGCAAGGGATATTAATTCCTTTGATACTGTCTCCAAAACTGGGAAACTAACTCAGATGATTGGTCTCGTACTAGAGAGCAATGGTCCGAAAGTTCCAGTGGGGGAGATATGCTTTCTGAAAGATAGTCACGGTAACATAGTAAGTAAATCGGAAGTAGTGGGATTCAAAGATGGTAATAAAATACTATCTATGGTATATGGGGAAACTGATAATCTGTACCCAGGAATGCAAATAGCTGCAACTGGCGAAAAGCTGAAAATAAATGTTGGTAGAGAATTACTAGGTAGAATCCTAGATGGCTTAGGTAACCCAATAGACGGCAAAGGTGATATAGTCACTGCCGAAAGAAGGTCAATATATGCCACCCCTCCCAATCCATTATTTAGAAAAAGAATTGAAGAGCCAATATCAACTGGAGTCAAGACTATAGACGGTCTTCTTACTGTTGGTAAAGGGCAAAGAGTTGGTATATTTGCTGGCTCTGGTGTAGGTAAATCCACACTTATAGGTATGATAGCACGTAACACCACCGCCGATATTAATGTGATAGCACTAATCGGTGAGAGGGGACGTGAAGTAAGAGAATTCATTGAAAAAGATTTGGGCGAAGAAGGGCTACGCCGTTCAGTGGTTATAGTATCGTCAAGTGATGATCCGCCACTAACAAGGGTGAAGTCTGCTTTCACAGCCACTACTATCGCAGAGTACTTCCGTGAGGAAGGACTAGATGTAATGCTAATGATGGATTCGGCTACTCGTTTTGCTATGGCACAGCGTGAAGTTGGCCTTACAATTGGTGAACCGCCAACGAGTAAGGGATATACTCCATCTGTATTCACAGGATTGCAGAAGCTAATGGAGCGAGCTGGAACTTCAGCTGTTGGTTCTATTACTGGGCTTTATACAGTCCTAGTTGAGGGCGATGATATGAATGAGCCAGTATCCGATACTGTGCGTGGTATATTAGATGGTCACATATTGCTTTCGCGTGATTTGGCTGCTCGTGGTCATTATCCAGCAATCGAGGTACTAGGAAGTATTTCGAGGGTAATGCGGGATGTAATAAGCAATGAACATTCTAACTCTGCTTATGAGTTACAGCGTATGTTAGCTACATATAGAAAGTCAGAAGATTTGATAAGCGTTGGTGCATATAAGACAGGGAGTAATCCTGAAACTGATAAAGCTATCGGTAAGATAGATGCTATCAATAATTTCCTAATGCAGTCAACTAATGAGCTAATCTCGTTCGATGAGACAGTTGACCGATTAATCAAGTTGGTGAACTAGGAGTATAATTATGGCTAAAAAATTCAACTTCAAACTAGACACTGTACTCCGTTTACGTTCCGATAAAACCGAAGAAGCGAAAACGGAATTGCAGTTAATAATCAGAAAAAGAATAGAAAAAGAGCTGCTAATAGAGGAAGAATATACTCGATTGGCTAATCATAATACGACTAGAAGTGAGCATAAGAAATTAGAAGAAATACAAGCATTCTATTATCATAAAGAGTTTATTAATCAAGAGATTAAGAAACTTAAGATGGAATTGGATAATTTGCTAGATATAGAAAGTCTAAAAAGAATAAAATACAACGAAGCACTAAAAGAAGAGAAAGTTCTTCTAAAGCTAAAAGAAAAGAAAAAATCAGAATTTATAGCTGAGATAGAACATAAAGAACAGCTAGAAATAGATGAAATTGCTATTCGCCAATACACTAATAAGATGACTAATGTCTAAGTACCAAGTAATAATAACATTCATCGTATCTATATTGCTAACTGTAGCAATGATAGGTGGTGCGTGGTGGTATTATCAGATAGATAATACGTTCTTCGGGTTGATAGATTTGGAGAAAACTAAGGCACATTATTACGACGTAGATCCTACTAAGAATTTCGTTATTTCGGGCAATGAGCTGATAGAGCTAAAGGGTAATACAGATAGAATGTACACTCTAGAAAAAAGCTACAATAGTTTGAAAACTAAATATACGGCTGTGAAAAGCGAATATGACAAGCTAATGAGCAAGACAGCCAATAGTGGTCAAAAAGTAGATTCAATAAGTTCACAATTAACCACTCTGGCTAAAAAGGAACAAGTTCTAAAAGACTCGCTAAGATTGCTTGATGGACAGATACAAACGTTGAAAGAAAATTACGATTTGGCAAAAGCGAAAATTGTAAAAATGGACGAAATAGTAAATGGTAATTCTGACTCTCTTAACATGGAGAGATACAAGGAGTTTGCGAAGATATACAATAACTCCAAATCGGAAGAAGTAGCCCAAATACTAGAAAATCTGGACGCAAAAAAGTCGGCTTACATCTTGAAATTGATGTCGAAGAAAAAAGCTGGCAAGGTAATTGAAAGTTTAAATTCAGAATATGCTGCTAAAGTACTAATAGAAAGCGGCAAAGTAAGATAACAGGATTGTTACACCATTAACTAGTGCAAGGACGCACCAAAACAAATGGAAACAAATATAATGCTCCCATTCTCGAATGGGACTGATACAATAATGCCTTCCAAAAAGGCTGTTAAGTTAACCGAAGAGGCGACTGAGCTCGGCTTTATGGATAACTTCCTCAATGTGCTAATCACTAATATGAACCCCGGCGATTTGAGCTTGGATTCGCAAACTAGTGATAAGCTCTCTAAACTTGTCAATAGCGAAATAGAGTCTAATGATGATCTAAGTGGTATTGATTTGAAGCAATTTATAAATAGCTTGAAATCAGAACTAGCTAATGAGAAACCTCATAAACTTACTCTGGACAGTATCAAAGCTACTATAACTAAGTTAATCTCGAAGTTCACAGATTTGAAACCAAGTCTGAAATCGACTGACAGTGGGCTTGATATACTGAAAGAAAGCTCTGAAACTGAGACTCTTCAAGTTAATAAAGAAGAGAGCAAAGAGACTTCAAAAGTAGCGTATAAGATTTATAAAAATGCTGACGCAGATATTACTCAAGTAGCTAATGATTCTGAAAAATTGCTATTCAATCTTAGAAAATATCTGACTAAAGATGAATATAATACTATCAAGAAAAATCTACAATCTGGTTCGAATAACCAAGAAAGTAAACTAACTCCGAAAGTGGAAGCTATTAGCAAATTCCTAACAGAAATGTCTGGTAAAGAGATAGACGCTAAAAGTAAAATTGTAGCTAAAGCTAATGATATACTTTTGTCTAGTGAAGTGGTTAAAACTATCCAAAGTCAAGAAACTACAGTTCTGAAAACAGATACAGTTGTCGCTAAAATCAGTGATGATATTAGTCAAAATTCGTTGCCGAATCTATCACAAGATATAGCAGAAAGTGAGACTAAGAACTCAACTCTAAAATCTGTACTAAACTCGTCATTAGATGGTAAAACAGTTGAGCCAGAAATAAAGAACATAGCGGCTAACTTAGACCAAAAGCAAGTCGCTCAACCAACTAAAACAGTTGATGAGAAGGTATTAGCCAACGCTGAAAGTAATATAAAATCAGAGCAAGGGCTCGGTGATAACACCAAGAAAGAGTCTAGCGAATTTGGTAAAGAATTCACTCGTGAGCAAGGCAAAGACACTATCAAACAAAGAATAGTAAAAAGCGATATATCGGAATTACTTACTAAGACTAATACGAAGAAAGTAGAAGCGACAAAGACAGAAACAGTAACTCGTTCTAACTTTGTCGAAAATGCGATAAAGACTATCAAGATGACCAAAAGCGGTGGCTCGAACGTAGCAAGAATAATGCTCAATCCGCGTTCACTTGGTGATTTGACTATGAGAATATCTCTCGTAGGTAATAATGTGAAAATATATATAAAAGCAGATAAATCAGAAGCTGCCGAACATATAGACAGACAACTACCATTACTAAAAGAAAGATTAGTAGAAAATGGGCTAAAAGTAGAGCAAGTGATAATAGAATCTTCGGAAACGGATCACTTATCTAATAACAAAGACAATCAGAACAGAAATGAACAAGAAGAACTACGCCGCCAATTCGCGAAATCATTCAAGAATATAGCAGCCAAAGAGGAATTTGAATTTTCGATAAACGACGTAGTATATAACAATAGTAGTCCTTATGTGGGCTACACTCAGGCGGGGAGTACAATAAATGTTTGACAACGTAAATACGAATATAGCGACTATGGGAGGTAACTTTGGTCCAACGGCTTCATCCGTTCCTAAAAGTGAAGCAGAGGAACAAAAGAATCAGTTTTTAAAACTGCTTACATTTCAACTCAGAGCTCAGAACCCACTTAAACCTTACGACAATCAAGAGTTTGCAACACAGCTGGCGCAATTCTCACAACTCGAGCAACTATCAGATATTAAAGGTTTATTGGAAGAGCAAGCAGAAGTAAACATGACTCTATCTAGAGTAATGTCAAATTCAGCATTACCAGGTATGTTGGGCAAATATGCGAAAGCATACACGACTAACGTTAATTACAATGGTGATCAATCCGTTTCGCTTGGATTTGATATGGATATGGACGCAACTGAAGCGAAAGCAACAATATACGACGACAAGGGAAGAATAGTAAGGACTATGGAGCTAACAGGTAGTAACCTGAGAGTCGGAGAACATACTATTCAGTGGGATGGAAAAGACGACAGTGGTAATACCCTTGACGAAGGGAATTATTCATTCTTTGTCGACTTTAAGAACGCAAATGGTAGTGAGCAGCAAGCATCTACATTTACTTATGGTAAAATAGAAGCTGTGCGGTTCAAAAATAACGGAACTGTACTAATAGTCGATGGATTGGAGATACCAATTAGCGACGTAACTGATATACGTTCCGAATCATAAATCGGTAGGTTTACTATGCCGGAAATAAATGGGGTAAGAGTTCCGTTTATGCCGGTCGGCGGAGCTAATGCTCTAAAACACAGTGGTAAGCTTAATAGTCCCGGCATTTCTAATACGGGGAAATTTGATTCTATACTTCAGGATGAACTACAGAAAGTCAAATTCTCAGGACACGCATTAGAAAGACTAGAGAGCCGTAATATAGAGCTAAATGGAATGCAGCTCGGCAAGTTGAACGACGCTATAAATACAGCCAAGGATAAAGGCAGCAAAGAAGCACTAGTTCTTATGGATGAACAAGCTTTTATAGTTAGCGTGCAGAACAACACTGTTATCACTGTACTAGATAAAAATACGATGGGTACTAATTTCATTGGGAATATAGACTCAGCTGTATTGATTTAAAAAACTAGGGTCGGACCCGATTAACTCGGGAAACCCTCGCAAAGCTTGAATGAAAGATAGCTTTGCACATAAATAAATAAGAAAGGATTTCTTATAACGTACCATGGAGGGTATTTTTTATGGGTCTATCAAGATCTCTTAGTACTGGAACGAGTTCGCTTAGAGCACATCAGAAGAAATTCGATGTAATAGCTAATAATTTGGCGAACGCAAGTACGGTAGGATTCAAAGCAAATAGAGTAACTTTTGCCGATCAATTCACTCAAACTACATCATTGGGTCAAAAGCCCGATTCTTCTGGGGAAACTACTGGTGGACTTAACCCTGTCCAATTTGGATTAGGTGTGAAAGTTGGTGCAGTACAAAGAAATATGGACCAAGGTCTAATAGAAGTAACTGGTCGTGCTTTAGATATGGCGATAAATGGGAATGGATTTTTCATTTACCAATCTGATGGTCAAACTAAGTATTCGAGAGCTGGTGCTGTTGTTCGTGATAGTAATGGCTATCTGGTTGATGCAGGTTCGGGTTCTCACTTACAAGGCTATAACCTAGTTTACGATAATACTGGCAAGCCAGTCAAAGATGGTGAAGGTAACAATATACTTGATAGAAAACTATCAAACCTACGTATCCAACCCGGATTCTTATCTACTCCTAGACAAACGACTGAACTTTCGCTTAATGGTAACTTGAATGCCCAAATGGCAACCGGAGAGACTCGTTCTACTTCTATTAATGTATTTGATAAAACAGGTGCTCCTCGTGAAATGGCTCTAGTTTTCGAAAAAACGGCTACGCCTAATGAATACACTATTACTGGTTCTATAGAAGGTAACGCTGTTACTCTAAGCGATACCGTAGTTACTTTTAACGAAGATGGAAGTATTGATACTCCAACTGAAATATCTATAACTGCAGCAAATCTGAACGCAGTACTTGGTGGTGATTTATTCGATGAAGCAACACCTAAGGACGTTAAAATTTTGTTTGTTGACCCCGATGGGAACTCATTTGGTGGACTAACTCAATTCTCTTCTCCCAGCAACGCGACTATCCAATCTCAAAATGGGTACGAAGCTGGTGAATTACTGAACATGCAAGTTAGCCCAAGAGGTGAGATAGTAGGTACATTTACTAATGGTCAATCAGAAGTTATTGGACAAGTTGCAATTTCGAAATTTACTAATCCAGAAGGTTTGATCACATCTGGTGGTAACTTTTTCGAGGCATCTCCCAATGCTGGTACTCCTAATATTGGGACGGCAGGGGAAACTTTCCCTTCTTCTACAATAGCTGGTGGTGCATTGGAGCAATCGAATGTTGATTTGACGATAGAGTTTACTGAGATGATTTCTACTCAGCGTGCTTTCGAGGCAGCTAGTAGAACAGTAACAGTAGGCGATCAGATGTTAGCAGAGATAAACCAACTAAAACGATAGTCTTAAATAACTAGAATACTAGATAATATTTACAAAGCTACTCTTGATACAAAGAGTAGCTTTTTTTTGTGGGGGTTAATTTGTTGAGGTACAATTATAGTTTTTTTATATATTCTTTTTATTTAAATTAGAGTTAGCGAAGTAAAATTCCATATTAAAGAAAACATAAATGAAAAATTTAATTATATTTGTAGTATCTTGTATTAAATTCAGGGGGTTAGAATGAAATCAATTATTTTTATTTTATTGGTTATTTTATTTAATTCAATTGACGCATTTTCAATTATTTATAGGCATGATGTTGATTCAACAGAGTACATAAAACTAGGTGAGAATCCTGACTTTAACTTTGTTGGTAGAGTTTTTAAGGTTAAAGACTCTAATGGGGTTTATCCTAATCTTGTAACTATTCCCCATGAAGGTAAAAATTTTATTTCACAAGGTACCTGCCAGCTAATTTCTGAAAATTGGGTTATATCTGCGGCACACTTATTTGAAATTGCAGAAACTAAGGAGGTTGAATATGACTACAATGGACAAAAAGTTCAATCAATTGAAATGATTGGGATATCTCCAGATAATAAAGAAAATTATATTCTTCAATTTAGAAACGAATTATATGAAGTTGATACTATAATTTATCACCCTGAATACTTTGACACCTGGATGTCTGGCAATTATTTGATGTATGATGTAGCATTAATCAAGATTAAGAAATCTATCAAGAATATTTCTCCAGTTAAAATGTATGTAGATAATAAAGAATTAGGATTAAAAGGTTTTTGTGTAGGGTATGGAGTCAATGGTGATGCATATATAAGTATGCCCAATCAATCCAGAAAGTTAGCAGGTGAAAATGTTATTGATACATTATGGTCCTCTCGAGATGGAGTTGAAAGCTTTTTAGTTTGCGATTTCGATATGCTAAATAATGATGATTGTAATAAAACAGGTAGTGACAAACCACTAAACCTAGAATGTGCCACAACAGGTGGAGATAGTGGGAGTGGCTTTATCTATAATTTAAATGGCAGTTATTATTTAGTCGGAATTAGTCCTGCTGGAGGTGTGAACTTTGACCAATTTGAGAAAACAGGTTACTACTGTCATAATTTTTATTATTTGAGAACTTCAATAATAAAAGATTGGATAAAGAAAAATACAGGTATTAATAATTAGAAATATTAATCATTTGATATTTACAAAGCTACTCTTGTCGTAAAGGGTAGCTTTTTTTTTGTAATTTTTGTGACAAAAATAGAGTTCAACTGTTATATACTTTATTAAGTTATATCAATATATTAATTGAGGTTCAAAATGAGAATAATTATTACTTTATTCTTTTTAGTAAGTGTTTCGCTATTTTCCCAAAATAGATTAATATGGGAAAATCACGGAAGCCCTGTTTATAATAGCAATGCTATACTTTCTCAGACGGAGAAGGTAATGGCAGTTACGAATAGTAGCTCCAAACCTACGACTATATGGGATGTAGAAACTGGTGAGTTGATAGACACAATAGGCGACCCAATGAGAATAAGCTATGACTTAACTCTAACCGGCAAGCATTTCGTTTATTTAGATAATGAAAATGTACTTCATTTTAGGAATGTTTATACTCATACTGATGATAAGACTTATAACCTCCCAACTGACATTCAAATCAATGCCCTTAAAGTACTGAACAATGGACAAACCCCACAAATAGCATTATTAGTCTATAAAGATAGTAAAATAGAATTAGCTATTCTAGATTTGGAAGAACAAAAAATAACACAGCAATATCCGCTGGAAAGAGAAGAATATGAGAATTATGGTAATAAGATGTTTGTTGATACTTTCGGAGAATATATAGCGTTTAGCTTTCCAAATTATTCAACTCAAGATGATAAAGACACAGTAAAAAACAGAATAGTATTAATAGATACTAAGAACAAAAAAATGATAACTAAAATGGTAGCTGTAAATAGCATAAATGATATAAAGCTAGTCCCTCAAAAAGATAAGATCATAGTTGCGACAGGTAGCTGGAATAATGATTTCGAAAATATTTTAGAGCTAGACTTTGAGCTAAACAAGACAGCAGAATTCGATGGGTCGAGAAGAAATATATACAAAATAGATTACGTAAGTAATAGTTCTGAAGACTTATTTGCTTTGTCAGATGATACTCTATTCACCCTTACCTCTGAATTAAAAATTAAAAAAGCTCAGCCATTTACTTCATATCAGTCTTTGGAATTTATGAGCGGAAATAGATTTCTTCAAATGCTTGAATATCAGGTTAGAATTAGAGATATAGACACCAAAGAAATCACTAATGTTTATGAGCAATACCAGGGCAATATGCACCGAATGGATGTTACAGATATAGAGGTCAGTAAAGATGATAAGTACGTATATAGTAGCTCTAATGATGGTACGATTAAGAAATGGGATGCCATAAGCGGGCAATTCATTGAGAACTATATAGATTCATACAATTCTATTAGAAAGATTGGGATTTCGGAAGATGGTAAGTACTTTGCTTATACTGGCTATGATGAAGTAAATAATATAACACTACTAAACATTGGTACCAAAGAGGTAATAGCCAAGTTTGATATTCCAACTACAACTACCGATTTTGAAATAAGTAAAGATAGTAAACAACTTGTTGTTGGAACTTACGGTGGGCAAGTGTATATATATGATTTAGATCAGAAAGCATTGACAGACAGCCTTTATGGTGGACATTCTGTCAATGGAGTAGGTATTTCCACAGATAATAAATATATAGCAAGTGGAAGCCAAGAAGGTATTTTCAAACTATGGGATTTCGAGTCAAAGCAGCCATTATTTTTAGAAGAAATAACTGACAAAAATGGTTTATACTCTATAGAATTTTCATCGGATAATAAGGAAATATTAATATCAAGTGGTGATGGCTCTTTGAAATTATTTGATATAAAAGACCTTAAAGTAAAGGAACAATACTTTAAAATAGGTAATAGTAGTAGTTGGTCACTTTTCTATGATGCTATATTTTCAAAAGATGGGAAGTCTATCTATGGTGGAACTGGCGAAGGAATTAAATCTTTTAAACTTGGAAATTCTAAAGCTCAGACATTAGTGCTTCTAAACCCTAATTTTAAATCTTATAATGTCAAATGCTTAAAATATTTTAATAATGAATCAGTATTGGTAGCAGGTGATAGCAGAGGGAATATTTCGAAATGGAATGGTGGAACAGTTAGTTCGGTGGAAACAGAGATAATGAGTGACAATTTGGTTTACCCCAACCCAGTTTCAAACATATTGAATCTCAACTTACCAGAATACACTATTAGTAACAGATTTGAGATAACAAACATCCTAGGCGAGGTCGTCAGAATTGGTGAGTCAGATACTAGAATTGATGTGACTGGACTTAGTTCTGGAACTTACATAATTACTTTATACCGTAATAATGGACTGATTAGAAATAAGTTTGTGAAGCAGTAATTTATTTACAACGCAATGAATTTACAAAGCTACTCTTGATATAAAGAGTAGCTTTTTTTGTGGGGTGTAAATGAATGAGGAATGCTTTTTTCATTTCTTAAAATAAGAATTAGATACAATTAAAACAAAAGTAGAGCCCTGCACCCAGTTAAGAAAAACAATAATAATTTAACTCGAGCAACATTAAAGTTAAGATAATTGCAAAAAACTTAACTTTTATAGTTTTGGAGTAAAGGAAAAGGGTGAAAACTTAACTTTTTTTGGAAGACAAAGCTTTAAGGAATAAAAAAAGCCCATCCTAATAAAAGGTCGGGCTGTTTTTTATGCTGGCGGAGAGACCGAGATTCGAACTCGGGGACGGGAAACCCGTCACAGCTTAGCAGGCTGCTGCATTACCACTCTGCCACCTCCCCAACAGTACTTATTCGCAGTTGCGAATTATATAGACATCTAACTTAATAGATAAATTTGAATATTAAAAATATTATTTGAAATAAATTGATACTTTTCTTTGTTATACCTAAAAATATATCTAATTTTGCATTCGATTTAATAGTTGAAATACAAAAACATATTAAATCCAAAACAAGAAACATAATTCAAGCAATAAAAAAATTTAAGGTAGCTCTCTATGAAAGAAGGATTAATCATACAGGTCATCGGACCAGTAGTTGACTTAGAGTTTTCAGACGGTAATATCCCTGATATTCTAAATGCAATTAAAATTCCAACTAAAAACGTAGAAACTGGCGAAGAGCTAGACCTGATCTGTGAGGTGCAACAACACCTTGGAGAAAACAGAGTTAGAACAGTATCTATGGAATCAACTGACGGTCTAGTACGCGGTATGAAAGCGTATGACCTAGGTGAGCCAATATCTATTCAAGTAGGTCCAGAAATTCTTGGTCGTATGTTCAACGTTATCGGTGATCCGATAGACAACAAAGGCCCTATGGTCGGTTTGCATACTTCACCTATTCACAGACCTTCACCTGACTTCAAAGTTCTTTCTACAACATCTGATATGTTCGAAACAGGTATCAAAGTTATTGACCTTATCGAGCCTTTCACTAAGGGTGGTAAGACTGGTCTTTTCGGTGGTGCTGGTGTAGGTAAGACGGTTATCATCCAAGAGCTAATCCACAATATAGCAAAGCAACACGGTGGTTATTCTGTATTCGCTGGTGTTGGAGAGCGTACTCGTGAAGGTAATGACCTTTACAGAGAGATGGAAGAATCAGGCGTCTTGGACAAAACGGCATTAGTATTCGGTCAGATGAACGAACCTCCTGGGGCACGTTCTAGAGTAGCACTTACAGCTTTGACGGCTGCTGAGTACTTCCGTGACGAAGAGGGTCGTGATGTACTACTATTCGTAGATAATATTTTCCGTTTCACTCAAGCTGGTTCTGAAGTATCTGCACTATTAGGGCGTATGCCTTCAGCTGTAGGTTACCAACCGACATTAGCAACTGAGATGGGTGCATTACAAGAGCGTATTGCATCAACTGACAAAGGTTCTATTACATCTGTACAAGCGGTTTACGTTCCTGCAGATGATTTGACGGATCCGGCTCCTGCCAATACATTCGCCCACTTAGATGCGAAGACTGTACTATCTAGGGATATCGCTAACTTGGGTATTTATCCTGCGGTAGATCCTCTAGATTCTTCTTCTCGTATCATGGATCCGAATATCATTGGACAAGATCACTACGATACGGCTCAAAGATGTGTACGTACACTTCAAACTTACAAAGATTTACAAGATATCATCAATATCTTAGGTATGGATGAGCTTTCGGATGACGATAAGATTGCAGTTTACAGAGCTCGTAAGATAGAGAAATTCTTCTCTCAACCGTTCAACGTAGCTGAGCAATTCACTGGTTTCGCTGGTAGATATGTAACTATCACTGATACAGTAGCTGCTTTCAAAGCTATTCTAAATGGTGATTGTGATGAGATTCCTGAGAATCTATTCACTTACAAAGGTACTATAGACGAAGTTTTTGACACTGCTAAGAAACAAGGCGTATAGTAAGGTATTACTATGACAGACAAAAATCTATACTTGGAGATAATAACTCCTAAAGAGGTAATTTTCAAAGGTGACGTACAGTCGGTGACAGTACCGGGTTCGAAATCGCCTTTCCAAATTCTATTTAATCACGCACCTATAGTGTCATCTTTGGACGAGGGTCAGATAAAAATTGCTGAATCTAATAACAAAGAATTAGTTTACACAACTGGTACTGGTTTCGTAGAATTGCAAAATAACCGTATTTCTATATTAGTAGAAGATGCAGTTATTGTAGAGTAAGAAAAGTAATATAATTTGGCAGATATAGTTAATCTGTATCTGCCTATATTATTTATATGTTACGTTTTCAATATTTTGAATTCACTAAAAATAAAGTCATACCGCTATGGCACACGATAAAATTCTGCAAGAAGGAATCACATACGATGACGTACTTCTTGTGCCCGATTATTCGGAAGTCCTTCCTCGCGACACTTCGCTAAAGACAAAATTAACTGACGGAATAGAACTTAATATCCCATTCATAAGTGCGGCTATGGATACTGTGACAGATGCAGAAATGGCCAGAGCTATTGCGCGTGAAGGTGGTATAGGTGTTATCCATAAGAATATGTCTATTACGGAACAAGCATCACAAGTTGACCAAGTAAAACGTTCGGAAAGTGGGATGATAATGGATCCCGTTACCCTAACGGTTGACAAGAAAGTCGGCGATGCAATTGACCTGATGAACAAATATCATATTTCTGGTATTCCTATAATCAACAATGAACGTGAGTTGATTGGTATTATCACTAATCGTGATTTGCGTTTCAATCCGAATAGAACAGAAAGCGTCGCTAATATAATGACGAAAGAAAATATCATAACTGCACCAGAAGGCACTACGCTAGAGGAAGCAGAAGAGATATTGCAAAACCATAGAATAGAAAAATTACCAGTGGTAGATGGCAATAATAAACTTTGCGGTCTTATCACTTTCAAAGATATTCAAAAGAAAAAGAATTTCCCTCAGGCGTGCAAAGACTCACACGGTCGTTTGCGAGTAGGGGCTGCTGTCGGCGTAACAGCTGATACTATGGATAGAATCGATGCACTTATTTCTTCGGGAGTAGATGCAGTATTTGTAGATACGGCTCACGGTCACTCACGTGGAGTACTCGACACTGTAAAGAGAATTAGAGAAGCATACAAAGATTTGCAAATCATAGGTGGTAATATTGCTACTGAAGCAGCTGCTTTGGCACTTGTAGATGCTGGTGTGAATGCTGTAAAAGTTGGTATTGGCCCAGGTTCTATTTGTACTACACGTATTATAGCAGGAGTGGGTGTACCACAACTAACAGCTGTTCTAAACGTAGCAATGGGGCTAAAAGGCACTAATATACCTCTGATAGCAGATGGTGGAATTAAGCAAACAGGCGATATAGCAAAAGCTATAGCTGCTGGTGCTGATTCTATAATGATAGGTAGTATGTTTGCGGGTCACGAAGAGTCACCCGGTGAGAAGATTATATTCGAAGGTCGTTCATATAAGATGTACAGAGGAATGGGTTCTATCGGGGCTATGAAAACTGGCTCAGCTGATAGATATTTCCAAGATATGGAAGACGAAATTTCCAAATTCGTTCCGGAAGGAATAGAAGGAAGAGTTCCTTTCAAAGGGCAGGTAAGCGAGACGCTTTATCAACTAAAAGGTGGTCTGAGATCATCAATGGGATATTGCGGTTGCAAAGATATACCGACTATGAAAGAGAATGCTAAGTTTATAAAGATAACAAATGCGGGTATCAAAGAATCACACCCCCACAGTATTCGCATTTCTAAAGAAGCACCAAATTACTTTGTTTAAATAAATAAAAGTTTAACATTATGGCTAAAAAAGCTACAACTGAAACTACTAAAAAGTCTAAAGCTAAAGCTGCTGAGAAACCTGCTACTAAAAAAGCAGCAACGAAGAAGGCAGATTCTAAAAAAGCTGACACAAAGAAAGTTTCTACGAAAAAAGAGAAATCTGGAGCTGACAATTCTATAGATAGAGAATTGATGACATTTACTCCGTACCCTGAACTAAATGATAAAAGATTAGATCAGGTTAGGTTTATGATAAATGATCAGAAGCTAGACGCTATGATTGTTACTCACATGCCAACAGTTAGATACTTGACTAAATTCTCAGGTTCTAATGGAGCATTACTAATAACTCCTACAGATTTACATTTCTTTACAGATGATAGATACGAAGAGTCTGTAAAAACAGATTTATACGATTTGCCAAATATGACTGTGCATATCACTCGTGATGTGTGGCAATATATGGTTGATGCTAAAGTATTAGCTAAAATCAAGAATCTTGGTTTCGAATCAGATAGAATCGCTTATACAGAAGCAGTTGATATCAGAAACGTAATCAGACCTGTTAAATTCAAACCAGCTCCTAAAGAAGTAGAGCCATTCACTATGCCTAAAGCACCAGTTGAATTGGATCACATCAAAGCTGCATGTAAGATAGCTGAGTCAGTTTTCGAAACAATGAAGAAAAAAGTTAAAATCGGTATGACCGAAATTGAACTTCAAAGTGAATTAATCTACGAAGCTCGTAAGCAAGGCTCGGAAGGCGAACCATTCAACCCAATAGTATTGGCTGGCGAAAGAACTTCTATGCCACACGGTCGTCCATCACATAGAAAAATCAAGAAAGGTGATTTAATCCTTTTAGATTTTGGAACTATGATAGAAGGATTCGGCTGCGATATTACTAGAGTATTCTGTATGGGCAAACCGACTAAAGAACAAGAAAGTGTTTACAAAATAGTACACGAAGCAAAGCAAAAAGCAATAGCTAACCTACGTCCGGGTATCAACGGTAAGATACTAGACGAGTATGCTAGAAAGCATATAGAAAAAGCTGGCTACGGCGATAATTTCAAACATTCATTAGGTCACGGTATCGGAGTCGCTGCTCACGAAATGCCTTTTATTACTTTCAGAAAAGAAGAAAACGTACCAGTTGGGGTTGTATTAGCAATCGAACCGGGTATCTACTTTGAAGGTAAATGGGGTATCAGACTAGAAGACAATGTACACGTTACTTTTGATGGTGCTATTTCATTTACTAATGCTCCTGCTGAATTACCAGTAGTTAAATAAGTAAATAACGGCAATGATAGATAAAAAAGTTCTTGTAATGGCATATTACTTCCCTCCTATGGGACTAAGTGGGGTGCAAAGAACTCTGAAATTTGTAAAATATTTGCCAGAATACGGGTGGGAACCTATAGTCCTCACTACGAATTCTGGCTCATATTATGCCTACGATGATTCACTTCTTAATGAAATAGAAGAGAAGAACATCAGAATATACAGAACGGATGACGAATCATCCAAACCTCGTAGCTATCCTTCCACAATTGTACAGAAAGTTGGAAGATTCGTAAATGGTATGTTCCGCCAACCCGATAGCAAAATTTACTGGAAAAAAAAGGCAATAGAAACTGGAAGTAAGCTTATAGAAGAGGAAAGACCTGATGTCATATTCTCTACCGCACCTCCTTTTACTAGTCATCTAGCAGCAGCAGAGTTAGCCGAAAAGTACGGCATTCCGCTAGTGTTAGACTATAGAGATCAGTGGTACGGCAATCCATTCAACGTAATGCCGACTATGTTTCATAAGCATTATAACAAAAAGCTTGAAGCTGAAGTTCTTTATAAATCTAGTAAGATAATTGTTATATCGAGAGAACAAAAAGAACGACTACTGAAAAATTATAAGTTGTTAAAACATAATGACATCAGCATCGTCTCGCACGGGTATGACAAAGAGGATTTTGAGAATATTGAGCCGAGAACGGATAAGAATGATTTCGTCATTACTCATTCTGGGCTATTCCAAGACAATAGGAATCCTCGACCATTTTTCGAAGCATTTAGAAAGTTGATAGATTCAAATCAGTTGGATAAGAATCGCATAAAGCTAAAGCTAGTTGGACTGATGAGAAAAAATCATCTGAAGCAAATTAGAAAACTTAAACTAGAAGAAAACGTAATACTGACTGGAAATGTCAGTCACAAAGAAGCGGTTGCTCATTTAATGCAATCAGACGTTCTTTGGATATTACAAAATGACGATGTTAGGACTCCGGGTAAACTCTATGAGTACTTCGGAGCAAAAAAGCCAATATTAGCTACTATGCCTAAGAGCTATATGAGAGAATTGGCAGTGTCATCGGGAATAGCCCTAACGGCAGAACCTAATGACAAAGATGATATATACAAGGCACTAAGTACATACTATGATTTATGGAAGAGAAACTCACTGCCTAGAGGCAACAATGAGTTCGTAAGTAATTATGATAGAAAAGTATTAACAGAAAATCTATCACAAATACTATCTTCTTCTTCGATTATATAATAGTATTTGTTAACTTTGAAACAATATTTTTACTAACTATTTAAATGGAGGTATTTTTTTATGAATTTTATAAAAAAATTATCACTTTTGGCTGCATTAGTTGCAGTTATGTTCGCGTTCAATGCTTGTGAAGAAGACACTGTTGCACCAGTAGATGATGTACCAAGTGCACCAATCGGTCTAGAAGCAACTTCTATAAACAGTACAACTGTTCATATCAGATGGCAAGATGCTAGTACTATAGATGCAGATCAGTTGCAAGACTATACTGTAACTTACTATCCTTCTAACACTAGTTCTGATAATGCACCAGAAATGACTGCAATGAAATCAGGTGAAGCTTTTGAAATTACTGGGCTTGATAGTAATAAGGAACACACGTTTGAAGTAGTAACTAACTATAAAAATGGTGAATCTTCAACTGCGACTATGATCAAATGGGCTCCGGCTATGAGATTTGTTTCTGTTGCTGCTAATACAATCAAATTATATACTACAGATGTGGTTGGTAAAGGTAGTGGATTAGCACTTTATGAAGATGATGGGCTTGGCGAATTTTTGCCAACAGTATTAGTTAAAGCTCAAATGAGTATGTGGAACTTAGGTTTACACACAACTACAGCTGGTGAGATCGTATTTGGTTCTGCTTCTCAATTACCTTATGATAATGCTTCTACTGCAATACAATCAGCTGAAATTTCTTCTGCTATCCCTGCAGCTAGTTTAAATGATGTATTTGATTCACAAGGGTTAGATAACAGAAACTATAGTCAAAATTTTCATAATTTGACTAACGCTACATCAAGTGTAGTAATCTATGTTAAATCAACAACTAATGGTGAAGTTCACTATGCTAAAGTATTTTTGAAATATGTTAACGATAGCTTTATACAATCAGATGGTGGTGATAATTATGTAGAAATACAAGTGTCTTATCAGGCAACTGCTGGTTTACCATACGCTAAGAAATAATAATCAAAGGTAAATAACAATGAAAAAATTATTCGTAGCTATATTAATATCTGTTTCCTTAGTAGGTTTAGCCCTAACTCAAACGGATATCAACGCACAATCAGGTACAACTGGTACGACAGTAAGTTTATCATCTGAATTTATTAATTCAAGTGTTTCGATTGACAAAGAAAGAGCACTTGAACTTTACAAAGCAGGTCAAGCATTAGCATTCAAATCTAATGGTAAAATTTACTTTGTAATGAATGCAGCTGGAAACGTAGATACAAAGAGCCTTATCAAACATGCTGGTGGCGATTATACAATCGGTGGTTCAGTAAAGTCTGCTAAAGGATTTAATTACATTATCGCTAATTCATACAACTAAGGAGTAAATCATGAAAAATATACTATTAGTATTATTGCTATCAGGTTTACTATTTGCTTGTGGCGGAAACGAGGAAAAAGATACACCAGCTGAAGAAACTGCACAAGAGCAAGTTGAAGCAGTAGAAGAAGCTGCAGAAGATGCGGGTGAAGCTATTGAAGAAACTGGTGAAGACGTAGTTGAAGGAACTAAAGAAGTTGCAAATAACGTAAAGGAAGCTGTAACAGGTGAATCTACAAAACCTACAAATGGTGGTTGGACAGGGAAAGTAGTTAAAATGACTGATTTCCTTTCTGGAAACTACGAAGCACTAAGTGTAGCTAGAGTAAAAGAACTAGTTATGGCTGGTCAATATATAGGATTTGTTTCTAATGGTACTTTCTATATGGTGTATAATGCTGCTGGAAATTACGATTGGAAAGGCCTTGCTAAAGTTGCAGACAAAGAAACTGTAACTATCCAAGGTAAAGTAAGTAAAGTTAATGGTGTTTCTATTATAATGGCTACAAGTATAGCTGGTTAATAGCACTTTATCTTTATTAGATATATGAGCCACTCTTGACGAAAGAGTGGCTTTTTTTGTACCTTAAATACAGAAACACTTCTGAAAGCTCAGCGCTTACAGAGTGAAGTAAACATTCTAAGAATCTTTTATAATAAAATAAATAACAATTAATACAATTTGTATTTTAATCTTTCGTTTTGTAAGTTAGTGAGTATTCACTAACATTAAAATAAAAAAGGTGTAGAAATGGAAGGTAAAAGAAATATTGCGATTGGGTTTTTGACCATGGGAGTATTTATGGCTTATGGGTTTTTACTCATTTACCTTCGTGACTTTGCTCCTGGTAAAGAGGATTGGATTGCTAACTATGGTTTAGGTGTGCATTTCGAGAGTCGATTGGCTCACGTACATGGTAATCTTTTTGCATTTCTGAATATATTGGTAGGCTATTTATTACTCAGATTCAAAGATGTTTTGCCGAATGTAAAAACTATTTCGTGGTTATCACTCATTGGATTGTTGATGCCTTTAGGTATATTAGCAGAGATTTATCTGGGAGCATCTCCGATTTTTGTGTTGCTAGGTGCTATTGCTATGACTGCTTCGGTAGTATGGCTAGGCATCGCATTTTTTAAAATGAAAACAATAAAATAGATTTATGAAAAACGTAATTACAGTATATTTTCTAGTATTTATTCTCTCTATGAACCTCTACTCGAAAGAGACAAATGTTTATGTAAAAGTAAAACCAATGGAATTTGTCGATTTAGGTGGGCTACAATCTTATGCCTTCGCTCAACACGAGGGGAAATGGCTCATTGTTGGTGGTAGATTAGACGGTCTGCATAGAAGGCAACCTTTTGCGGCATTCGATGAAGCTGGTAATAATAATCAGATTATAGTAATTGACCCAGTTAAGAAACAAAAGTGGTCAAAAGATCTTAGCTCCCTTCCCGTTGGTATTCGTGAGCAACTTAGCTCAACTAATATGGAGTTCAGCCAAGAGGGAAACTATCTATATTGCATAGGTGGTTACGGCTATAGTGGAACAACTGGTGACCATACTACTTATGCCAAACTAACGGCTATTAATGTAAAAGAGACAATAGAAGCTATAATAAATGGAACAAGTATTGCTGATTATTTCAGACAAATAGAAGATGAAATATTCCAAGTGACAGGTGGACATCTATCAAAAATAGATGACAGATTCTACCTACTTGGTGGGCAGAAATTCATAGGAAGATATAATCCTATGGGCCCTGACCACGGACCTGGGTTCACTCAAGAATATACTAATGCGATTCGTGTTTTTAATATTAATGATGATGGAAAAACAATTTCAATAGAGCATTTACCATCTCATTTGGATAAAGAAAATCTACATCGAAGAGATTATAATGCAGTAGAGCAGATTATGCCAAATGGTAAAGAAGGAATAACTATGTTTTCTGGGGTATTCAAGGAAGTTGATGACTTGCCCTTTCTAAATAGTGTAGATGTTAGCTTAGATAATTACAAAGTAAATAACGATTTCAAGCAATATTACAATCATTATCATTGCCCAGTACTTCCACTATACTCGGAATCTGAGAATAGAATGCACACGATATTCTTCGGTGGCATTGCTCAGTTTTATGATAATGAAGGAACACTAGTTCAAGACGATAATGTACCTTTTGTAAACACAATAGCAAAAGTATCAAGGGATAAAGATGGCAATATGATAGAATACAAAATGTCAGAAGAAATGCCATCATTACTCGGAGCTGGTGGAGAGTTTATTCCTAATTTAACGCTACCTCATTATGATAATGGGGTCTTCAAACTAGATAATTTGTCGGAAGAGAGTATTCTAATAGGTTATATTTATGGCGGTATTAGTAGTACAGCACCTAATATATTCACAATAAATGACGGTACTCAAAGTACCGCAAATAATCAAATATTTGAAGTCTATATAAGTACTGCTACGATAGTATCTGTAGATGAAATAAATGAAGCTAGCATAAGTGATTTAGACCTAAAAATTTATCCGAATCCAGGTAAGAAACTAATAAATATAGAATACAATCTTACAAAAACAGACGATGTGAAAATAAGAATAACAGATTTAGAAGGAAAGCTAATAGATGAAGTGGAGTTTGCAAATCAGACAACAGGTAAACATACATATTCAAAAACTATAGATGGGTTGGTAAATGGAAGCATTTATTTCCTTAGTATTGAAACATCAAACAAAACTGAAACAAGAAAATTAGTAATAGAAAGATAATGAGAGAAATAACAGACAGACAATTAGAAATAATAGAAGCATCAGGGAAACTCCTGACCGAAAAAGGTGTGAGTGGTCTTACTATTAAGAATATTGCCAAAGAAATGGAGTTCTCGGAGAGTGCTGTTTATAGGCATTTCAAAAGTAAAGAAGACATAATAATTGCAATGCTTAACTACTTAGCTGAGAGCATGCACATACGTTTGTCTAAGATATGTGGTGGGAATATACCAGCTGAACAAAAGTTAATAGAAGTATTCCAAAGTCAACTAGACTTTTTCGAAGCGAATCCTAACTTCGTAGTGGCTGTATTTTCCGATGGACTTTTCGAAGAAAGCGAGAAGATAAATGAGGCAATTCAGAGAATAATGGGTGTTAATATGAAAAACGTAGTACCAGTTATAGCTGAAGGGCAGAAGACTGGTGAGTTTATTGACACTATGAAACCCGAAGAATTAATGCATATAGTTATGGGTTCATTCCGTTTACAAATGTACAAATGGAGAGTATCGAATATGAAATTTGACATTCAAACAGAAGGAAAAAAAGTAATCTTTAACCTTATTAAATTAATCACATTATGAATATAACAGATAAAATACTCTTAACCGTACTCTTCCTACTCGGAGCACTAACTCTACTATTGAGTGGGTCAGTAATATTCGATTTGTTCGGGATGAGAGAGATAGAAGGCAATTACGTTGATTTTGTAGTATGGGCTAACTTTGTAAGCAGCCTACTCTATATAATCACCGCCATTGATTTTATTAAAAATAAGCAATGGCGATGGCAATATCTTGCCTATTCGTTTGTTATCCTAGTTGGTGCCTCGATAGCTTTTTGGATTTATATCGAAAATGGTGGTATCCACGAAGCAAAGACAATTAAGGCAATTATTTTTAGAACAATATTCACTGGAATTTTACTAATTTCATCATTTATAAAATACAAAAAGGGATTGAAAAAATGAAGTATATAATCGGACTACTTACGGCAGGTCTATTACTATTCGGTTGCACAAATGAGGGTGGCGATGCTCACAATGATTCACACGAAATGCACGATCAAGCTGAGGACCACTCAGGACACGACCATGGAGATGAAGGTCACGAAGGACATGGACACGATGACCACGAAGGTCATGGCCATGAGAATCAGACGCCAACAGTTGGTATAACTTTGAATAATGGTGATAAATGGGTTGCTGACAAGCACACGAATGATAAAGTTAGTGAAATGAAAAATGAGTTAGCTAATTATAAGAAAAGTAAAGATTACGAGAAACTAACAACTAACTTGGTAGCAGACGTAAAGGAATTAATAAAAGGATGCACAATGGATGGTGAACCACATAACCAGTTGCACCATTGGTTAGAGCCATACTTAGGAATGGTAAAAGGGATGAAAGAAGTCAACAACGACGCTGATAAATCGGCTAAAGTAGAAGCGATAGAAGCATCATTAAACCAATACACTGAATATTTCAAATGAGAAAGAATTTTATAATATCGTTCATCGCAATCATCGCACTGCTATTCACAGTAGTAGCGTGCGACGATTCTAATGCTAAAGAAGAGACAAAGGAATCAAAGAAAGACGAGAACCGCAAGGCATTGCGTATCATCAGCACTACTTGTTTCACTTGCCATTCACCAGAAAGAGAAATGGATCACAAGGGAAGAACAGGGCCTCCAATCTTCAAGATACGTCAGCACTATATGCGTGACGGTATAACTAGAGATGAGTTCGTTGCTGAAGTAAGTTCGTTCCTAAAAGAGCCAACTGAAGCTAAAGCAAAGATGAAAGGAGCTATTCGTAATTTCGGATTAATGCCACGTATGCCTTTACCAGACGAAGATATTCGAATGATAGCTGAATATCTATATGACAATGATTTGACTGCAGAGCAATGGGGCAAAGCCGGTAAAATGGCAATGAGTACAGGCGATGATCAGTCGATGAATTATGAAGAGCTAGGTAGAGAATATGCAATGGGTACGAAGGCAGTATTGGGTAAGAACCTAATGGGTGCAATTAAATCTGAAGGAACACCGCACGCAGTTGACTTCTGTAATACTCGTGCATACCCACTAACAGATAGTATGGCTAAGCACTACAATGTTAGCATAAAGCGAGTGAGTGACAAGCCAAGAAACCCGAGCAATGTAGCAAACAAAGATGAAACAGCATTTATAAATGTATTACACGAGCGTATAGCAAAAGGCGAAGAGTTGGGTTCTAAAGTAAGTGAGCTCAATGGTAAAATGGTTGGCTATTATCCAATAGAGACAAATGCTATGTGTTTGCAGTGCCACGGTACGCCCGAAAAAGATATAGAAAAGCTAACACAAACTAAGATAAAAGAAAAGTATCCCAATGATAAAGCTATCGGCTATGGTGCAAACCAAATCCGAGGTATTTGGGTAGTCGAGATGGATAAGAAGTAACCTTTTTTACCCTCTTAAAGATTTAAGAGGGCTAGATGTTGTTGGTTTCGGCTCCGCTCAACCAGCGGATAATTCGATGCCTGAGCGAAGGTAAAGTAAGGAAAATATTACCGTTGAAGTCCTCCTTGTCAAGGGAGGATTTCCTGCCTTTGGCTGGACAGGTAGGTGGGTTAAAAACGATTGTTCAATAAATAAATGCGTTTGATTATGAAGTTAGTAAGCGTTCACAAACTATATATGCTCGTTAGTATATTACTATTCTCTACGCTAGGAGCATCACCGCTTCGAGCTGAGCAATGGTCGTTGCAGCAGTGTATAGACTCAGCTGTAGTCCATAATAAGAGTCTAGAGATTAGCAAAAACGAGATAGGCATTAGCCGCGAAAAAGAAAGCGAAGTATATGCTAATTTGATTCCCAAATTGGAATTCAACTCCGAGTATAAATACTTCACAGATTTGCCTTATCAGATTATGCCTATGAGTCTTTTCGGTGGGCCAGCTGGTAAATTCAAAGAAGTGCAGTTCGGTGTTCCTCATAATATCAACGCAAATATAATGCTGACGATGCCGCTTTACAATGCACAGATATTCGGTGGTATAACGGCTACTGGGCAAGGAATAGAGATGAAAAAACTCCTTTACCAAAAGACGGAAGAAGACATAATATACCAAGTTTCTACTCTTTACTATAATCTACAAATACTCGATAATACTAGAGCTTTCCTTGATAGTAATATGATAAATAGTAATAAGCTATTGGCTACTATCACGCTACTCAAAGACAATCAGCTAGCCACAGGAGTAGATGTAAATAAGATTGAACTACAAGTAAATCAGCTAGAAAACAGAATGGAAACGGTTAAGAACCAACAGCTGCAAGCGATGAATATGCTGAAATTTCTAATCGGTAAAAGTGATGCAAATATTACAATTTCTAACCAGATAATAGTTGAAAATACTAGCGATAATTATGAAGTTAATCCTATAAACATAAAGCTAAAAGAGAAGAAAACAGAGCTGATCAAACAAGAAATAACTAATCTTAAAAATGAAAGATTACCTTCGCTAATGCTAATCGGAAACTATGGTACTACGGGGTTTGGGTATAATGAAAAGCCGAACGATTTCCTCGATTTTTACCCTATTGGCTTTGTAGGTTTGAAGTTGAATGTACCTCTTTTCACGGGTACAGTATTACCAAAGAGAGTAGAACAAAAATCGATAGAACTACAGAATAATGAGCTTGAAATAGGCATAATAAAGGATAAGAACAAGATAGATATAGAGAACGCTATCAACATAAGACAGACTACTTTTAAGCAAATTGAAAACTCGAAAGCCAATGTTGATTTGGCGAATACTATATACAATCAAACACTGCTTCAACACAGTCAGGGGCTAGCTAACATCACCGATATACTGTTGGCTGACAATACATTACGACAATCACAACAAGAGTATTTATCAAATTTAATTGACTACCTGAAATCTGATTTAGAATACAGAAAATTGACAGGTCATCTCACAACTAACGAGTAAGAAATCATGAAAAAAATAATATATATAATCGCAGCAGTAGGCTTAATAGCTATAGTAGCTTTCCAGTTGATGAGCAACAAAGAAGTAACTGAGAATAGAGTCTATAAGTATGATAAATCTGCACCGATAGATGTGAATGTGGAAGTAGTGAGTAATAATGCTGTCGAATTTGAAGTAGTAATGGCAGGTAATTTCCTTCCGTATAGAGAAGTGAAACTGAATACCGAAGTACAAGGCAAAATAGCTAATACGTCCGTTGATGAGGGTGATGTCGTTAGGAAAGGTCAGACGCTAATCCAAATCGATGTAGCGCTATTGAAACTGCAATTAGAAGCTGTTGAAATACAAATTAGCGGTTTGGAAGTAGATGTGAATAGATTCAAAATATTGAGCGATGCTGATGCTATACAAGGTGTAAAATTAGAAAAAGCAGAGCTTGGACTTTTGACAGCTAATAACCAAAGAAAAACTATACAAGAGCAAATTAACAAGAGTACAATCAGAGCTCCTTTTGATGGAGTGGTAACTATGAAGTTCGTAGAAGCAGGAGCATTTGCTGCGCCGGGCGTACCGCTATTGCAAATCACTGATATTTCTAAATTGAAATTCACAGTTAATGCCTCAGAAAGCCAACTATCACTATTCCAGAAAGATAAATCTTATGAACTATTTGTTGATGCTTATCCTGAATTAAAAATGGCTGGGAAAGTGTCGATGGTAGGAAGTAAGGGCAATATGTCCAATAATTACCCTGTCATATTCGAAGTGAATAACACAAAAGATGGGCTAATAAAAGCAGGTATGTTCGGAAAATTTATTTCGAAAAGAAAAACTCAATCTGATGAGATATACATAGATACAAAGAGCTTAATCGGCTCGAGTACAAACCCGCAAGTTTATGTTGTTGAAAATGGGGTTGCAAAGCTGAAAAAGATAACAATATCCGAAAGAATAGGCGAAAAAGTAGTAGTGTCCGCTGGGCTGAAACTCGGTGATACTATAGTAACTAGTGGGTTTATAAACCTATTTGATAATGCTAATGTAAGCGTAAGTAAATAGGAAATACAATGAATATTACAGATATATCGATTAATAGACCCTCGCTGATTATAGTGCTATTTAGTGTATTGGTACTGTTGGGCTACATAGGTTTCACAAACCTTAGCTATGAGCTAATGCCCGATTTCAATCAGCCAGTTGTGGTTATCAAAACGGTTTACCCAGGTGCATCACCAGAGGAAGTGGAAAGCTCCGTTTCCCGAACAGTGGAAGACGCTCTTTCTAACTTAGAAGGTGTTGATTTCATAGTCACAAAATCGCTACCAAACGCATCAGTTGTTATTGCTAATCTGAAGTATGGTACAGATGTAAATAAGACAATGCAAGATGCTCAGAGGTACATAGATAATGTAAGTAAGAATCTACCTGATGAAGTTCTGAGTCCTGAGATGAGTAGCGTCTCGCCTAATGATTTGCCTATTATATCGGTCAGTGTGGTAAGTAATCTACCTGCTACCGTGTTCTATCAGCAATTAGAAGACGATTATTTACCTCAGATACAGCAACTAAAAGGTGTGGCTGAGATAACGATTCTAGGCGGTGAAGAAAGAGAAATACAAGTGAAAGTTGATAGAACAAAACTCCAACTAAACAAAGTATCACTACTACAAGTAGTAGAAGCTATAAAGAGATCTGGACTAGATTTACCAGCGGGTAAAGTCGAATCGGACGAGGTAAGTAGCTCAGTTAGATTGACAGGGAAATTCGAAAATATAGAAGATATAAAGAACGTTCAAATAGCAATGCCGATGCCCGGTAGCCCCATATACGTCCGCGATGTCGCTAATGTAGTTGATGGTATAAAAGACCCAACTTCTATTAGTAGATATAACGGTAAAAACGGTATCGGCTTGCTTATTAAAAAGCAAGGTGATGCAAACGCAGTTGACGTTTCCAAACTAATTGAAGAAAAGTTTGCAGATATAGAACAGAAAAACAAAGAAGCTGGTATCGTCTTCACAATAACTGATAACAGTACCGACAACACAATTGAAGCGGTAAACTCGGTAGTAATAGATTTGATTTTAGCAGTGCTATTAGTGTCGCTAGTTATGTTGCTCTTCCTACGAAGCGTTCGTAACTCGCTGATAGTACTAATCGCCATACCAACATCATTGGTAACGGCATTCGCGGTTATGTGGCTATTGGGCTATACACTGAACCTAATGACTCTCCTCGCCATGTCGCTAATCATCGGTATTCTCGTCGATGATGCGACAGTTGTATTGGAGAATATACAACGCCATTTGGATATGAAAAAAGATAAGCGAGTTGCTGCTCTCGATGGTCGTATGGAAATCGGCTTCTCGGCACTATCTATTACCCTAGTTGACGTAGTGGTATTCGTACCTATATTATTCCTACAAGTATTCGTAGCGGATATGCTAAAGCAATTCTCAGTAGTGGTAGTTACTTCTACTTTGACTAGTTTGCTTGTTGGGTTTACTCTTACTCCGTGGCTAGCGTCGCGCATAGGTAAATCAGAAGATTTGCAACCGACGAATCCTTTCAATAGATTCCTACTTTGGTTTGAAGTGCAACTTGACATATTCACTGAGTGGTACGGCCGCCAGCTAGAATGGGTACTTAAGCACAAGATGATATTCGGGGCATTCGTTATACTACTTTTCGTAGGGACTGGTGCTATGATGACTCAGGGCATAATAGGTAGTGAGCTAATAGCTACGGGTGACCAAGGGAAATTCAAAATGACCTTGGAATACGATAAATCTATACCTTTGAAACAGAATAATATTCAATCAAAAAGAATAGAAGAATACATACTCCAACAACCAGAAGTGAAATCGGTGTTCAGCAACGTAGGTGGCGCTGGTACTGGTCTAGGTAGTTTGGGTGTTGGATCATCGAACAAGACGGAGCTGACTATACAGCTAAAATCTAAAGAGGAGAGAAACAATATCTCTACCGAAGATTTTATGAAATTCATAAGACCGAAATTACAAAAGAAATACCCCGAAGTGAACTATGCTATGATGGGATTGGGTCTAGTACCGAGGACTGCACCGATAGAGATGACACTCAGTGGTTCGAACATAGAAGATGTAATGGCTGCCGCGAAAAGCTTAAAAAATACTATCGAGGATATCCCCGGTTCAGATAATGTTCAACTATCCGTAGAGGAAGGAGCGCAAGAGTACAAAGTAGTACCAAACTCCGATAAAATGCAGAGATTGGGGCTGAACACGGCATACGTAGGTATGAATTTAAGATACTCATTCACTGGGAACGACGATGCTGACCTGACAGAAAAAGGTATTGAATATCCGATAAGAGTTTCACTAGATGATTTCAACAGAAAAAATTACAATGACTTAAATGACTTGGTAATAGTCAACCCTATGGGTATGCCCATTGAGTTATCGCAATTCGCAAGCATAGTGCAGGATAACTCGCCTTCACTACTCGAGCGAAAAGACAGACAACCAGCCGTAACGCTAACTGCAGACGCACTTGGCAGACCTTCTGGTACCGTAGCCGATGAAGTAGTGGCTTACCTAAAACAGCACCCATTACCCGACGGAATACAAATGGCGTGGGGCAGTGATATTAAGCGTCAGAACGATAGTTTCTCGGCTCTTGGCTCGGTATTACTGATTTCATTTTTGCTAATCTATTTGATTATGGTTGCATTGTATGATAGTTATATATACCCATTCGTAGTGCTATTTTCGATTCCAGTAGCTGCGATTGGTGCATTCCTAGCACTGAATTTATCATTGAGTCACCTTAGTCTATTCGCTTTATTAGGACTGATTATGTTAATGGGATTAGTCGCAAAAAACGCGATACTAATAGTCGATTTCACCAATCAACTCAAAGCCGAAGGCATGCACTTTAGCAAGGCCCTAATAACAGCCGGTAAAGGACGACTAAGACCAATACTTATGACTACCCTATCGATGGTAATAGGTATGCTCCCTATAGCACTAGCGAAAGGGACAGGCAGTGAATGGAAAAATGGATTAGCGTGGGTAATAATTGGTGGGCTACTCTCCTCGCTTATACTTACAGTTTACCTAGTACCAGTCGTTTACTATGCTGTAGATAGCATAAAAGAAAGGTTCAGCAAGAAGTAATTTAAAAAAAAGGTATTCCGCAAAGTAGCCCCCTTAAATTTTAAGGGGGTTTGGGGGATTTATTAAGTTATCTGTATTTTATCATCACCCAATCTCTCCTAATTCTATAATATTTCCAATTTAGTCATAACATTGTTATATTGTACTTGCTAGATATCAAAACAAGAGCAATGAACTATGAAACATCTATTATTTACACTCCTAATGTTAATCCCATTCGGTTTGCAATCGCAGAACAATGTGATAGAGCCAGAGTTAATCTCTGAAGAGGTTATTATAACAGGGGAGTTCAACCATTATCTTAACCAAAGATATATATTTAAGGATAAATTATATTTCTTAGGTGCGGATGAAACTCACGGTAGTGAGCTATGGGTAACCGAAGGCACTCCTACGAGCACATATATGCTCAAAGACTTTACACTTAACGGCAATTCAGATATATATTTATTCGTAGCAAATTTAGATAAGCTAGTTTTTTCAGTAAAAGATGAAAATGGGAAAGGTAGTCTATGGGCTACAGATGGAACAAAAAGTGGTACAATCCTATTGGCTAATGTTACTGCACAAGTAGGATTTGATAATTTTCGAAATGGAGCTGATTTTCAAGAGTTCAACGGGAAAATTATTTTCTCAGGAGATGATGGGATTCATGGCAGTGAACCTTGGGTGACTGATGGCACGCCAGAGGGAACTTATATGATACAAGATTTGGGGAATAATGGTGGTTCGAATCCATATTTCTTTAATCATATTGGTGATAAATTCATATTTTCAACCAGTAAAAATGTGGGTTTCAACTCAGTCATCTGGTCAACTGATTTTAGTAAAAATAGTTGTAACCGTATTTATCAAGGTAATGATAAACAATCAAATATTATTGATGTTGGTTTAGATGGACAATTACTTATTGTTAATTCATTTTTTGACCCAGTCTCTGAAACTGATTATACAATGATCTCTGTTACAAATGGCACGTCAAGTGGTACTTTTCCAATCTTAGGGGAAGATAAGAATCTAAAGGGAAACCTCATAAAATACACTAAAGTTAAAGATCAGGTTTTCTTTATTATGAGTTATATTTGGGATAGTCTACTATATGTAACTGATGGTACTAAGAATGGAACAAAGCTATTAATAGAAGAATTAGCTAATGTAGCCAAACTTCAAAATTGGGATGATAAAATATTCTTTCAGGTAGATGCAAATGGAAATTACATAAGTGATGGTACTAAAGAAGGGACCTTCGAAATAAATGAACTTATTGAGGAACCGATTTTATTTTTGGAATACTTTATTATGGGTGATAAACTTTATTTCGCAGATAAGAACGATGATGGGCTAATTTCAATATGGGAAAGTGACGGGACAAAATCGGGAACTCGCAAAGTGAAAACTATGGATGAAACCGATGAAAATGTTGACATTGGATTCAAAAATAGCTTTTATGGGAATATAGTTTTTGATTATTATGAATCAGGTAAACCGGGTGAATTATGGATGACAGATGGAACGGAAGAAGGCACTAAAAAAATAATAGATTTCTTCTCTTTAACGAATTTAAAATATTACAGCTTATCTGAAGTGAAGCAATACGGAGAATACCTTTTGGTGATACCTAGTTACCCATTATCAAGAGACTATATGTTTTTATTAAACAGAGAAGGTGAGCTAACTAAAGTAGAACCCAAAGGAGCTACAAAACCGAGAAAGTTCTCAAATGAATCTGGTAGGACTATATTTGGAAATTTAAACGGTTATTTATATTTCAAAGCTAATTACTATGATACTGGCGAGCAGCTTTGGAAAATTAAAGTAGATGAATCTATCACCTCCATAGAAGAAACCCAAAAACCAGAACTAATGACGGTTTACCCCAATCCAGCGAAGGAATACATACAGCTAGAACTAAACAAGCCCATGCATCTCAGCATAGTCAATAGTACTGGTGCGAAAGTGAAAGACTACGGTCTAGTTGCAAATGGAAAACTGAACGTTGCGGAGCTAACTACTGGAGTATATTTCGTGGTAGATGAACAAGGCAAGAGCATAGCAAAATTTGTAAAGGAGTGAGGGCCATCCGTTGCTCAAGTCAGCGGCAATAAACGATATTATTGACTTTTCTGACTTCTGAGACGTAAGCAATACGTCTCTACAATATCTTAGAACGCTCAATGTAAACAATTAGCCCTACTTCCCCTTCGCCAAACTACCCAACACCACCTCTCTTGTTGCGCCAGTGACGGAGGGCATATTTCCACTTTTTTCTTCTATTCTAAGAAAGGCGAGATAAGCCATTAGCAAGGCCTCACGGGAATCAGAAATATCGATTCCACTTAAATTAGGACTTTCTACTTTTGCATTAGGACAATATTCACTGATTAACTTTACTAGAAGCAAGTTTCTTGCTCCTCCGCCTGCTATTTTCAAAGTGTAACCGCTATCAGTTAGCTTGCTTATATTGTGTGCTATGGACAGAGCAGTATAGTGGGTTAGTGTGCTAATAGTGTCTTCGGGAGTTAGTGAATACACATTATGCTTTTCTAAAAACTCTGAGTTGAATAGCTCCTTGCCCGTTGATTTGGGGTAAACTTTGTCTATATATGGTTCACTCATCAGCGAATCGAACACTGTTTGGTTTGGCTTTCCTGCCCTTCCTTTTTCCCCATTTGCGTCATAGCTTTTATCATATAGATGCTTCATCGCAGCGTCTATTAGACAGTTACCAGCTCCTGTATCGAATGCAATTACTTCGGCTTTTGTACCGTCGGCTTGCAAGTATGTTATATTAGCAATTCCACCTATATTTAGCACTATGGTATCAGCTGATTTATCGCTCAAGAAAGCATAATCGAATATAGGAATAAGTGGTGCTCCTTGTCCTCCGGCTGCCATATCCGCAGTGCGGAAATCGCCCACAGTGTCTATGCCTGTTCGAATAGCGAGAAGCGATGCAGAGCCAAGTTGATATGTCGAGCGCGTTGCCACTCCGAGGTACATCTCCGAATCCGGCTGATGCCATAGAGTTTGACCGTGGAAGCCGATAGCCCTAACTTTACTATTTTCGATATTATATTTTTCTAAAAACTCATTTACTGCTTTGGCTACTTCTTCTGTGTAGCGAATATTCAGCTGAGAGAGAGATTTGAGGGTGATGTCACCAGTCAGTGATTTGAGATAATTTTGTAGTTCCGATGAAAATGCAAACTCATCTGCCACAATATCAGCGATGCCCCCACGCTCGAATGAAGCCGCGGCTATATCTATAGCATCTACCGAAGTTCCCGTCATAATCCCTATGTATAGCTCTTTGCTCATTGTATTGTCCTGAATGTTAGGTTCAATCTCTCACTTATTTTTTTTGCTGTTTTGGGTATAGAATGTTGATACGTCTCTTGGAAATCGCCTCTCATTACAAGTACACTCCCGTCTTCTAACTCTAGTTCTTTTTTCTTACCGTAGTCTGCTTTTTCTCTTATCAAGAATCGTCTTGGGAATCCAAAAGTAATTGACGCGATAATCGGGTTCTTTCCCAGTTCTCTTTCATCATCCGAATGCCATCCCATCGAATCTGCTCCACCTCTGTAGTAATTCAGCAGTACACTATTGAAATTATGATTTGACAATTGCTCTGCTATTGCTTTTAGTTCCAATAGTTCTGCCGTCCAATCCCTTGGTATTAACTCCAAACCTGAGTAGCTATACTTCACATTTTTGTCAGCATACCAACTAGTCAACCTAGGTACTTTCGTCCGTTTGCCGAACATCATTATCTCATCTTGACCCCAATCTATAGTCTTTTTGAGAGCTTCGAAGTATCTTCTACTCTCGACTGTGTATATTGCATCAGTGAAATAAATTAACTTATCTTCTATAAGTACCCTTTTATTCATTATTTTTGTTCTTTTAGAAAACTATCAAATTTGAGAATCTTGAAGTACATAATATACACTATTGGATTTATATATCTACTAATTTCTTTCAACTATGGAATAAATATCTATGACGAAGGGTTAGTACTAGTGGGGGGTATGCGTGTACTATCAGGGGATATACCCTATCAGGACTTTTGGACTATTTACTCCCCAGGTATCTATTATTTCTCAGCTTTTATTCAGATTATCAGTCAACAAATATGGCTACATAAGTTTATAGCTGTAGCTATCAGTTTTATTCTAGCTTTTCAACTCAATAATATATATAACTTACTCACTGGTAAGCAGAATTACGCCGTTTTTATAGCCGCTATTATCCTATCAGGATTTGGCATAAAGTACCTAAGCCCAGCAAATTTGGGACTGATGGTTGCTCTTTTTTCGGTGGTACATACGCTCAAGTATTTCAAATCGAGCGATGAAAAGCATATACTTTACAGCGGAATATTCATCGGCTTGACGGCTATTATCAGGCACGATTTTGCTCTTTATCTTTTCATACCTGTACTGATGAGTCTCATATTCGATATGAATAGAGAGAATCTATTGCGGAAAATCGGTAAGCTATTGTTAGGGTTAGCCCCTGCTATCTTTGTTTATTCTATATTCGGTGCAATAGCTGGATTCGGTAATATGATAGACCAGATTGTAGTCTTCCCACTTACAGAGTTTAGTGCAACTAGAGCATTGCCGTTCCCTTTCATTTGGGAGGCGAAAGCAATTTCTGATTCAGTGAGCAATTACGTATTTAATATCTGGATTGCTCTGGTATTCCTATTACCACCTGTTTTGGCTATCGGAAACTATATTTACCACAGAAGGCACACACATGCATCACTATTTATATACTTCGGATTGCTTGTTCTGTTATTCTATAACCAAGCACTGAACCGTTCTGATTATGTGCATCTGTTGCCGGCATTGTTGTTATCTATGCCATTGCTTTTCGCTATTGTTTATTCTATGCAAACTCGTTTCTACAAGCGAGTGGCTCTGCTAGTGATTGCTATTGTACTACTGCTAATGCCCATTGCCAAAAAGCTGAACTATGCAAAACAAAACTATATGAGCAATGCACTAGTGAAATCGAATCTTGATAGGATGAGTTTTCTACATATAGAAGAAGTCCAACTAGCACAATACACTTACCTATCTGAGTTGAATGACAGGATAATAAAGGGTGAGCCGACTTTCATAGGGCTGAAAAATATGTCATCAATTGAGGTGAATGATGTGCTTTCGTATTATATTTTGGGACTAAAACCAGTTGTAAAATACCACGAATTGCACCCCGGTATTGCCGATAGAAAGCAGTACCAATCGGAGCTATTATACTCACTGTTTGATAAGAACAAGTACGTTATATTGCTCGATATGCAAACGGACAAAATGTACAATGGGAGTAATCATTTCAATGATAATTTGGAGAATGGCTATCAGTATATTATCAAATCACGCACTTTGGATTTGCTGATAAATAAGAATTCTACCCCATAAACAAAATGCTATACAAGTAAAGCAGCGCAAAGCTGAAGAAGGAAGCCAAACCGAAGTAAGACAGCCAGTTTAGCCACGTCTTAGGGCGGTATTCTGCAGGAAAGAAAGATTGGCGGATAACCATAAAGTTGAGAGTTGCGATAATAGGCGACGATAGGAAAGCAATAATCGTAACTATATCCACGAAAAGCGTAAGCGAACTAGTGAAAAAGTAAATAAGCACAGACCCAGAGAGAGTAATACCAATCAGAAATGGCCAATAATATCTATCAGAGCGATCAACAGCACTGTAGCCGTGTATTATCTTAACTGCTTCTGCCAAACTACGTGGGTAAGCATCTAGGCAGGTAATGACGGTAGAGAACATAGTCACAAACATAATGAATACGATTATACCTTTGCTCCAATCACCGATAGTACTAGTATAGAGCGAAAGCAGTTGCCCCGAAAACGCTACTGCGCTACCCGAAAACTCCTCGCCAGTACCATACATAACGAATGCACCCAAAGCCAAAAAGAAAACGGCTAAGAAAATACAAACTACATAACCGATATTAAAATCAAGCATAGAGTTCTTGAAGTCCTTTCTTGTACCAGTTTCTTTATCATTTTCTAATGCCCAAAGCGATGTCCAGCTGGAGAGTTCCATAGGAGCAGGCATCCATCCCATAAGTGCTAATAGGAAGCCAATACCAGCTTGGTTGAGTATTGTGGTCGGTATGAATTCTGGTGAAACGTGTGTGCCGATAGAAGCGGCTACACCCACAGCAATAATTGTGAGTATAGATAGCGAGATAATCAGGTACTTAACGAATCCTTCAAATAGACCGTATTTGCCAAGAAATAGCAGAGCAGCAACTATAACAAGGTAGAAGACTGAAGTGACTTCTGCCGCAAGGGTAACCCCTGCAAAAAGAAAGAATAGAGAATTGAAAATAGCGGCAGCAACAAAAGTAACTGCACCTATAGTCAATACAGAAGAGAAAATGTTAAGTATAAGAAATAACCATACAGCCCATCTGCCTACTCGTTCGTAGCCCCTTATGAGACTCTCATTCATAGCGGCAGTGTATCGCTGACCTATTTCAAAAAATGGGTATTTGAAGATATTGACTAATATGATAATCCAAACTAAGTCAAACCCGTACGCAGCGCCAGCTCTTGTAGATTGTACCAAATGCGATACACCTACTGCTGCCCCTGCAAATAGTAAACCTGGGCCAAGATTCCGTAAAATCTTTTTTAAGCCCATATTAGAAACTAGGGTAGAATATAATATTCAATCTAGGAATAGAGTAAAAACTCTTAGAATCTATGATTGTATTAATTTTTGGGTTATCTTGAATTAATTCCTCTCTTTGTATAGAGCTTAATTCAAAGTTTAATCTCCATTCAGCTGTAAAGTTTAGAAGCCCAGCACCTTTGATAGGTACATTGAAAATAAACCCAACACCTGCGTTTAGACCTATTTGTGAGTTCTTTATACCGTTAATAGAATTCATAATATAACTGGGACCGATTGCACCAAATACATTGATTTTATTATGTGGGTTCGGTATCCAAAGTGATGATAATTCTATTATCTGGTGAGTATTTGCCTCATTCTCGGGGAATTTCTCTAATAATTTTTCATTTTTAGAATAAGCATAGCCAAGTTGTAGTATTAAGTAATCCGCTATTCCACCGAAAGTAGCAGTACCACCAAAAGCAGTTATACCTTCGTAAGAGATATTCTTATCTGGTATATTCGTTTCCATAATAAATGATTGACCTTCTACAATTGTATTAGTCCCTACGAATCCACCAATACCAATGAATTTAGGATAAGGAGCTTTTACGTAGTCAGCTTCTGTCTCATCATATCTATCATTGTATTTGTAATCTTCTTGTGCGTAAGTAGATTGTGAAAATAATGCTATACTCATAACAAGTAACATAATCTTGAAAAAGCTCTTTGCATTTTTCGTAGATTGATCTAGTATGTTTTCATAATTCATGTTCTTAACCTCTGATATTTTTTTTGCTATTTCTTGTACGAAACTTGGTTCATTTCTCTTACCTCTGTTAGGAACAGGAGCCATATACGGCGAATCTGTTTCAATCATAAATCTATCGAGAGGAACTAATTCCAATACTTCTTTATGTTCTGACTTCTTAAACGTAATATTACCAGTAAAGGATACATTGAAGCCCAAATCCATTGCTTTTTCTAATAATTCTTTCGAATCTGGGAAGCAATGTAGTACAGCTTTCAAATTTCCATCCTGATATTCTTTCAGTATCTCTATCAAATCATCGTCCGAATCTCGGTTATGTACTATTATTGGCTTTCCTAACTCTTTAGCTATTTCTATTTGCCTTCTGAAAGCTTTTTTCTGTACATCGGCTGCCGATAATTCGTGATAATAATAATCTAATCCCATCTCACCAATAGCAACGCATTTCGGGTGCTTTGCTATTTCTCTTATTCGCATTTCTACTGCTTCGTCGAACTTATCTGCACTATGCGGATGAACTCCTATTCCGAAATAAAGCATTTCGTATTTGTCAACTAATGCGACCAAATTATCAAAGCCATCTGGCTGAATAGCGGGTATTACTATGTGCTCTACCCCAGCTGCTTTGGCTCTTGTTATTACTTCGTCTATGTCTTCAGCGAAAGCGTCAGTATCTATGTGTGCGTGAGTATCTATCATTACTTGCTTTTTAGCTCTTCCAAATCTTTCATTACTTTCTCAATATGCCCTGTAACTTTTACTTTCTTGTACTCGGCAGCTACTTTCCCTTTGGGGTCTATTATGAAAGTAGAACGGATTATACCCATATACTTTCTTCCATACATACTCTTCTCGCCGTAAGCATCATATTTAGTAGCTATTTCTTTCTCTGGGTCGCTTAGCAAGTCAAACTGTAAATCATATTTCTCTTTGAAGCCATCGTGCGATTTGACAGAATCAGGACTTACACCCAATATCTCTGCGTCTAGCTTTTCGAATTGCTTTATGTTCTCGCTAAATCCACATGCCTGCTTCGTACAACCAGATGTATTATCTTTTGGATAAAAGTACAGAACAAGCCATTTGCCTTCATAATCTTTCAAACTAATTTCCTTATCACCGCTAGCCATTCCTTTGAATGCTGGTGCTTTCTTACCTATTTCTATTGCCATAGTTCTAATCCAATGATTTTTCTTCGAATGCTTTGAATTCCGATATTATCTTCTTTTCTATCGGATGTTTTTCTCTTTCTTCTTCTATTTCTTCTTCTTTGAATACTTTTACTAATTCTATTTTGGCTCTACTTTCAGTTAACTCTGTGAAAGCAGATTGTAATTCTCTTTTGTGACTACCCAAATTATCGTAGATGAACTGCACGTGAGTAGTTAGCGTTATACTATCTTCCCCAAACTCCACATCTGTTACTTCTTTGACCATCGCTATATCTGTACCCGATAGAGATTCGTGAGTTACAAATCGATTCCACTTATCTTGCAAGCTCTCTTGCCTTTGCGGTGGAGGAATTTCCTCTACTACTTCCTTCGGTTTCTCGACTAACTTTTTAGCAACTATTTCTTGCTTTACTTCCGCCTTGTATTCAACGGGTTTTTCTTCAACTATTAGGTTAAGCTTTTTTTTTTCGGGTTCAGGATTAGCGGGTAACTCAGCACCGTTCAGCTTCATTACTTCTTTCAATAACGTTTCTATGTCCTTTGCCTTGTCCATAGATGCCATTTGTACTAATGCTGTCTCGAATTTTATGCTCGGAGAACTTGCAAACCGTAAGTCATTTTCTGTGCGAGAAGCCAATTCCATTAGTCTCAACAAATCGGCTTTTGCCATATTGTGAGCTAACTCAACATACTTCGCTTTGAATGCTTTCGATGTTTTTATCAAATCTGTTTTAGTAGTCGTAACTACTGTCAAAGTATTTCGGAAATGCTCCAAAAGACCTGACATACATTCCTTAACGTCATAACCGTGAGTTACTATCTCATTACTAATCGTAAATATTTCTTTTATATCGTGATTGATTACGGCTGCACTAATACGGAAATAGAACATTTCGTCAATCAGATTAAGGGCACTAGCAAGCTCTGTATATTTTATATCCCTTCCACAAAAAGCTATCGCTTGATCGAAAATACTCTGGCTGTCACGCATTGAGCCATCACCCTTACGAGCTATTATTTGCAGCGATTCTTCGTCTATTACTAGACCTTCAGCAGTCGCTATCATACTTAGTTGCTCTACTATTTCCTCTATCTCCATTCTACGGAAATTGTATCTTTGGCAACGGCTGAGTATAGTAGCTGGTATTTTCTGTGGTTCAGTAGTCGCTAGTATGAATACCAAATGTGGTGGTGGCTCTTCTATTATCTTCAGCAATGCGTTGAATGCTGAATCAGAAAGCATGTGTACCTCATCTATTATATAGACCTTGTACTTACCATTCACAGGTGGGTATTTCGCATTCTCACGCAATCTACGAACATCATCAACGCTATTGTTGGATGCTCCATCTATCTCTATTATGTCCATAGCTCTGCCTTCGCCAAGCTGTTTAGCAAGCTCGGAGTTCAGATCTGGTTCGTAATCGTCAGTATGATTATTGAGGGCAATAGCGTGAATACGCGCAGTAGTGGTCTTACCCACACCTCTCGGCCCACTGAATAGATAAGCGTGATGCACTCTATCCGAAGAAATCGAATTTTTTAGGGTTTTAGTAATATGCCCCTGACCCACTACATCTGAATACAGACGTGGTCGCCACTTCCTAGCCGTTACTAAAAATTCTTTGCTTTCGGACATAATAATCTAATCATTTGGTGCAAAATCACGAACTACAATTTAAGGAATTAATATAAATGTATAAATATTAATAATATTTTATTCTGGTTTGAGAATTTTGGAGCAATAAATGAAGTGGCGTATTGCTTTCTTCTCAAAAATGATATTTCTTTAGTACCTATTTATCTCAAAATTAGATTAGTATTTTAATCTATTCTGAACAAATTTCAACTTCCGTCCGTAATAATCAACGTAAATAGTCTTACTCATTCAACTAGGTCACTTATGAAAGTGCTAATTATTATCATTGCTACCCTGATGTCACTGACTCAACTATACTCTCAACCCGAAAACCTAGAGTCGAATTACAGCAGATATACTGCCTTTGCTGTAGATGATGATAATTTCTATATCGGTCTTGAAAATGGATTTGTAGTTCAAGATAGAAAGACAAGTGAGTATAAGTATTACTCTTCGCTCAATACGGATATGCTAAGTAATAATATAAATGAGATTGAGGTATATAAGGGTAAAGTTTATTTTCTTTCTCAAGGTGACATTTATATTTATAGTGATGATAATATAAAACTCTTTGATTTAGAAAATTCAAACATAACTGGAATATTTAAAGATAAGAATGACTTCTTGTGGTTTAATGGTGAAGATTTTCTAAAGAGATATGATGGAATGTCATTTAAAGAAATTGATATAACAAAACAAGTAGAAGAGTATGGAAAACTAGAGTCATTTGTATTTGATAATAACTATATATGGCTTACTTTTGGGAGTTCTAATAGTAGATTTAGATATGCTTTATATGATCTAACGAATGATACAATGAGAACTTTCACAAAAGAAGAACGTGGATTCGATCAAGAATCCAGGGCGTTTTTGACTTTTTTAAACGGTAATGTTTGGATTAGGTCTAATCAAAGAATTTATAATTATAACATCATTTCAGGTTTGTGGCAAATAGTAGATACATTTAAATTACCAAAAGACATGGTAATAACATCTCATATTGTTTCGGACAATGAAGGCAAAATGTGGTTTACAGTAACTGAAACTGAAATTGATACGGCATATATTGCTAATTATGATGGTGTTTCGGACTCAATTAATGTATTATATGATCATAAGTTTGATAAGGATTTATATCCATTCCGATTTCACACTTTTGGTGACAATATTCTTTTAACAATGGAGAATTCTTACAACTTAATCAACAATAATAATGTTAATGAAATAATTAAATTTGATGAAGATTATCGATTCTTAAAGTCTAGCAATTTCTACGGGAATAATAGCGATGGTATATTCCTCCTAGCTAATGTTTATCAAGACAGCACAACAACCCGGAAGTTTCTTAATTTGTTGAATAAAGAAACTAGCCCTTACAAACTAAGTGAATACAAATACTTTCCATTGTCAAATATTGGAAGTTACTTTTTCATCGACGATATGGAATTAATATCAGGTAGTTACAATAGTATAGATTACGTAAATAAAGACGGTAGTTGGAAGGGAACATCATCAATAGGCATAGAGAAAGATAATAGAGTTTTGGTGAAAATTGATAATAATAATAATTACTATTTTTATGATAAAGGTATCTACAAATATGAAAATGGGACTTCAGAAAAAAAGTTTAACTATTCTGCTGAAATGCAGAGAGGCGTTGAAATTCATGACGATAAGGCCTTCTTTTATAGCTCTTTCCCTGTTGGTGATCACTTCATTGATTTTAACTTGACAAGATTCTACGGTGTTAAAGTAGATGTTTTAGATATGTCTGGAAAGGTAAACAGAACCTTAAATGATTCTAACAGTTGTATGAGTCAATGGTTTGAACATGGTAAAGTAAGTATTTATTATTACGGAGCGGTCCCTTCTGATTTGAAAGTTGACAATAAAGGAAACATTTGGTGTTTAACATGGAAATCACTTTATTATATTGATGAAAATGTAATATGTTCAAGATTCAAATTCGATGAAGAAGGCGGTAATCCCAAACCGTCAAATATTGCTTATTCGAAGTTTCAAGGTAAGATGTATGGTAGAAAAGACAATATAATTTATGATTTGAGTGATACCAACTATAGAATAGCAAACTCCGAAGAAATGGTTGATGGCGAACTTGATTTTATAGGTGAATGTAATGATGGTTTAGTATATGTGGCAACTACCGATGGAAGATTATTCAGGCTAAATACAATTGACAATTGGGAAAAAATACCTCTGATATATGGTAAAGATAAAATCCATGTAAACATTAGAAATGTATTCAGGTACGAAGATACACTTTATGTGTCAACTGGAATTGGTTTAATTAAAGTACATCAGGAACTTACTTCCGTTGAAAGCAAGGACTATGTTAAGGACTTCAAGATTTACCCTAACCCTAGTCAGGATTTTATAAATATTGACCCGATATACATTAATGAAAATATAGAAATAAGAACTCTAACAGGTAAACTAGTCCTCGAATCCAAAGGCACAGAAATTATAGATGTCAATGAATTAAATGCTGGTCTTTACATAGTCAAGTGTGGCGACAAAATAACTAAGTTTATAAAAGATTAGAACAAACCTTGTGAAAACAAAAAGCCCCACTAACTTCTATATTAGTGGGGCTTTCTTTTTGTAGAGAAGTACTGCGTACGTCTCATAAGATCCTTTGTATTGAGACGTATTCAATTCGTCTCTACATTCTAAAACTCTAACTAGAAGTTATTACTTCTTAGGTGTAGGAGGAGTTTGTGGAGCTGTCATTTGCATCAACTTTTGTTGTGCATTTTGGTCAGTCTGAATAGATATCATCATTTCCTGATATTCATCCATAGAGACATTCTCTTTTTTCAAAGCACCTTCCATTTTCTTACGCATTTCTACTTGTATTTTGTTAATTGCATCCATTGATGATTCAAACTTTTTCTTCTCATCAGCTGATAAATTTTTAGCAGCTTCTGGGTTTTGCAAGCTTTGTTGTATTTGCAAGAATCTTTGTGGATCCATACCTTGCTTCTGAACAGCAGCCATCATCATTTCTTGTGATTGCATATTCAGCGCTTGTAGTTGAGTTATAATCTTAGCTAGTTTTTTCAGATCAGCGTCAGTTAGCTTTTTAGTCGGCATCTTGATAGGATTATCTGGCGTATTCATATTTTGTACATCAGCTTGATTATTCGGCTGACCTTGGTCTGCTCCTTCATTACCGATTGGCGGTACGTAAGATTCTTCCGTAGCAGTACCGTCTTGGTTTTCGCTAGTTTCTTTTTTGTCACCGCAAGAAGCCATGAACATTACAGCTATGCAAAGAGCAATTAATTTATAAGTCATATATACACTATTATATTAGTTGAAAATTTATAATGAATAGCAGTTTTACGTTGGCTATAGATTATTAGTGTGCAAAAATAACAATAATCATATTATTGGACAATAAACTTATGGTATTCTGTATTTTTTTCACTGATGATAGTAATATAATAAACTCCAGATGTGAGGTTATATTCGTCTATACTAATAGTCAGATTGTTACTCATATTCTCTTTTTGCATAATTATTTGTCCGAAAGAATTAGTTAATATTATTCTTCCAAATGCATTGCTAATAGAGAGATTTCTACCATTTACAGGGTTCGGAAATAGTGAAGTTCTTTGTGAATTGGTGCTCTCATGTACTCCAGTTTCCACTATGCAATCCACTACATAATTAGCTAAGAAAGTAGCAGCACTATTCGTACGTTGCCAATAGTTGTCGTACTGATGTCCACCACGCGATGGGTCAGTCGTTTGCTCTATGCAGTTCGCATTGTTATTGCTAAGCTCTAACGTATATTCTGGGATTATTTGTCCTTTCGTTTTCATGGAATCTAGTATATCTCTAATACCAACACTTCCCCAAACGGATTTGAGATTCACTATATTCTGACAACCGAGTATATCTCTTGTACACTTGTTATAACCACCGAAGACTGTACCGAAAGTCATAGGAACAATCAAATCATTCGGCTGATGGAACATATAAAGAGCAGGCATTTGTTCCTTAGTAGTTGGGAAAATATTATTCATAACACCGCCATAGAATCCCGCAACTCCTCTGATAGTGTATTCAGACTTCGATGGTTGATTCAGCGCACCTAGGTAACTACCCAAATCGGGTCTATCTAATTTCATGTCAGCAATAGAAGAAGCCAACTCATATTTCTTTATACAAGGGTTTTCGTATAGAGTATTAGGTGTAGAAATAGCTGGTAATTCACGAGTGTACTGGTTTAGTATATCATCATCGCCATCAATAAATGCGGCACCAATTGCTGTGAATGCCCCAGCACTCTCACCTGCCAAAAATATATTATTGGGGTCTATATCGAATTCATCAGCATTATTCACCATATAGCGAATAGCACCGTTCACGTCTTGCACAGCCCTGAAATATGCCCTGTACCATTCCGAAGAATCGGCTGTATTAAAGCAATCCCAACCCTCTACATTGCAGTGGATATTCTCATCAGTATGGAACTGACCCAAACGGTAATTTACAGTAATGGCAGTATATCCTCGCTTAGCGAATTCAGTTCGCAACCGTTTGATTGTCACTTCATCTTTGTTACCAGCTAGCCATGCCCCACCGTGTATAATCACTATCAGTGGTCGCCCACATTCAGGAGGTGTGTCATCCGTAGGAATAGATACATCCATCAATAGCTGCTGCTCAGCCCCTGCAAAATCAACTGCCGAACCATATTCTACATTAATAACAGTGTTTATTTGGTAAGTCGTATCTATCCACTTCTGTGACCACAGAGGAGAGACAGAGCACACAAGAATAAGAGTGATTAGGATTGCTTTCATAATTTGCCATAAGAAATGAAGAATTAATACTTTGCAATATATGAAATTATTGCCGAAATCCGAAGTGTCTGTCCGTCGGTTTTAACCGACGGATTGAAGAATTCCATACCGTAGCCCCCTTAAATTTTAAGGGGGTTGGGGGATTTATTTAAACCAACAGCGATACTATCCTGAAACTCCTTACATTCTGTGAATTGTGATTTTGACAAAAAAAACTTTCACTTTCTGTGAGACGTTTTTGCTGTTGGGGTGTCTTTATAGTATATTAGTAGTACAATAATTGAAAACATATTATGAAAAAGCTAATTTCTCTTTTATTTCTAATCTCTATGTCTCTGACTGTTAAAGCCGAAGACTTCAATGTGCTATGGGAGATGGACTTCCCTTCTTTAGCTAATCATGTTCATGTTTCTGATGAGGGGAAATATTTTTTTTACAGTGATTCAGGATTTGTAAAATTCCATGATTCTGAAACTGGTAATTTGATAAATAATATTCAAGAAAGAGAGTTCTTATTACTTGGTTGGCAAGATTATTACCTGAATGATGATAGATTTCTACTTCCATTTTCACTTGATTCTATTCTGATTTATAATATAGCTACTCAAGAAACAGAAGAAACAATCAATTTGGGATATAACGTAGAAGATGCAAATATAAGGTGGGTATCTCTTTCGCCTAATAAACGGTACTTAACTCTTGCCTGTTTTTTTAATGAAGCAAGACACCTGATTATAATAGATTTGGTAGAGAAAAGATTATACAAAGATTTGGTAGGGATAACATATTTCAATCAAATATACAGCACAAATGACCCAAATAGGATGATAGTGGTAACTACAGACCAACATGGTAGCCACCTTATTGAAATAACTATAGATGGCTCACAACCATTTGGCTATAAAAGAAATATTTTTGAAAATGTAGATACTGAAGGAGAAATAAGAGGACAGAAATATGATGCTGATGAAGATGCGTTTTATTATTTATATCTTCCTTATAGTAGTAATCATATATTAATGAAATATAATTTACAAACTACGTATAAATCCGAATTATATAAACAAGATCAGATGACTAATAGAAAAATATGGTTTAATGAAAATAATGATATTCTTTTGTATGAAGTTGGTGTGCTTCATAACTACACTACTAATAGTTTTTTACGGTTAAGATCTTTTAATGATAATATTCAACACGTTGCTTCTTCTTGTAATGGTTTTGAAACAATACTAATTAGAGAATATACTTCTCTACAGGATCATGAATTAAGAAGATTAGATGTTAATGATTTTCTAATGGACGTAGAAATTGATAATCCAATAAACAACTATCTATACCCCAACCCAACATCCAGCTCCCTCAAAATAGAGCTAGGAAACGAAGTGCTTATTTCTAGCTACAAAATAACAGATGCCAATGGCAAGCAAGTACTATCGGGTAGTTTGTCGCCATCTAGCTCGATTAGTATTGATGTGGAGTCATTACTAGTGGGTGTTTATATAATAGAGTTGACTACTAGCAGCGGTGATGTGGTTACTGATAAATTCGTGAAGGAGTGAGTTGTGGGATTTGGAGACGTATGCAATACGTCTCTACGGTTCATCATTAACCCATCCTGAAAATCCTTAAATCCTGAAAATTCTGATTCAGATAAATAGACTTTTCGGGCTCCCACCATCAGAATTTTACAAGAATGACAAGGTATTTATTAAATATCTACTTTTTCAGTTTTTTCTTATTCAAATCATATAGCTTCAGGTACTTTAGGTAAGTAGCAAAAGCAGAGTTGAACGCAATTACAAAACCATAGAACCCATCTAAAAAGCCGAATAGGATGAAATAATCCCTGACGAATTTGAACCATGAGTTGAATAGAATTGTTGCTATCGAGGTCTTTTTACCTTTCTCGTGCAGTGATTGAGCCGCAAGTGTTGTGAACTTTTGTATTTGGTCTATATGTTGGCTAATATTATCAGTAGTATAATGTAACAAATCACCTTTCAACTTAACAATAGAAGTATTATCAGCTAGTTTAAGTGTTTCGTGTACTCCTTCACCTACCCATTCCCCTTTGCTTTTTTCCCATATTCTGATTTTAGAATCGGGATACCAACCGCCATGCCTAATCCATTTGCCACAATAATTCGTGAGTCTATTGAACTCATAAGCGATATTGATAGAACTGGGTTTTATTTTTTTTAATGAATTAGTTAATTCGGGGGATAGTGCCTCGTCGGCATCAAGTGATATTATATAATCGAATTTGGTGTGTGTATTCCCAAAGTTTTTCTGTGCTGCATAGCCGAGGAATGGCTGGCTGATAACAGTCACACCTTTCGATTTACAAATCTCTACCGTGCGGTCATTCGAAAGTGAGTCAACTACTATTATCTCATCGGCAACACCAATCAGCGAGTCTAAACACCTGCCGATTTTGTCTTCCTCGTTGTATGTTATTACAACGGCTGAGAGTTTTATCGAATTGCTACTTTCTGACATAGTAAGCTTCGTTTATTTTCTATTCTTACGGTATTGCTGTACGTCTAGGTCGTATTTTCTAATCTTATTGTGTAAAGTCTCACGGCTAATACCGAGCTGCGAAGCAGATTTACTAACGTTACCGTTGCATCTTTTTAGAGTCGCCTCTATTTTCTTCTTATCGACTTGTTGCAAATCTTCTTTCAGAGTTCTATCTGCTGAAAGGTAAGCTTCTGCTTTACCCTCTACTATCGGAGTAGAAGAGCTAGTTTTAAGCATTTTATGTACGTCGCTAACTTCTATTTCTTCGTTTTTCACGGTCTGTAATATAACTCTGACCAAACTCGCTAGTTCACGTACGTTTCCTTTCCATATCTGCTCTGACATAAACTCAATTGCAGAAGGAGAGAATACTTTTTGCTCATCGAAATTCTCATTATGAATTCTTAGGTAATAATCTACTATAGCAGGAATGTCTTCTTTCCTTTCTCTAAGAGGTGGTATATAGATTTCGCATTCACGTAATCTGTGATATAGTGGCTCTCTGAAAGTACCTTCTTTCATTTCATTTATTAAGTTTTTATCAGTCGCCGATACTATACGAACATCTACATCTTCACTCTCTACCGAGCCGACTTTTCTGACTTGTCTTTCTTCTATTGGTATTAGCAAATTACTCTGCAAATCGAGTGGCATATCACCTATCTCATCTAAGAAGAGCGTCCCACGATGAGCTTTGTGAAATAGCCCACGCTTAGTGTCAGTCGCACCAGAGAAAGCACCTTTTATATGACCGAATAACTCACTTTGGAATAGTTCTTTGGGTATGTTCGGTATATCGACTGTTACTATCGAGTTCTTACTTCTTCGGGAAACGGCGTGTATTGCCTTAGCAACTAATTTTTTACCAGTTCCTGTTTCACCAGTCACCAATATATTCAAATCAGTTCGACCAAATCTGATTACGTGGTCGCCTAACTCTATCATTTGTCTGCTACTGCCTATTAGTCCGTGAACGTGTAAGAAATGTAATATTTCTTTTTCTTCACCCTTTGATTCTAAGCGACTAACAGCACTTTCTAGTACATCTTTTATTCTTTTTTTGCTGACAATACTTTTTTCAATGAAATTAACAGCACCGAGTTTAGTTGCCTTTACAGCAGTCTCTATAGACCCTTTACCAGAAATCATAACAACTGGGATAGATGGGTATTTCTTGCGACAATGCTCGAGTATGTCAAGCCCTGTTTTCTTTTCAGAAGGCCCAAACTCTATATCTAGCAATGCAAGACCGATTTCACGATTATTATCACTCAGATAATCCAAAGCAGAATCGGGATCATTGAACATAACAGTTTCATATCCAAAACTGCTCACAATCTCTGAGATTGTGGAGCAAAAATCTACATTATCGTCGGCTATTAAAACTTTCATTAAGATTATTCTTCAAATTTGATTGGCGAAATAGTATTCAATATACTAAAAACTTCTCGGTATTCCTTACTTCCTATTGCTTTCAGTCGATTATTCCAAAATCCATTCAGCTGATAGCCCGTAGCTAAATTCGCATATCTAACGAACCTGATAGTATCAGCTGGTACGTTTAGTTTTTGCACTTCCAGTATTGTGCTCCACAGTTTATTGCTCATTTCGCAATATACAGTATCAGTAGTTTTCAATAAAGGTTCAGTGCCTATACTGTCACTAATGTTAAATAACTGATAGACTTGCTTGTCTGTAGTAACAGCGTAGCCGGCTATCAGTTTGTTGTTTTTCATATCATATTCGCCCCAACTAATTAGGACTTTCTTTCTAGCTTCAGTGACGCATTCAGCTTCTTTTCTCGCTGTGCCACATCCCATCAATACCACTAATAATATGATAATAAAACTATTATGCATTTTTTAATTTTAAAAAGTCATTAATTCTTTTGAAAGACTCTTCTTTTCCTAATAATTCCATAGTCAGTGTCAAGCTTGCACCTACCGATTTACCAGTAATCATCAACCTAATTGGGTTCATTACCTTTCCGAAGCCAAGCCCAGTTGTTTCAACGAAATTCTTAACTATATCGTGTATTGGTTCATCTTTCCAATCGCTAAGTCCTTCTAGTTCGTCTAACAATGGTTTGATAGAAGAATAAGTATCTTCTTTCCATTGTTTCTCCATAAATTTCTCATCGTAACCACTGATATCGCCGAACATATAGTCACCGAAAGATGGAATCTCTTCAACGAAATCAACTCTCTCGCGGAGTAAGCTGATTATAGCTTCTACATATTCTTTATCTTTATATTTAATACCATCAGCATCTAATTTCGGTATAAGTTTATCTGCTAATTCGTTTACTGGTTTAGCTTTCAGATATTCTGAGTTCATCCATAGTAGTTTACGTCTATCGAATATAGCACCACCTTTGTTCACTTTTTCTATATTGAAACCAGCTATTAGCTCGTCCATAGTGTATATCTCGCGTTCGCCGCTTGGGTTCCAACCTAGTAATGCAATGAAATTAGTGAATGCATCTGCAAAGTATCCCTTTTGTTTGAAATCTTCTACTGCTACGTCGCCGTGTCTCTTGCTTAGCTTTTGCTTGCTCTGATTTAGTAATAGTGGCAAGTGAGCGAATTTCGGCATTTCCCAACCGAAAGCTTTGTAAAGCAAAATGTGCTTAGGTACAGATGGTAACCATTCTTCGCCACGTATAACGTGAGTGATTTCCATCAAGTGGTCATCTACAATATTAGCTAAGTGGTAAGTTGGGAATCCATCTGATTTCAATAGAATCTGGTCATCTACATCTTTGCCATTTACGGAAACTTTACCACGTATCAAATCTTCATATTTTATTTCTTCGTGAGGAACTTTTAGTCTTACTACATGGGGCGTTCCGTCAGCTAATAATTCTTTAGTTTTCTCTTCGCCCAAAGTGTATTGGCTACGCATAGTAGAGCGGTCATACTTAGGAGTAATCCCAGCTGCCTTTTGTCTATCACGCATACTAGTTAGCTCTTCCGAAGTATCGAAAGCATAGTATGCAGAGCCGTTTTCTATTAATATTTGAGCGTGTTTAGTATATAGGTCGAACCTTTCAGATTGGATATAAGGTCCGTAATCTCCGCCTTGCATAGGCCCTTCGTCAAATTCGATACCGCACCACTTTAGCGATTCTATCAGGTTCGTTTGTGAATCTTCTACAAATCTAGTTCTATCAGTATCTTCTATTCTAAGTATCATAGTTCCACCAGTACTTTTGGCGAAAAGATAGTTGTATAGTGCTGTTCTTAGTCCACCTACGTGTAGGTATCCAGTTGGCGAGGGTGCGAATCTTACTCTAGTTGACATTTGAGATTTCCGTTTTATTTCTTTTTATTTTTGCGAATATATGTACGAACATAACAACAAAGATAAGAAATTTAGAAGAAAGATATATAATAACTAGGAATTTCAGTTTAGTGCCGAAGTAGGGAACGCAGAATGTTTTTACCAAGGAGTATTGCTATTGGCTTGAAAGGCAAGCAGCGGAAAAAATAGCTTACTCTGAACATAACGCTTGTTTTGTACGTTGCCGAAATAAAGTGTCCAAGACAATATTCTAAATTTCGGCGTCGCTTAGCAACCAACACCCAGCAAAGGCATTAAGTCTTAAAGTCTAACAATAAGTTCTACTTCTTACCTATGAATTTTCTCTTTTTCTTATCATTGTATTTCTTTTCTTGTCTAGTTTTTGAAGTCGGGTTAGATCTTTGGTTGCCCCTTTGTCTGTTGCCACCGCCACCTTGGGGAGTTGGTCGAGTATCTTTGAGTTTTGGCTCATACCCTTCTATTATTTTTCTTTCAAATTCTTCGCCTAATAGCTTTTCTATACTCGCTACATAGTCCACTTCATCGTGACCTACTAGAGAAATCGCTTCTCCGCTTGCTCCAGCTCTACCCGTACGGCCTATTCGGTGTACGTAATCTTCGGGTATATTGGGTAGCTCAAAGTTGACAACGTGAGGTAGTAATGGTATATCTAACCCACGGGCAGCAATATCAGTAGCTACTAATACTCGGACAGTGCTATTTTTGAAGTCTTCTAAAGCTCTAGTTCTGGCACCTTGGCTCTTATTACCGTGAATTGCCGAGGCCGTTATTTTTGCTCTGTTAAGTTTCTCAGCAACTTTATTAGCTCTATGTTTTGTTCTAGTGAAAACTAATACTTGTTTCCAATCGCCCTCGTTAATCATATCGATTAACACGGGAAGTTTATCATTTGCATCAACCCTATAGGCAGTCTGGATTATTTTATCAACAGTACTGTTTTCGGGTTCAGCTTCTATTAGTTTCGGATAGTGCATGAATGCTTTCGCCAACCTTTTTATTTCAGGTGAGAAAGTAGCTGAAAATAATAAGTTCTGACGTTTAGATGGTAATAACGCTAGTATTTTATTCAAATCACGAGCGAAGCCCATATCTAACATACGGTCGGCTTCATCTAATACCAAAAACTCTACTTTATCTAAAAAGAGTAGCTTCTGATCGACTAAATCCAATAATCTACCCGGTGTAGCTATTAATACATCTACACCCTTTTTGATTCTTGCAACCTGTTTCATTTGCTTAACACCACCAAAAATCACAGTCGAATTTATATCTAAAAATTCACTGTAAGATTCTACACTTTCGTGTACTTGTGCGGCTAGTTCCCTAGTGGGAGTTAGTACAAGAGCCCTTACTGGCTTTTTGCCAGTTAGCTCTACTTTGCTAAGTATCTCGAGCATAGGTAGAGTGAACCCAGCGGTCTTGCCAGTCCCAGTTTGGGCTGATGCCAATACATCTTTGCCTGCTAAAATGTGAGGTATTACTTTTTCTTGAATTGGAGAAGGTGTATCATAACCTTGTTTCTCTACTGCGCGGAGGATGGATTTTGATAATCCTAAATTTTCAAATGACATATTCTAATAAACTATTTTAAAAAAAGTGAAAGTACAATATGTAATTTACTTATAAATCGTGTCAAATTTATGTTTTAATTTATTTACTATGATTTGATGATTGAAATGAACTAATAAAATATTAGTGAATAAATCTTTTCCATTGCAAAAATTCTATTTATTACGTATTATTAAACTTATAGAAATATGAAATTAGGAATTAATTTATGTGTTGCAACTCATATATAGCATCTACCATACAAATCAGCACCTACGAATCTTCGATAAGTGAGGTGGTATAATGAAAAAAACAATACTCCTAATCCTAATACTACCAATGCTGGCGAGTGCCCAGTACTTCGAAGTATTCGACATAGACACCACCGACTACCCGATAATGAAAGCGAAGTTCTACTCCATAGACGCCAACGGAAAGCAGATACTCAACCACACCCCAGCCGACTTCGAAATCACTGAAAACGGCGAGCCGAGAGATGTGATAAGTGTGAGTTGTCCTGAGCCATTAGATATTCCAATCAGTGTTGGAATTATGGTAGACACATATAAGTATATAAACCTTGCAAGACATGGTAGTGAGCGGTTAGTTAACATACTTAATATGCCACAGAACGAAGTTGCGATTACATATATGAATCAAAGACCTCTTTTATTTCAAGATTTCACAAAATTAAAAGCAAAAGCAATTGAAAGTAGTAAAACAATTCCTGAAGCCCCAGGTGGTACTAAAGTTTCTGAAATGTTTTATGACGATATTGCAGGTGGTATAAGCATTATAAAAAAACAAAAAGCACAGAATAGAGTATTAATTTTTATAAGTGATTTACATTGTCCAAATCTAGATATTGATGAACAAAAACTTTTCCAAGAAGCAAAAGATAATAATATAAGGATATATACTGTACTTATAAATACAGGAGATTATACTGGTCTATTCAAAAGAATCGCTGCTGAAACAAATGGGGTTTTGTTTGAAAGTGTAAAAGATAGTATTGAGATTGAGGACGTTTTTGCTAGTATAGCATTTAGAGAACAGAATGATCCGTGTGAGATTGTTTGGAATGGAAAGAGAACGTGTGAGAAATCAATTAATTTAGAAGTTAAAAATAAATTGAGTTTATTGTCTAAAATTTTTAAACGTCAGATATCAGATAGCCAAAGAGTGGGAATCAAATCTAACCCATATTTTATAAATTTTGGTAATTTAAAAGGGGGAGTAATAAAAGACACAGTTTCAAAAATTGTTGCAATCAACAGTGAAGTTAGTATAAATAATATAAGATTTGAACCAGATAATGGTTATTATAAAGTTTTGAACCCTCTACCTATAAATATCCCTAAAAATGATAGTGTCGAATTAAGCATAAGTTATATTGCAGCTGACACATCGAGGCAATATTCCGTATTAACTTTGATTACAGACTATTGCAACATTAGTTTAGGTCTTTTGGCAGGAAGTAAATCTGGACAATTTTTACAAAAAACATTGGAATTAACTCAACCAAATGGAGGAGAAGTATATATTGCAGGTTCTGATACTATTATTACGTGGAGAGGAATTTCTGAAAATGAAGTTATAAATATAAATTTCAGCTCTAACAATGGTAAAAATTGGTCTTTAGTTTCAGATTCAGCAATTGGACTTTCACAAATATGGCAAATACCTAATATAAAATCTAAAAATTGTCTCATTTCAATAAATCAATACACTGATATAAATAGGACAAAAATTCAAGAAAGAGGGCTTGAATGGGAAAAGTCTTTTGGGGGGAGTGACTTTGATGTTGCCAACTCAATAACCCAAACATTTGACAGAGGTTATATCATTGCAGGATACAGTGATTCACATGATGGAGATATTACGGACTTCAAAAAATACTCAGATTACTGGATACTAAAACTAAAAGCCGATGGTGATCTTGATTGGCAAAAATCATACGGAGGGAGTGATAAAGATGTGGCTAATTCAATAGTACAAACTCTGGATGGAGGTTATATAGTAGCAGGATACAGTGATTCACATGATGGAGATATGACAAACTACAAAGGGGCGTCAGATTACTGGATACTAAAACTAAAAGCCAACGGTGAGCTTGACTGGCAGAAATCTTATGGGGGAAGAAAAGAAGATGTAGCTAATTCAATAATACAAACTCTTGATGGTGGTTATATCATAGCAGGATATAGTAAATCAGATGAAGGGGATATTACTAACTCCATCGATGGGAGTGATTACTGGATACTAAAACTAAAAGCCGACGGTGAGATAGATTGGGAGAAATCTTATGGGGGAAAAAATGAAGATGTTGCAAATTCAATAGTACAAACATTTGATGGTGGTTATGTAGTAGCAGGATATAGTGAATCAGTTGATGGGGATGTCACTAATCCCAGGGGTGGGAGTGATTACTGGATACTAAAACTAAAAGCTGACGGTGAGATAGACTGGCAGAGATCTTACGGTGGAAGTGATAAAGATGTAGCTAAATCAATAGTACAAACATTTGATGGTGGTTATGTTATAGCAGGTTTTAGTGAATCAGCTGATGGGTATATAAGAAATCCCAAAGGAGACAATGATTATTGGATTATTAAATTAAAAGAAGATGGAGCCCTTGACTGGGAAAAGTCTTACGGGGGCAGTAGTCACGATTTCGCACACTCAATAACCAAAACAATCGAAGGCGGTTACATAGTTGCCGGTTTAAGTTCATCAATAGATGGTGACATTTCTTCTCCAATAAAAACATTTGATTACTGGATTGTTAAATTAAGAGAAGATGGAGCCCTTGACTGGGAAAAATCATATGGAGGAAGTATGGTTGATCATGCAAATTCTATTATACAGACTTATGATGGAAACTACATTGTTGCAGGATATAGTCAATCAACAGATGGTGATATTTCAAATCTGAGGGTAGGATTTGATTTTTGGATATTAAAATTTGGAGCACCTCCCCCTCCCCTACAATCCGACACATCGGACGCTGTATTCTCAATTATAATGCCGGAACCAGTTATACAGAATAATAACATTGACATGGGACAGATGATAGTTGGCAGTACTAAAGATACGATTGTGTCTTCGGTTATTTGTAATGTTGGTGATGCTCCCCTACATGTTCTTGGCGTTGATATAACTGGTGGTAATGCTAGTGAATTCCTTATTCCTCGTGGTGCGGGTGACTTTTATTTGGAGAAGGATTCTTGTCAGGATATGATGTTCGAGTTTACACCATCTGCTTTGGGGAACAGAACTGCTGTAGCTACTATCAGAACTACGATTGGTGATTTCCAAGATACGATACACATACGTGGGGTTGGTATTGCACCAGTAATTGAAGTTACTTCTGAGGTGGTTGACTTCGGTGTATTTGAGCTAGGCCAAGGAAAAGACACGACTTTATTTCTAGTGAAAAATGTAGGTAGTACTGACATAACAATTACTGATACACAAATCAGTGGCCCAGATATGGAGCAGTTCACGCTTAGTACATCACCTGTGAATTACACAATTGCAGCCGGACAAGAGAAAGAATTTAAGCTAAATTACACAGCAAAATTAGGCGGTAAATCAAACTCATACTTAGATTTTCACCATCAAGGTATTGGCTCTCCTTTACGCTCTCTCCTTTTTGCAGAGGGAATAGGAGGCGAGGTTTACCCTGTTGTAGCTGATGCTTATGTTGGTGAAACAGTAAATTTAAACTTATTTTTAGGGAAGATAAAGCCAGAAGGACTCCGTGAAATAGCTACAAAATTCTCTGCAATAGTTAGCTATAACTCGACTATACTAGCACCTATTGACAAGTCAATGAGTGTTAACACTATATTAGATAAGTCATTTATATCAATTGCAGGCAAACTAAGTGGAGTACCACAAATAGCCACAATCCCGATGAAAGTGGGATTAGGCACAGACGACAGAAGCGGACTGGTAATCACTGAGTTCCAGCTATACAATGCTAATGGCGATTCGGTTGATTATGACATAGAGCCGGGTGTTGGTGAGTTCAAAGTACTTGGTATTTGCGAAGAAGGCGGCAAGCGATTAATCAACCCGAATGGCGATGCAGTTGAAATGCAGGTAGTCGCAGTAAGTAATTCAGGGAATGCACACATCTATCTAACACTAATTGAGACGGGACAAACAGAGCTAGAAATCTATGACCAAATTGGCAACAAGATAGAAACAGTTTATTCAGGGACACCCTCTGCTGGTTCGCAAGAAATCAACCTTGACCTCAGCAAATATGCCAATGGTCGTTATTACATAAAGCTAACAACCCCAACAATAACAAAGACAGAGATAATAGAGGTAGTGAGGTAATTTGGATGGAGTTGATACGTATGCACTACTAACTACTCCCCGACTAACTCATCTAATCGGGTAGAGACATTCTCATAGCTATCAGCACCACGTGCTATGACGTTTATTGCATTGTCTTTTATAACAAAAACGGTAGGAAACCCAGTTACACCTAACTTAGACGATAGCTCGAAATCGTGGTTCATAGCTGCCTCTACTTGCTCATTCATCGCTATTGTAAGTATCTCGGTTTTATTCACGCCAAACGTATCGCATTTCTCTAGTAAACCTTCCATATTATCAGGATGAACACCATCGATATACAGAGCATTTTGTAGCTCATGAGCGAATAGTATGCCTTGACTATCATCCAAGCTTTTGAATGCAACTAACAGCTTGGAAGCAGGGATTGAGGTTTGTATGGCTGTCCCCTCAGCGAGAACTTTATTCACGTATTCATCGCCGAACTTCACACCCATTTTCTGCTCCACTACTTTGTATGCTTCTCTTATGTAAGCTGCCTTTTCTCCGAGTGGACCTATTCTATCTCCGACTACCATTCCACCTGAGATTACATCAAATTCGATGTTGTCTTTGTAGTTCTCATATAGCTTGACCATCACAGGTGAGAAGCCGTAACACCAACCGCATAGTGGGTCGAATACGTATAGTACAGTTGTTTTTTCTTGGTTGTTCATTGTTTTATTCCTCAGGTGTTCCTAAAGTGACTTTTTCCTTTCCAGACAGAACTCTAAAACCACATTCACCTTTAGCCAATCTATATTCTTCTGAGATAACTATCATTTCATCAATCATTCCGATAAACAATATTTTTTCAAAATCACCTTGTATCTGGGAGCCAAATGGATTTGCTATTATGTAATAGTCATAACCACCTTTTGGGTTCATATAGGGCCCTTCATCTGCACGTATAGTATCATTAGTCAATAATCTAATAGTGAAATAGTCCGTTAAAGTATCACCAACTACATTCAATTTTAAATAGACAATATTAGTGGTACAAACAGTAGTATCACTACAAGAAGATAATACAGTAATCACAAAAGTCAATATTGATATTAGTGCTAGTTTACTCTTTTTCATATTTGTCTTAGTCTTAAATTGGAATTACTTCTGCAACTCTCAAAACACGTTCATTGAACTAACTGCAATCCTCCCAAACCCACCTACCTGTCCAGATGTAAGCAAGAAATCCTCCCTTGTCTGGGAAGGCTTTCACCCTAAAGCCACCCTTGTTAAATCGGGCTTGGGGGATTGGGTGACGTATGCAATACGTCTCTACGGTTCTCTTCGAAAATATCCTGAAAATCCTGATTCAAATTAAATTAAATCACCCAACCCTCTTAAAATTTAAGAGGGCTACAATTAGATTTCTCTCTACTCACCCTTATAAATATATCCGAGTGAATCATCCAAATCTTTCGGAAGTTCTGGTAATTCGGAGCGGGGGATAAGTAACGTAGAAACATTGTGCAAATCACGGAATATATGGTGCTCATCAGCTGTTTTCTTTAGGTAGCCATGCCCAGATGACCCGCCTGTACCCATCTTACGGCCGAGCATACGCAATACCATCTGCGAGTGACGGAATCGCCACATGATGAATGATTCGTCTATTTCTACTATCTTGTCTAGTAATCTGTATGGCGTTCTTAGGATTGGCTTATCGCGATAAAGGTTTATCAGCAATGCCGCTTTAGTTGCTTTGAATGATAGTCGAACTTCGCCATTTTTTATCATTTCGTTATGCTTTTCTTTGTCCATAGCGTTTACTATGTATTCTTGTTGCATATCTAGCATCTTGATTCTGCCTTCTTTCTCTTTCTCTGTTATGTACTCAGTTTCGAGTATCGCCGCTCTCTCTCTTTCCGTCATATTGTTCACAGCTTCTAAATATTTCTCTGAGAATTTGAAGTCGTTGAACTTCAAGAATGGTGTACGTTCTAGCCATTTTTCTAATATATCGAACATAGATAGTGAGCTTTCCAAATCCATTAATTCTTTTTGTTGCTCTTCGTTGAATGGTGATTTGTAGTCGTAGTTACCGTAAGTGATACGTTGTTGTGACGGAAGTCCAAGCATTGCCTCAACCTTTCGGAATTGGAAACTCTGGAAACCAGATGCAGGTATCAAATAATTACGGAAATCAAGGAAATCCAATGGAGTTAGTGTTTCTAGTACATTTATTTGATCTATCAATAGCTTCTGAATCTCGTGGACTCTAGTAAGCTTAGCTAATGCCTCTCCTAATTGGTACTCTGGTACCGGGTCTTGTGATAGAGTAGTAGCTACTAGATTTAGTTCGTGGATTATCTGTTTGAACCATAGCTCATAAACTTGGTGAATGATTATGAACAGCATCTCATCGTGAGCTGGTTCACCCATCTCTGCACTACGCATATTTTGTGCACCTAGTATTTTATCCAAAGCTAGGTATTCGTTGTAATGTACTGAAGCGTATTTTTCACTCATTTTTCTATTTTCCTATTATTGTAATAATCAATCTAGATAAATTAGTAATAATATTCGTAATTAAGAAACAAGAATCTTTAATCTTTTGTTGATTTTAGCATAATGTTTATCTAATATTATGTTGTTTATTAAGTATATTTTAAGAGCATTAAACAATACAGTGGATCACCACTAAACTCAAAGTTCCACTGCCTTCTTTATAAACCCATCGGTTTGGCTAAGCTTGGTTGTAGCTATGTCTTTGGAGCAGTTGAGAAGGGACATAACTATTGCTGTTTTTACGTGGTGACCGCTGTCTTCTAGAAGTTGAGCAGCTGTGTCATAATCCACTTCACATATAGTCATAATTATCTTTTTGGAGCGTTCTTTTAGTTTTGCGTTGGTTTGCTTTAGATCAACCATTACGTTGCCGTAGGTCTTCCCCATTCTTACCATAGCTGCTGTAGTAAGCATATTCAGCACCATCTTCTGGGCTGTTCCTGACTTCATTCTAGTTGAGCCAGCTACGACCTCGGGCCCTACGTTTGGGGAGATTACAACATCAACTCCAATTCCCATTTCCTGAATTGCTGAATGCCCTACAGTCGTTACTAATATAGTAAAGCAGCCGATTTCTCTGGCTTTTTGGATGGCACCAAGTACATAAGGTGTTCTGCCTGATGCAGCAATTCCGCAACAAATATCATTCTCTTTTAGTCCTGACAATACTACTTCTTCGGCACCAATTTGAGGGTTGTCTTCTGCTCCCTCCTGTGCCACGAACATAGCTTTTTCGCCACCAGCTATTCTGCCTTGTACTAAACTTGGCTCCGAACCAAATGTCGGAGGGCATTCGGATGCGTCGAGTACACCTAATCTGCCACTAGTCCCAGCCCCAAAGTAAAACAACCTACCTCCTCGTTTGAATCTTTCTACGATTCCATCGACTGCAGTGGTTATGTTATTTAGCTCATGCTCTACGGCTTCGGCTACTAGCTTATCTTGGGAGTTGATTATCTCTACTATTTCTTGTGTAGAGGCGACATCAATATCAGACGAAGCAGGATTATTCTGCTCCGTCGATAATGAAGTAATATGTTTGAATAGTTCAGATTCTGCCATTAGTCGAGTATTACTTGTTTATTGTCTATTTTCTGTTTTTTCATTGCTTGCATTACCGATTCATATTCTCTGGAAATTTCATTATTCTGGATTGCATTTGCCACGTAAGGGTCACTTATAATTACAGTTCTGAAACTATAAGTTCTATCTATAGGTAATTCACCGTCTGGGTGAGTATCAAAATATTCTATTCTAACTTTTCCCAGACTGTATGTTGGGTAGAACTCTTTAGAATAAGTTATACTATCACTATCCGTATAAACTTGTGTCTGAGGTAACTCGCTATATATTGGGCTACTCTCAGTACCAATATTCATATAAGTAAGGAAGTAACCATACTTTAATATATCGTTTGTTATTTCATCTGCATTGATTTCTGAATAGAAATAGTTACGGTCTTGTATCCAATTGTTCGGAGTTATATCATAGATAAAAGTTGTATAATCCGAATGGTAAACGGTTGGTGATTTGTCATTACTACAAGCTGACAAACCAAAAAGTACCGCAATTGATAATAGTAGATATTTCATTTTATACCTCGTTCAAAATTAGTTTAAAAATATTACTTATTAAAACGAAGAGAATGTCAATTGGTTATAGTTTTGCTATTATTTATCAATAAAAAGTTAGAAATAGTAGCTAAGATATAAGAAATTAGCATTTTAAGTAATATTACCTATGATTTAAAATCTAATATTTACTATTTTGTCTTTGTTAGAAGAATTATTCATCAAAATACTTTAGAAATGTACGAGAATTTACCCAAAAGAATAGTTTGTCTAACCGAAGAAACGACTGAAACCCTATATAGTATAGGTGCGGAAGAGCTAATAGTTGGTATTACTCAGTTCGTAAAAAGACCAAAAAGGGCAAAGAAAGAGAAGCCAGTTGTCTCTCGTTATATAGATGCTAAGATAGACAAGATACTCGAATTAGAGCCAGATTTGATATTAGCGTGGTCGGATTTGCAAGCCGATATATGTGCTCAACTGATAAAAGCTGGGCAGAATGTAATGTGCTTTAATCATCGGACAATAGACGATACTCTGAAGTTCATAGAACAGCTAGGAGCTATGGTCGGAAGATACGAAGAGGCTCATAAATTTGCGATTAGCATAAACGACAAATTAGAAAGAGCAAAAGATAAAGGTGCTAAAAGAAAGCACAAACCCAGAGTATATTTCGAAGAGTGGGACGACCCCATTATAACCGGTATTACTTGGGTGAGCGAATTAATAGAGCTATGCGGTGGGACTGATGTTTACTCAGATTTGAGCTTCAAATTCCACGCAAAGGATAGAATACTAGATTCGCCTGATAGAGTGTTAGAGCGAGATTCGGACATAATGCTTGCTTCTTGGTGCGGAAAGAAATTTAAAAAAGATACGGTGCTCAACCGAAATGGTTGGCAAAAACTCACATTTGTGATAAATGATGAGATATATGAATTACCATCGGAGATAATACTGCAACCCGGACCGGCAGCATTAACAGATGGAGTTGATTTACTAATGGATATATTTGACAAATGGGAATCAAAACAAAAATAATATTACTGCTACTATCTGCTACGATAGTAACAGCACAGCCAGAAGCAGAGACTTGGTACTTTGGAATTGGTGCAGGTATTGACTTCACATCGGGTAAACCCGAGATGATTTCGGGGCCACTGAAAACTAATGAAGGTTGTAGTATATTCTGCGATAGATTTGGCAATCCTATGTTCTTTACTGATGGACAGACTATCTGGAATCGTGAGAATAAAGTAATGCAAAACGGTACTGGCCTGATGGGACATCCATCATCTACACAGTCGGCAGTAGTAGTAGAAATTCCTAGTAATAAGAATCTGTACTATGTAGTAACGGCTCTGAACGTCGGTCGTAATCAAGGTCTTAATTACTCACTAGTTGATATGAGTTTGGACAATGGACTTGGTGCAGTTGTAAATAAGAATGTAAATCTACACGATAGAATCCACGAAAAGATTACAGTATGTGCTACCCCCGATTACAAAACTTATTGGTTAATTACCACTGAGTATAACACCAATAATTACTTAGCATATAGAATAGATTCCTCAGGCATTGACTCAATACCTGTTGTTTCCCCTATTGGCTCTAGTAAAGCTCCACTAATAGTAAACAATTTCGGATATATAAAAGCTTCACCGAATAGTAAGTTTATAATCAATGCACATCAGAATGAACACAAACTTGAGCTATCTGATTTTGATTATAAAACAGGTAAGATTAAACTAATTGAAGAAATAGAATTGGGTGAAGGCTCGCTAACTTACGGACTAGAGTTTTCTCCTGATAGTAGAATAATATATGTCGGGTCTATATTCCCCGAATCGAAAGTTTACCAGATACTTCATCCTGCTTTGATAGATGTTGATGATATCGAATTTTACGAGCTTGGCGGTTGGTCTGATGCGAATATACTAGGAGCATTGCAGCTAGGCCCAGATAAGAAATTATACATAACAAATGATGCTGATAGCACTTTGGGTGTAGTTAACTATCCATGGCTAATAGGTGATGATGCTGATTATCAGAAAAAAGCACTCCAAACTTTACCGGGTACTTATACTACTCGTGGATTACCTAATTTCCTTACAAACTATTTCTATGACCCAATGCTTTGTGATGATTACCTATATACTGAAAAAGATGATGATACATCGAAAGTAAATTTAGTACAAGAGTTTCCTCCAGATGGTATTGATATCGGCTATGCTATTAGATGGATGAAAGGAGCTCTTTGGTCAGAAGAACTAATACCGATTTCAGGCGGGTTTACTGCTGAGTTCCAAGTGCAACTTTCTAGAGGTGGTGAAGGTCCGAATATTACAAACAGAGGTGGTTCCGGCTTCGCATTCGTATTACAAACTAAAAGCGGCTATGAACTAGGTACCGGACAAGATGGACTTGCTTACGAAGGATTAGAAAATTCATTTGTTATAGAGTTTGATCAGCATAAAGATACCCATGATGAAAATGGTAATCACTTAGCTGTGCTTTCTTCGCGTGGGAAAATAACTACTGATTTTGCGGTAAATGGAATAAAAGCTACTGACAATATACCAGAGATTGAACCCGATAATAATCTGTATAAATGCCTTATAACATACCAGAACAGACAACTAAAAATTTATGTTTCCCCTGAGAGCTACTATTTACTTCCTCAATTAGTTATCGATGATTTCGATATAGAAGAATTTATTGATTTGGACAAAGGTAGAGCATATATGGGTATTACTGCTGCTACTACTAATACATTCCAACAGACTACTTTGAAGTATTTCAGATATTGTTCGCAGCCAGTCAAAGAAGTTGGTACTAGCTCAGTGGCTATTAACAATATAACAGACTACAAGATGTTAATCAGCCCCAACCCTGCTATTGATAATATTGTGATTGATTTAGAAAGTCAATATGATGTTCAAGGATATAAGATATATAATCTGAAAGGTGGCATAGTAAGGCAAGAATCACTCGATTACACAAGGTTACAGAATCTAAAATTAGATGTGGGTAGTCTTACAAATGGTGTCTATATTATTAAGTTGGAACTTGGAACTGGTGTAAAAACCGGTAAGTTTATAATAAACAAATAAGACCTAACCAATGAACATTTACAACCGAATTATACTGCTATTAGCGGCTATATCTCTTATTGCTTGCGGTAAAACCGACGAACAGCCCGAAGAAAAAACACAAGAAGTTAACGTATATACTCACCGACACTATGACACAGACAAGCTGCTATTCAAGCAGTTCGAAGATGAGACTGGCATAAAAGTAAACGTGATAAACGCTAATGCTGATGAGTTAATAACTAGAATGGAAAACGAAGGCGACCAATCTCCTGCCGATGTACTTATAACAGTTGATGCTGGGCGTTTGCATAATGCAAAAGAGAAAGGCTTATTGCAACCAGTAGAATCTGATTTGCTAAAGAAAAACGTACCTACTCACCTAAAAGATGATGATAACTATTGGTATGGATTGACTAAAAGAGCTCGGTTAATAGTTTATGCAAAAGATAGAGTAAAAGACGGTGAGCTAAAGAACTATTGGGATTTGACAAATAAGAAATACAAAGGAAAAGTATTAGTACGAGGAAGTAGTAATATTTACAATCAGTCACTATTGGCTTCTTTCATAGCTCACTTCCCCGATAGTAACTATGCCGAGCAATGGGCGTTGGGTGTAGTGAACAATATGGCTCGTACACCGGCTGGTGGAGATAGAGACCAAGTGAAAGCAATAGCTGCTGGTTTGGGTGATATTGCAATCGTTAACTCATATTATATTGGGAATATGATAGAATCTGACGATCAATCTGATAAAGATGCTGTTGCAACAGTGTCAATCCTATACCCAAATCAAGATGACAGAGGTACGCATATAAACGTATCTGGGGCAGGTGTAGCTAAGTATAGTAAAAACAAAGAAAATGCGATTAAGTTTATCGAATTCCTTACTTCAAATAAAGCACAAGGACTTTTCTCTGAATCAAATTACGAATATCCTGTTAACCCCGAAGTAGAAGCTTCAAAGCTACTGAAATCGTGGGGCGAATTTAAAGAAGATGATATAAATTTATCTAAACTTGGCGAGTACAATACAGTGGCCGTAAAGCTATTCAACAAAGTTGGTTGGAAGTAATTCGCTAAAGTTATCTGAAAATTATTTCATTTTATATTTATTTTTCAATAAAGTATTTGCTAATTTCGTCTATGGAAAAAGTAAATACTTTTTTTTTATTATTAGAGGAAATAAATGATAGATTATTCAGAAGAGCTAAAGCCAATACAAGGGCTTAGCCAAAGTCAAGTACAAGCATCACAAGCCGCTTTCATGCAGAAAGTATATGGTTGGATGGTAGGTGGATTGGGTCTTACTGGCTTATTAGCTTATTATATCTTCGATAGTGGCATATGGATGTCGTTGGCACCTTACAATCTATTCATTGGACTTGCTACTTTAGGATTAGTATTTTTCTTATCATTCAGAATAGAAAAAATCTCGGCTAACACAGCAGCAGGTATATTCATAGCTTATGCAGCACTCAACGGTGTGTTATTCTCATCTATTTTCGCTGCCTATACTATGGGGTCTATTTACAATGCATTTTTCGTTAGTGCAGGGGCATTTGCGGCACTCAGCGTATATGGATTCACTACAAAGAAAGACTTATCGGCATTTGGCAAATTCTTATTTATGGGAGTAGTTGGTATTATACTAGCAACTTTAGTTAACTCGTTCTTTGTACAAAGTTCTATGCTCGATTTAGGCGTTTCAGTACTAGGAGTTCTTATATTTGCTGGACTAACAGCTTACGACACACAAAGATTAAAAAATATGCACCACTACTATATGCAGAACAATGAGCTTGCTCAGAAAGGTGCTGTTATGGGAGCTCTTGCTCTTTACTTAGACTTTATAAATATGTTCTTATTTATGCTTAGACTACTAGGCAGTAGAGATTAATGGACGAAATAGATGCGGCTTTTCTAGTAGAAGCTGAAAAACTATTACAAGAAGGAAAATCGCGCGAAGCAGCGGTATTATGTACTCGGGGATTAGTTAAATACCCCGAGTATTATACAGCTTACGCGGTGCTTATTCGTGCCTTGGATGCAATGGGCGATTATGTGCAGATGCAAGAAGTTTACGATAGTGCACCCAACGTTATAAAGCTTAACGTCAAAAATGAAAGACTAGCTCATATTCCGAAAAAGATTACCCCAACTGAACCAGAGATTACAGAGCCAACTCCTGAATTAGAAACAGAAGAAATCCAGAGTATGGATGTAGAATCTGAATCGGTTGAAGTGGAAGATGTAGAAATAGCTGATGATACTGAAGAGATACTCGATCATGCAATCGAGATTGAAACAATCGAAATTGAATCATTCGAGATTGGTACAGATGAAGACGATACGGAGATAATCGAGGAAACCGAAGTTATAGATTTAGTCGAAGCGGAGATTGAAGAAGTCGAAGACTATGCCACTGAAGAAATAGAGTTAGAAGTAGAAAAGATAGACGAACAGGAAATAGAAGAGCTAGAGGACGTAGAAGAAATCAGCCCGGATTTGGAAAAAGACATCCATAAAGCAATCAGAAATGATGAGTTAAACCCCGAAGTTGTATCAGACCTAACTAAGAGTGAAAGAGAAGAGCAAGAAGAAATAGATATAAAAGAGACTCTGACTCTTGCCAAAATATACGAACAACAAGACGCTTTCTTAGAAGCGCTAATAATCTATAAGCAACTACAAGAAATAACTGCTGATAAATCAAAATACGCAGACAAAATCCTCGAATTGCAAACCCTAGTAGATGAAGAGAAAAAGTAAAACCTTTTTACTTTAATTCATACAATACTCATTTTGAACAATTAAAATTAATTTCGCTTTAATTCGTGTTATGCACGTTACAAAAAATCACAAGCAACTGAGCACTAATTGAAAGATATAAAACCGAAAGAAAACCGAGCCAAATTCACCTCTGGCGATGTAGGAAAACAATTATTATTCGGAGCTATACCGATGACAATCGGCATAGGTGCCGCTATCGGGTTCAACTTCGTTGATACAGTATTCATAGCCAAATTAGGCGTAAAGCAACTGGCAGCAATCACATATACTTTCCCTATGGTATTTGTGGTTATAGGTATAGCAATGGGTTTGGGTATAGGAGCTACTGCTGTTATTTCCAAAGCTATTGGAGAAGGTGACGACCATAGAGTAAAGCGTTTGGCAACGGACTCTATAATACTAGCACTAATCGTTACTGCTATCACTATCATAATCGGTATAGTGTTCATAGACCCATTGTTCAAGTCGATGGGGGCAGACGATTCGACTATGGTATATATACGGGAGTATATGTATATATGGCTTCCGGGGACTATATTCCTCATAGTGCCAATGGTCGGTAACTACGCCATACGTGCCACTGGCGATATCAAAACTCCAAGCTATATTATGCTAGTCGCCGTAGGTATTAATATTATACTCGACCCGATTTTCATTTTCGGATGGGGCCCCGTACCAGCTATGGGAATACAAGGTGCAGCTATTGCAACTCTAATAGGTAGGATAGTAACGCTAATAGTAGCATTCAGGTTATTATATTTCAAATATGATATGATTACCTTCGAAATACCTTCATTCAAAGAAATGATGGATTCATGGAAAGAGATACTACATGTCGGTTTACCAACCGCAGCAAGTAATGTTATATTACCCGCTGGATTTGGGATAATCATTGACTTCACATCTGACTATGGCGAGGCGGCTGTTGCAGCACTCGGAGCAGCATCACGTATAGAATCGCTAGTACTAACAGTGTTCATGGCAACTGCGGCTGTACTTAGTCCATTTATAGGGCAGAACTGGGGTGCTTTGAAGTTTGATAGAATTGATAAAGCATTCAAATTAGCAATTACTTTCTGTTTCGTATGGGGAGCAGCTATGATTGGATTCTTCGAGCTATTCAAAGAGCCAATATCATGGTTCGTAAAGTCCGACCCAGCAGTAGTAGAAGTTATGGTGCTTTACTTGAGTATAACTCCTTTCGCTATGGCTTTCAGGGGAATATTGATGATTAGTACGACTTCACTCAATGTACTAAAACGACCACTAGAATCAGCAGCATTGACTATTGGATATATGTTCGTATTCTTCGTACCATTGGCTTATTTTGGCTCTAAGTACTTTGGTTTATTAGGTATATTCTGGTCATTAGTTATTGGTGCTGTAGTAACGGCTATCATCGGCTATTTCACTCTGCAATTTAGATACGCCCAAATAAAAGCGAAGGGCGAAATACAGATTGAAGAAAACGAAGTGGAAGTAGCGATTGTGGAGTAGGTGGTTGCGATGGTGGTATTTAAATGAAATCTTCACTCCACCACCACCAACTTACCAGTAAACTCTACTCCATTATTCTTGGAGATAGTGTAAAAGTAAACCCCATTAGTGAGGTCTATCAACTCGACTGGTTCGAAGACGAAGCCAAAGCTAGATTTTACATCTCTTGTCATTAAATACTGACCAGAGCTGTTGTATAAGCTAAAACTATAAGTAGCGTAGGATTCATCGTTTATAGCTATTTCAAGGTTTTTGCCCGACTGATAAACTCTGAACTTATTAACTGAGCTTAACTCTTCTACATCTGTAACTGTCTCTAGTCTATAAAAGCCTGTTGAATTTGCTCCATATATCGGATATTCTCCTGCCCATGTAATCTCAGGAACAATGTTATTGAACTCTGAAAGTAAAGGATGCTGAAACCAAGAGTCGCCTCCATCTAAAGTCTCAAGTATCTTGCCCCAATTTCCAACAGCAATTCCATGATTATTATCTTTAAAAGAGAGTCTAACCAGTCCAAATCCTGGATTGTTCAATTGATCCATTAACTTACGCCATGTTTTCCCTCTATCGGTTGACTTCCAAATTAAGTCTTTTGAAAAACTATTAACACCTGTAAATTGGTGGCCGCAAGCATAAATTAAACTATCATTTACAAAGTGTAAATCGTTTATACTCTTATTTCTTTCACCTATTGGTATTTCTTCTCCAACATTGTATTGACTCCACTCATCGTTAGGGATATTGTACTTCATAAAAATATCTGAATCTGCATAAAATTTAATTAGAGCAATATTATTGGAATCAATAAAATACATTGGGCCGCCAGAAAAGACGGAGTCAGGTCGATCTATAATTGTATATGTTTCCCAGTTATCTGAAGTGTACAGAAGATAAGGTAGCGTTATAGCAGCTCCAATTTTATTAGTAAACATTGTAATATCATAGAACCTTTTAACATTATTTACTTTATAAAGTTCTTCAAAGTATTTTCTTTCAAATGACATACCACCGTCTATACTTTTATCGATTACAGCACCATCAGTAAAAATCATATATAGATTTAAAGAATCAAAAATGAAGGATTGATATGCAGTTCTTATTGTATTATAAACAGGATTATACCTATCGAATGAAGAAAATTCAAACCAAGAATTACCTTGATTCGAGGATTTGTATATTCTATTAAAATCAAATGTATTAACAATAGCAATACAATTCAAAGAATCAATACAACCAAGCTTAGCCAACTGATGAAGTTCTTCGGGCATATACTTTAACTTCCATTCTTTCTCAGCTTGTGAGTTAATCACACTGAGTAGGATGAATACTATTATTAGAATATATTTCATGATTATCTTCACTCCACCACCACCAACTTACCCGTAAACTCAACTCCATTATTCTTAGAGATAGTGTAATAGTAAACCCCACTTGTGAGGTCTATCAACTCGACTGGTTCGAATACAAAGCCGAAACTAGACTTTATACCTCTTGTCATTAAAGACTGACCTGAGCTGTTGTATAAGCTAAAACTGTATGAAGAATGTGATTCATCGTTTATAGCAATTTCTAGATTCTTACCCGACTGAAAGACCCTAAACTTTTCATCTGAGCTTAGCTCTTCTACATCTGTTACTGTTTCTAGTCGGAATATACCGATTACATCTGCTGAATATATAGGGTAACTACCAGCCCACGCTATTTCTGTACCAATTTGAACTAATTCCTTTTCGACTGGATATTGAAACCATGATTCACCCCCATCTGTTGTCTCAAATATTTTACCCCAATTACCAACAGCAATTCCATGATTTTCATTCCGAAAAGCAATTCTTCTCATTCCGAAACCAGGGTCATTAAGTTGATCCATTAACTTACGCCAAGTTTTCCCTCTATCGGTTGACTTCCAAATTAAATCTTTTGAAAAACTATTTACACCTATAAATTGGTGGCCGCAAGCATAGATAATTGTATCATTTACAAAGTAAATATCGGTTAAACTTCTGTTCATGTCTCCTTTTGGTAACGGTTCACCTACATTATACTCACTCCATTCATCATTTGGAATATTATAATTCATAAATACGTCAGAATTAGCTATAAATTTCAGAACAGCTATATTATTTGAATCTACAAAAAATATGGGGTCACCAGAGAATATAGAATCTGGTCTAGGTACTAATGTATAAGTTTCCCAATTGTCATGGGTATATATAAGATGTGTTCTAGTTATTCCAGCACCAATATTGTTAGTAAACATTGTTAAAGCATAAAGTCTCTCAACAGAATTTAGCTTATATAATTCTTCAAAGAAAACCCTCTTGAATGTTTTACCTGCATCAGAACTTTTTTCTATTACAGCTCCGTCTATAAAATTCAAGTAAAGGTTTAACGAATCATAAGCAAGGCAGCGATACGAGGTTATGATACTATCATAAATAGGCTGACTTCTATTAAAAGTAGAAAATTTAGACCAACTATTTCCTTGGTCTGAAGACTTGTAAATTGTATTATGAAAAACAGAGTTTACAAAAGCAAAACAGTTATTGGAATCAATACAACTTAGTTCTGCAAAACCAGCGGTTGGCTCTGGAATAAGTTTTGATACCCATCTCTTCTCAGCATGGGTGTTAACCACACTGAGAAAGATGAATGATATTATAAAAATGAATTTCATTTTATTTCACGACTTGAATTGTCTGTGTGTCTTAAGTATAACTGGTTTATTCATATAGTAAATTAACTATTTATTTTGGGTTTATCAAATGATAATTAAGGGTAGTTAAAATCAGTTTCATTGGGGTTGACCACGTTTCTGAAAACTCCCAGCTCTGTGCTCTTTGTATTAAAACAAACATGATGACTGATTCTTAAAAATTGAGATGGTATAAACATTTGGTATAAACCCACTAACACCTTGAAAATTTAGGGTGGCTTAAAGTTGAAATTTTTAGTATATTAGGCGTATTTTAATAACGAAACTCACTTAATTACTCGGATTTGATATGCCTTTATTCCCCCAAGATCAGATTGTCTTCGGTATTCTAGCACTCACATTAGGATTCGTATTCTACTCTTCCAACTCAGAAAACAAATTCTTCAAGAAGTTCTATGCTATTATTCCTGCATTGCTAATGTGCTACCTTATACCCTCACTTTTCAATACTTTTGGGGTGATTGCCGATAGCTCATCTGGTCTATACTCAATGGCTAAAGACTACTTACTACCAACTAGTTTGGTATTACTTACGCTTAGCATCGATTTCAAAGGAATATTAAAACTCGGCAATAAAGCATTAATAATGTTTTTCACCGCCACAGCAGGTATTGTAATCGGTGGTCCCGTAGCCGTGCTAATTATGTCATTCATTTCACCCGATGTAGTAGGCGGAGCTGGCAACGACGCTGTTTGGAGAGGACTAGCTACCCTAGCTGGTAGTTGGATAGGTGGCGGAGCTAACCAAGCCGCAATGCTAGAAATGTATGAGTACAATCAATCATTCTACGCAGGTATGGTAGCAGTTGATATAATAGTAGCGAATATATGGATGGCGTTTTTGCTATGGGGAGCAGGCAGAAGCGAGGCAATGGATAAGTGGCTAAAAGCAGATTCATCTGCCATTGACCGACTAAAAGAGACAATGGAAAACTACCGACTATCAGTCCAAAAAATGCCTACTCTCTCCGATACTATGGTAATAATAGGAGTTGGGTTTGGGGCAACATCATTTTCGCACTTCGCAGCCAATGTAATAACAAATTTCATAGAGACGAGCGGTTCTGTAGCATTACAACAATCAGTACTCAATAGCCATTTCTTTTGGCTAGTGGTAGTGGCTACAACTATTGGTTTACTACTCTCATTCACAAAAGCAAGAAACCTAGAGGGAGCTGGTGCGTCGCGTATCGGTAGCGTATTTATCTATATATTAGTAGCTACAATCGGTATGAAAATGGACGTAACTCAGACATTCGATAATCCTGGTTTGCTAGCTGTCGGGCTAATATGGATGGGCTTCCACGTGCTATTACTAGTGATTGTCGCCAAAATAATAAAGTCACCTTTCTTCTTCCTAGCAGTAGGTAGCAAGGCAAACGTAGGCGGTGCAGCATCGGCACCAGTGGTCGCTTCGGCTTTCCACCCATCGCTTGCATCTGTCGGAGTTCTACTAGCTGTGCTTGGCTATGCTCTTGGAACTTATGGGGCAATCCTAGCAGCAGAGATGATGAGAGTATTGGCTCCGTAAAGCCTCAAATCCCCCACTTGTCCCGCTGAAAGCGGGAAACCCCCTTTGACAATAGTGTTCGATGTGCTATTCAATGAAATTCATCTTTTTAAGAGTCATTACTATTCTTGTTATATCAATGAGTTATAGTATATTTTAGCTTGCAACTTATTACAACTTAATTCGTTTTATTCTGTAATTATGTTTAGCTTAATGTTTATTATTTCATAATTAGATTGGAGTAGAATGTGATACGAATTAGATACAATTTACAAAAAAAGAATGAACCTCAATCATTAATAATGATTTCTATTAATTGGGGTGTACCTGATAGAATACAAAAGTCTGTGGGATTAACTATTCCAACTAAGAATTGGGATTTTGGTAAAGGTAGAGTCAAAAATCATACTCATTCTGTTAGATACAATATGATATTAAATAAGATTGAAGAAGAATTAAGTAATCTATTTTACGAGCAACTAACACTAGGAGCTTCAATAACAAAGAAACTTCTAAATGATAGGTTCTTAGAACTTAGAAATAATGGAGTGGATGAAAACAAGAAGAGACTTAAACTAATAGATATATTTAAGAAGTTCGAGTTAGAGTATCGTGTTAACGGAATTAGACCAGTAAAAAAAACAGTAGAAAAGTATCATACAGCAATCAGCAAATTAATAGCGTTTGAAAAACAAAAAGGAACACAGTTAAATTTTCAAGATATAAATGAAGATTTCTACAATTCTTTTTATGATTTTCTAATTGAGAAGGGTAATAATAACAATACTATTGGAACTGATATAAGAGTTCTTAAAACCTTTATGAAATGGTCTAAGGAAAGAAAGTATCATAACTCAACCGAATACGAAAAATTTAAAGTTGTTAATGGAGTAACAAAGAATAGAACTGTACTTACTAAAGAAGAACTACATAAAATAGAAAGTTATGAGCCTATCACAGATGAAGAAGAGTTCGGGAAATTATTCATACTAACTAATTGTTCTATTGGGCTACGTGCGAATGATTTATTAGGAGTTATTAAAGATTATAATATTGAACTGGGTGTTCAAGCACTTATTCAGAAGAAAACACAGAATAGACAACTAATTGATTTAGATAAGAACATACTAGATAGAATCAATAGGATGAAAGAGCTATATAAATCACATTATACTCTTGCTAGAGTCAACAAGCACATGAAAAAGATAGCAAAAAATCTAGGAATGAATAGAGAAGAGAACATTCCTAATCAGATTGGAAATACAACTACATATACAACCGTTAAAAGATATGAATTAATTACTTCCCATGTTTGTAGAAGAACCTTCGTTACCTTATCATTAATGAAAGGAGAGCCGATTGCTAAGATAATGAAGTTTACTGGTCATAAAACTCTTACTTCATTTCAACTTTACTTAAATTCTATTGATTACGTAGATAACAAGCCTATTAGAGATTTGTGGTAATTTAAATAAACTTAGTTAAATGGATTCAGTAAGATATTGAAAGAAGAATTTCTTTAAAGGAA
>JBLWYD010000008.1:0-108380 GCA_048267165.1 Bacteroidota bacterium
CAACGAGGGGTCCTCCCCACCGACCCACGATCGCCATAAATTAAGAATACAAAAATAAGGAATAGTAAGTTAACTAACAAAACAAAAAGTATAGTATCATTATGTTGTAAATTAAGTGTTGAATTATTTAAACACTTTTTGTAACTTTACTTTCTTACAAGTGTCTATACTTTGATAGAATAGAAAAAAAACATTTTTTTAATAATAATTTATAGAGGTCTCTAATATGAGAAATAAATTTACCCTAATCCTGATGGCTGTTACAATAGCTATAACAGGAATGTTCGCAACTCAGACAGCAGATGCAGCTAAAAGAAAAATGGTAGTAGAAGATCACACTGGTGCATGGTGTGGATACTGTGTTCGTGGAATGGAATCACTAGAAAAGCTAGAAGATGAATTTGGTGATGAAGTAATAACTGTAGCTGTTCACAATGGTGACGGCATGGCAATCTCTACTTACCAAACTCCACTTGCGCAAATGATTGGTGTTACTGGATATCCAAATGGATCTGTTAGTAGAATCAATTATAGTGGTAAAATAGCACAAAGTGATAATGCTTGGACTCCTATAGTAAAGCAATATATTGGTAAAGATGTACCAGTTGGAGTTAAGTTAGCTGTTGACTATAACAAATCTACTGGAGCTTATACCGCTACTATTACTGCAACAGTCGAATCTACTGTTAATGCTAATCTTGGTTTCAACCTTTGGGTTATGCAAGATGGTATGACTGGTACTGGGAGCCAATGGGATCAAGCTAATTATCTTTCAAAGAACAGTAGTGTCGCGCCAACTCCTTCTTCAAAGTTCTATAACGAACCAGCTAAAATTGTTGGCTTTGTTCATAATAATGTTTTCAGAGCCGCAACTGCTGGTTTAGAAGGCGAACAAGGTACTTTCCCAGCTGGTTCAGTTCCCGCTGGAACTTACAAACAAGTTTATACTGGTAATGTATCAAATATGAATGTAACGAACAACAACAATGCATTTTTCGTTGCTGTAGTACACAATAAAGATAGCAAAGAAATAATCAATGGTGACCGTGCTGGTAAAGTTGTAGATGTTTTATCAACAGATGTTGCTAATGCTTATATTAGTGTTGCAGGTGATACTAAGCACATGGGCGAAGTTACACTAACTAATGATAAAGATTGGCCCATTTCTGCTGACATTACAATAGATGCCAACAAATCACTTATTCCTGCGGGTTGGGGTGTTTCTGTAAGTAATACTACTGTTACTTTAAAAGCTAAAGAAACTAGAAAAATACAAATCGAAGTTCTAAAGAACAAAATTGAAGGTTTTGGTCAAATTGTGTTGAAAGTTACTCCTCAAGAATCACCAAATCAAATCAAAGAATCAAGTGCAACAGCTTACTTTATGACTGAAAATATCGAAAATGCGATTTTATTCGGTTTTGATGATGGTCTTACACCAATTGCAAATGCTATAAATACAAGTGGTGAATTAACTAAACCAGTTCTAGTATCTGGTGCTGCTGAAATAATCGAGAACTTCCCTCAAATGACTAGCTTTAAAACTGTTATTATGACAGTTACTGATACTCAATTTGGGTTATCGACAGAAGAGACTAAAACAAATCTTAAATACATTGAAGATTTGATGGACAATGGAGCTGATATTTTAATAGCTACAACTTATGATCTTATTAATTATGGTAATGTGTTCTCTGACTTAGCCCCTACGCCTGAAGTAGTAAACTTCTTCTCAAATAGAATTGGTGTTTCTATTGGTGGTGCATTATTTATACATAACAGTCAAACAGGTCAGTTAACAACTGTCGGTCTTACTGGAATCAGTGGTGACCCGATTAGTAATGGTATGAGTTTTTCTTATAATAACGTGTATAACCAACAAACTTATCCATACTATGCAAGAGTATTTGCATCAGTAGCTTTAAATGGTAAAACAGATGCAAGCGTATTTTTAGAAGCTGACCCATCGATTAATCAGACTGTTACTAATACTAACAATAAAATTGGTATTAAATTAGATAATAATGGTCAAAGAACTGCACTATTCACACTTTCATTAGATGCAATGGGCGCAACTAACTTGAATGCAATGATGAAGTCAACACTTAAATGGTTGAAAGGTGCTGGTGCTACTGCAGCTGGACCATCTATTTCTCTAAGTACAAAACAACTTGTATTCGGTGAAATTAAAAAAGATTTAACTGGTTCTGAAACTATTAAAGTTACTAACTCTGGCGACGAAGCATTAGTTATTTCTGCTATCAATGCTAAGACTGGTACTAACTTTACAGTGAAAGGTTCTACGCCTCTAACTATCGATGCTGGTCAAACAGTTAACTTAACTATTGACTTTACTCCAACAGAAGCTAAAAACTACTCTGACGAAATCACTATCGTTTCTAACGATAAAGCTAATCCTAGTAGTGTAATTACTGTTATGGGTATCGGTACTGACCCTCAAGCTTCAGTAACTGGTATTATACCTAACGTATTTACTATGACTGTAGGTCCTAACCCAGTTGTAAATAGCTCTGAAATTAACTTAGTTATCAATGGTTCAGTGAATCTAGATTTAGAGTTAATCGATGCTACTGGTAAAGTAGTTAGCAATATATTCAGTGGTGTTAGTACTTCTAACACACTTGAATTAGACGCTGCTCAACTTAGCTCTGGTACTTATTACCTTAATGCTAATGTGAATGGTAAAACTACTCAATTGCCAGTTGTTGTTACTAAATAACATCAAGCAATAGAGTTTATAATATACAAACCTGCTTCCTTTGGGAAGCAGGTTTTTTTTTGATTAAAAATAAACTTTGGTACTTATTCGTTATTTTAGAATGTTTTATAAAACCAAATTCGGAAAACTATTAGATGAATAATTCAATCATCCCTTATATAATTGAAACTACTAGTCGTGGTGAAAGATCTTACGACATTTACTCAAGACTATTAAAAGAGAATATCGTTTTTATAGCTGGTCCAATCGATGACCACATGGCGAATTCTGTTATTGCTCAACTTTTATTCTTATCTTCGCAAAACCCTAAGAAAGATGTAAACCTATACATTAATTCTCCTGGTGGAAGTGTAACAGCTGGATTAGCTATATACGATACTATGAAATTCATCAAGCCCGATGTAACTACTATCTGTATGGGTATGGCTGCTTCTATGGCACAAGTACTACTTTGTGCTGGTACACCAGGTAAGCGTTTTGCTTTACCTAACTCTCGTATTATGATGCACCAGCCTTCTGGTGGTACACAAGGACAATCTGCAGATATAGAAATATATACTCGCGAGATTATCAGAATAAGAGAAGTACTATACAAGATTATTGGTGAGCACTCAGGTAAAGATGCTGAGCAAATCAAAAAAGATGCTGATAGAGATAATTATATGACTCCAGAAGAAGCTAAAGCTTACGGGTTAATAGACAAAATTCTTTTACCAGGTACAAAACTAGCATGAGTGGAAAAAAAGGAAAACACCCATTTCAAGTAGTTTGCTCATTTTGCGGACGAAATTCTAAGGAAGTTGAAAGTCTTATAGAAGGTGTTCAAGAAGTCTATATTTGCGATGTCTGTATTAATACCTCTCATGAACTTCTTAGCACAAACAAGAAAAAAGAAAGTGCAATTAGTTTCGATATTAATCTTTCTACTCCTAAAAAGTTGAAAGAAAAGCTAGACGAATATGTAATTGGACAAGATAAAGCGAAGCAAGTTCTTTCTGTAGCAGTTTATAATCATTACAAAAGAATATCTAATCTAGCATTGGACAATGAATTCGATTCAGTAGAGCTAGAGAAAAGTAATGTACTTATGCTTGGCCCAACGGGTACTGGTAAAACTTTACTTGCTAAAACATTAGCTCGTTCGCTGAATGTTCCATTTGCTATTGCAGATGCTACAACAGTAACCGAAGCTGGTTATGTAGGTGATGACGTAGAGACTGTACTTTTGGCACTATTGCAGAATGCAGATTATGACGAAAAAGCAGCCCAAAGAGGGATAATATACATAGATGAGATAGATAAGATTGGTCGTAAGAGTGAATCATCGAGCATAACTCGTGATGTGTCTGGTGAAGGAGTACAACAAGCATTACTAAAAATACTAGAAGGCACAAAGGCGGGAATACCACCCAAAGGCGGTAGAAAACACCCTGAACAAAAGCTAATTTACGTTGACACTACTAATATACTATTTATACTTGGTGGTGCGTTTGACGGACTAGAGCAAGTAATATCTCAAAGATTGAAAAAGCAAACAGTCGGATTTTTATCTGACGACGATATAAATCTGAGTGATGAAAAAGATGATCTATTCGATAGAGTAGAAGCAGAAGATATAGTAAAATATGGCTTTATACCTGAGCTAGTTGGACGTATGCCTATAATAACGGCACTGAACTCATTGAGTGAAGAAGCAATGTTAGATATTCTAACAAAGCCCAAAAATGCTGTTATCAAGCAATACCAAAAGCTATTTGCATACGAAGGTGTTGAACTAGAGTTTACAGATGAAGCACTGAAGGCAATTGCAAATAAAGCTATGAAAAGTAAGACAGGTGCCAGAGGACTTAGATCGATGGTCGAAGCAGCTATGCTAGATATTATGTACATAGTGCCAGAGATGAAAGATTTAAAGAAATGTATAATTTCAGAAGATACTATAAACACTAACGCTGAACCAGAATTTATTTATTCAGATAAGAAGAATGCAGTATAATGCCAGAAATAATTAACATAGCAGGAAAGAAAGTCAGAATCGGTGAAATTGAAGAGATTCATCTTAAAATAGCTCGACTACCGACTTACACAACTATCAATTTACCAGTACACATATACAGAGGTAAAAAAGATGGCCCTGTATTGTTACTAACTGGTGGTTTGCACGGTGATGAACTAAACGGCATAGAGATAATCCGTCGGATGATAAACAATGGTACGATTATACCTGATTCTGGTACTGTTATAGCTATGCCATTAGTTAATGCTTATGGATTCTTACAAAATGTTCGAGGAGTACCAGACGGTAAAGATATTAATCGTAGTTTCCCCGGTTCTAAAAATGGGTCACTAGCCAAACTAATAGCACATACACTAATGCATCAGATTATCCCCCTTATTGACTATGGAATTGATTTTCATACAGGTGGAGCATCAAGATCAAATTACCCTCAAATTAGATGTGCATTCACAGTTCCTGAGAATATAATATTAGCGAGAGGGTTTGCACCTCCGATGATTCTAAATTCACCATTAATCGAAAATTCATTCAGAAAAGCGGCCTACCGTAAAGATAAGCATATATTAGTTTATGAAGCTGGGGAGTCTTTGAGGTTTTCTGAACATGCTATTCAAGAAGGAATAAATGGTACACTTAGACTAATGAAGTATCTGAATATGATTGAGGAAGCACCACTACCCGAAGAAGACACTATAATTTATCTTAAAAGTGATTGGCTACGAGCTAAATATGCAGGGATGTTCTCATCTTATGTTGAGTTAGGGCAGGAAATAAAAATAAAAGAAAAAATTGGGCATATAGCCGAACCATTTGGACACGAAGAATTCGAAATTTTTGCAACACGCAATGCAAGAGTAATAGGCGTTAACAATGCTCCAGTAGTGCACAAAGGTGATGCCTTGATTCATTATGCTTATGATATAAAAAAATAATTATCGCAAACTATAGTTATTTTCTTGTATATAAATAATTAAACAATTATATTTGAAGTCTATTAAAATTTACAATCGGAAAAACAAATGGCAACTGTAGTAGAAATAGCTGGTTTCCAATACGAAGTTGAAAAAGATTCAAAGCTAAGTGTTCCTTTATTAGAAGGTAACCCTGGCGATAGCGTCGAATTTTCTAACGTTCTATTGAACGAAAAAGATGGAAATTTCACTTTCGGTAGCCCATTGATTGATGGCGCTAAAGTAACTGGTAAGATATTAGAACACAAAAGAGATTCAAAAATTCTAATATTCCACAAGAAAAGAAGAAAAGGGTACCAAAAATTAAATGGTCACCGTCAACATTACACAAGAATTCAAATTACTGATATATCAGTTTAAGGAGAGAATAGCATGGCTCACAAGAAAGGTCAAGGATCCGTTAGAAACGGTAGAGATTCACACGGTCAGAGAAGAGGAGTTAAGAAATTTGGTGGCGAGGAAGTAATTCCTGGTAACATCATTATCAGACAGCTTGGTACTAAATACAAACCAGGTGTTAACGTAGGTCTTGGTAAAGATTACACTATTTTTGCTCTTACAGAAGGCACTGTGAAATTCCAGAAAAAAGCAAATAATAGAACTTGGGTATCTGTTTTACCTAACTAAGAAATTTTATTTTTTATAATTAGTTATATATATAACTCTCAGCTTGCAATCCCGTCTATTCCTATAGATGGGATTTTTTTTTGTATGCCTCCCCTACCCCATTATTTCACTTCTTTATATATACAAACCTATTTTTGAATTAGATATGTGATTAATTTGTAAGGAAATATTCAAAATATTAATTGCATTTAATAAAAAAAATCCGTAATCTGTATATGAATAATTAGAGTATTTAAAACATTATCAAACTTAATAATTAAATTTATGATACAAGAAGTAAGTAAATCTGTGGAGTTATTCGAACGCAGAAAACAGTCAGTAGCCAACGGTGTTGGTGTATTCAACGTAGCAACAGTAAAAAATGCCAAAGGTGCAATAATTACTGAAGTAGATGGCAGAGAAATAATAGATTTCGCTGGTGGTATAGGTGTAGTCAATGCTGGTCATTGCCCAGAGCCAGTAGTAGAAGCAATACGCGAGCAAGCAGGCAAATATATTCACACAAGCTTCAATGTCGTTACTTACGAACCTTATATACAGCTTTGCGAGGAATTAGTAGAGATACTGCCTCACGGTGATAATACTAAAGCTATGCTAATATCTACTGGTGCTGAAGCCGTAGAAAATGCAATCAAAATTGCACGTCAAGCAACAAAAAGACAAGGAATTCTTTGCTTCTCTGATGCATATCATGGTAGAACGATGATGGCAATGTCATTAACTAGTAAAGTAAGCTACAAAATAGATTGTGGGCCGTTCTCTCCTGAAGTCTATAGACTTCCTTTCCCTAATTTTTATAAGAAAAGTAATGGTAGAAGTATGGAAGAATTCGTCAAAGACGAACTAAACCTACTACAAGTAAGTACATTAAACCTAGTAGATATCAATAATCTTGCAGCAATTATAATAGAACCAATCCAAGGTGAAGGTGGATTTAATCCGACACCTAAAGCTTACTTAGAAGGATTAAGAAAGTTTTGTGACGAAAATGGCGTTATGCTAATATTTGATGAAGTGCAAAGTGGTTTTTGTAGAACTGGTCATTGGGCTAGTTGGCAACATTATGGAGTCGTCCCTGATATAAGTACTTACGCGAAGTCAATGGGCTCAGGTTTACCAATAGCGGCCGTTGTAGGTAAAGCTGAAGTAATGGATGCCGCTGCAGTCGGTTCTATAGGTGGAACATATATAGGTAGTCCAATTAGTTGTGCTGCTTCATTGGCAACTATACAATACATGAAAGATATTAATCTTAACGAAAAAGCACTTCTTATAGGGGATATAATCCACACTAGACTTACTAAGTTGAAAGAAGAATGTCCTGCAATTGGTGATGTAAGAGGTGTTGGTGCGATGATAGGATTTGAATTTGTCAAAGATAATGATCCAAAGACACCAGATACAGACATATGTAAGGAAATTGTCTCTGCTTGTTACGAAGAGGGACTTTTAATACTTAGCGCTGGAACTTTTAAAAATATTATTAGAATCCTTTCACCTTTAGTAATTACTCTCGATGAGTTAGACAGAGGGTTAACAATTTTAGAAACACAAATAAGAAAATTAACAAAATGAATCACATGAACACGTTCTCGATAGCTGGGATACAAATGAGAGTTTCAGCTGTTACCCCAAATATAGAGATGATGAAGCTAAAAATTGATATAACTATGAATCTTTATCCATGGATAGAGATGATAATGTTTAGTGAGCTTTGCGCTTATGGTCCTCTTACCTATCCAGCACAAGAGTTTCCAAACAGTTTTGAAGAAGAAATGCAAGCTATGGCTAAGAAGTATAATATTTGGTTACTTCCAGGTTCTGCATTCGAGAAAAGTGAAGGCAAAATATATAATACAGCTACGGTTATAAATCCGGATGGCGAGATAGTAACTAGATACAGAAAAATGTTCCCGTTCTACCCTTATGAAGTTGGAGTAGCACCCGGGCATGAGTTCTGTGTATTCGATGTGCCCGACGTGGGAAGATTTGGTGTTTCAATTTGTTACGATATGTGGTTCCCAGAGACTACTAGAACACTAGTTAGTATGGGAGCAGAAGTTATATTACATCCAACGCTTTCTGGTACTATAGACAGAGATATTGAACTTTCAATTGTTAGAGCTATGGCTTCTGTTAATCAATGTTTCTTCTTTGATGTAAATGGGTTAGATACAGGTGGATGTGGACGTTCTGTAGTTTGTGGTCCAGATGGAAGAGTACTACACCAATCTGATAGTACGGAAGAAATAATACCATTGGAATTGAATATAGACCACGTAAAGCGTAGTCGTGAATTAGGGATTTTAAGATTAGGTCAACCATTGAAGAGTTTTAGAGACCATCTTGGCGAGTTTGATATCTATCACCCCGGTGCTAAATCAGAGTATTTAGATTCTTTGGGGCCACTTATAAAGCCAACTCGACTTGAGACATTGACCAGATTAAAGATTAAAGAAGATAAAATAATGAATCCTGTGTCACCAGTAAGATTTAAAGGAGATGGGTTAGTTTAATTAATAAGGAGAATTTGCGATGGGTGGAACATTAGGTCCGAAAAGAAATAAAAATGGAACAAGAAAAGACTTTGTAAGTTGGTTTGAAATACCGGCAATCGATTTTCAACAAGCAGTTAATTTTTACAATTACATTTTTGATATAGAAATGGAACAGGTTGTAACTGATGAGAGTGCAACTGCATTTTTTCCAGTAACGACTGGAATTGGTGGGGCTATTACTTCTGGTTTTAATAATGAGACTAGCAGTTCGGGGCCATTACTATACCTGAACGGTGGCGATGACTTGAATAAAGTTCTAAATAAAGTAGAAGATGCAGGTGGAAGAATAATAATGGCTAAGACATTAATATCCAAAAATGCTGGTTATTTCGCTGTTTTTGTTGACTCACAGGGTAATAAACTCGCATTATATTCCAAGAAGTAATTAATGAAAAAAACTAACCTCTCAAGAAAACAATTCTATAATATCAGCCAACTCCGAATAGATTATTGGAGCCGGTTGAAAGTAGATTCTAATATTCTAAAAGAATCTAGCACTTCGGCCGCAAACAAAAAAACCATCAAAAAAAGAGTAAGTCAGCTTATAGATGAGCTTACTAATATAGAATCTTATTTCGCTTTGCCCGGTACATTAAGGATGAAGTCAATTATTAATCTATTCAAAGAACAAGATTATAATTCCCTTTCGTATAAAATAAGTGAAACTTGTAAGCAATTAGTCGGCAATAAACATAACCTTGTAATTGACAAATCAGTTGATGAAGAAGACGGTTTAGATCAACTTGAAGAATTAGAGCAAGTTGTAAATAATAAAAAAAATCATTTTGAAGTTTTATTCATTGACCATATTACTGAGCAAGAAGAAATAGAGCTAAAGAATAGCTACAGGAATATAAGCGAAAAAAGTGATAAATTTACTTACAATATTATATTCCAAAACTCTTTCCAAGATGCACTGATAGCTTTGTTGTTCAACCATAATATACAATCAGTTATCATACGATTTGCACCTAGATATCATTCCAATAGAATCAGCGATGAGATTGCTCCTTATATTAAAAGTATTGAGAAATATGACTTTGCACACTTAGATGAAATCGAGCTAGGTCCAGTATTAGGTGATTTGATAAAAAAAATTAGACCTGAGTTAGATGTTTATTATGTAACAGACACATCGCTAAGCAAGCTAAAAGATAGTACTCTAAAATGTTTTAGACGTATATTCTACCAATCGGAAGATATACAAGAAATGCATTTGACTCTATTGAGAGGAATAGAAGAGCGATATGACACTCCTTTCTTCAAGGCGTTAGTTGAATATAGTCAAAAGCCGACAGGTGTATTCCATGCAATGCCAATATCGAGAGGTAACTCTGTATTCAAATCCAATTGGATAAATGATTTTGGTGATTTTTACGGAAGAAACTTATTTTTAGCTGAAACTTCGGCTACAACTGGTGGTCTTGATTCTTTGCTTATGCCTACTGGCCCTTTGAAAAGTGCTCAAGAAAAAGCACGTGATGCTTATGGTTCACTTAATACTTACTTTGTGACTAATGGTACTTCAACCGCCAATAAAATCGTATTACAAGCCCTTGTTAAGCCAAAAGATGTTGTATTAATCGATAGGGATTGCCACAAATCACATCACTATGGGCTAGTCTTGGCAGGTGCGTATCCAGTTTACTTGGATTCATATCCTATACAAGAATATTCAATGTATGGTGCTGTTCCGATAGACCATATTATCGACAAATTATTACAACTAAAGGAATCTGGGCGTCTTGACAAAGTAAAAATGCTTTTGCTTACTAATTGTACGTTTGATGGAATAGTATATAATGTAAAGATGGTAATGCAAAGAGTACTAGCAATCAAACCTAATATGATATTCCTTTGGGATGAGGCATGGTTTGCCTTTGCTGGATTTGGAGTAAACCACAAGCAGCGTACGGGTATGTTCACAGCTAACAAATTATCAGAAAGATATAAAAGTCAAGAATATAAATTAGAGTATGATAAGCATATAAAAGGGCTTAAAAAAGGGCAGTTACCAACTCTTCCAGACCCTGCTTTAGTAAGAGTTAGAGTGTATGCTACACAAAGTACGCATAAGACTTTGAGTAGTTTTAGGCAAGGATCTATGATTCATGTTTGGGACGAGGATTTCAGACGAAAGTCAGAAAGTACTTTCCTAGAAGCATATATGACCCACACTTCTACTTCTCCTAACTATCAGATGTTAGCTTCACTCGATATTGGAAGAAGACAAGTTCAATTCGAAGGTTTCGAATTAGTCGAAAAAAGTATTGAGATGGCTATGCTTCTAAGAGAGAAGATAATTAATAGTCCTCAGCTTAATAAATACTTCGATGTACTTACAGTCTTTAACTTTATACCTGATGAAAGAAGACAATCTGGACTACAAGAGTACTATACAAAAGATGTTGGTTGGAACTTGATGGAGACGGCTTGGAGAGATGATGAATTCGTATTAGATCCGACAAAAATAACTCTATGTATTGGTAAGACAGGCGTTGATGGCGATACTTTCAAGAATAAGTACTTGATGGATAAATTCAGTATTCAGATTAATAAAACATCAAGGAATACTGTTCTATTTATGACCAATATAGGTACTACTAAAGGAAGCGTTTCCTATCTAATAAAAGCATTGCTTAATATATCGGAAGAACTAGATGAAGAACTAAAATCACTGAATGATAAAGAGCTAGAACTTCATGAGAAGAGAATACAATCGCTAATGAAAGATGTACCTCCTTTGCCTGATTTTAGTTATTTTCATCATTCGTTCCAAGCAGTACCTGGTGTACCCGGTGGTGATATTAGGACAGCTTATTATCTAGCTTATGACGAGAAGAACTACGAATATATATTATTAGAAGATTGCTTAAAAGTTATGAAAGCAGGACGTGTATTAGTAGCATCTACTTTCATTATACCTTATCCTCCCGGATTTCCGGTACTAGTACCTGGACAAGTAATAAGCGAAGAGATTATAGACTTCATGTTAGCACTAGATGTCGGTGAGGTACATGGTTATAATTCTAAATTAGGGATGAGAATATTCAAAGAAAAAGTATTACAAAGAGACCAAATTAATTCATCAATTGGTGGTATCGCCAATTTAAAATAAGGGAATAATTATGAGTGCAAAAAAGAAAGAAGTAGTTAAAAAAGCTACCGCTACTAAGAAACCAGCAGCAGCAAAAAAAGCTGTTGCAGCTAAAAAGCCAACAGTTGCAAAAAAAGCTGTCGTAGCTAAAAAGCCAGCAGTTGCTAAAAAAGCTGTTGCAGCTAAAAAGCCAGCAGTTGCTAAAAAAGCTGTCGTAGCAAAGAAACCAATATCAGCTAAAACAACAACAACAAACAAGAAAACAGTAGCAAAAAAGAAAGCACCTAAAAAGGTCGTTGAAAAAGAAATATTGAATGGAGTACCTGATGTTAGGAGATTCTTCTACAAAAACGAAGTACCTATTTACTTTATAAGTGCAACTAATTTCAACTTATTAGGTGCGGATGAGTGGATAAAAGGGTTCAAGTTTATATCACATATTGAATGTTTTGATGGTCAACATCCAAATGTATTCTCTCCAAAAAATGAAATCCCTCATGATGAATTTACAAGTATAGAAGACATTAACAATTACTTGCTAATGCACCCAGAAGTACAAGACTATCTTGTTACTAGAAAGAAAGGTAGAACTACTGGTAAGGCAATGTTCCTGATGTTCAATGAAGAAACAGAAAGATTAGCTAAAAAGTTGGGATTAGAGATAATTTTCCCATCAGCTAAGATGAGAAACTTCATGGATAACAAAGTAAACACGAATAGAATAGCTGAAAGAGCTGGAGTACCTTGCGTACCTTATGTTTTATCTAGAGTAGAAGATTTCGATCATTTGAGAAGAGTATCTTCTGATTTGGGCGAGAGTTTAGTAATACAAACTCCTTATGGTGATTCTGGACATACGACTTTCTTTATATCGAATGAAGAAGAATACAATAAGCACAAGGAAGATATAGAGAAAGAGAAAGAAGTTAAAATAATGAAGCGTATCCGTTGTAAAGGCTCAGCTATTGAGGCTTGCGTAACGCGTCATGGTACTATAGTTGCACCACTAATGACTGAATTAGTTGGGTTTAATGAGCTAACACCGTACAAAGGTGGTTGGTGTGGTAATGAGATTTACCCTCAGGCATTTACTCCTGAAATCAGAGCTAAAGCTGCCGAATACACTCAGAAATTCGGTAATCAATTAAGAAAAGAAGGCTACAAAGGATACTTTGAGCTAGATTTCTTGATTGATCAAGATAATGGTGAAATTTATTTAGGTGAGTTGAACCCACGTATAACGGGTGCTAGTTCCATAACTAATCACGCTGTATTTGCACTAGCTGATGCACCTCTATTCATATTCCACATATTAGAATGGATGAAAGTAGAATATAAAATAGATGTAGAAAAAATCAACGAAAGATGGGCTAGACAAAGAAACATAGATGAGTGGAGTCAACTGATAATCAAGCATACGGAAGACACTATTGAATATGTTGCAGAAGCACCTAAATCAGGTATTTGGAAGATGTTCGACAATGGTCATATCCAATTTGATAGAATGGACACTCATAGAAGAGCTGTTGAATCAGATCAAGAAGCATTCTACCTACATATCTCAAAAGCAGGTGATTATCTGTATGAGGGAGCTGATATGGGTATATTAGTTTCTAGAGGAAGAATGATGACTAAAGATTTCAAGTTGAACCAAAGAGCAAGAAAATGGATAGATGCTATCCGTGCTCAGTACTCGACTAGGTTAATAGAAGATAAGAGAATTGAAAAGCATTTGAAAGGTTCTTTGACTAAGTAAATGCGATTAAGGTTAAATTTTACGAGCCCTACCAAATATTATTTGGTGGGGCTTTTTTTTGGTAAGGCATCATAACAATACCCCTTCCCCACTCTTACTAATAGTAGTTTTACCTACACAATAAACAAGAGATAAAAGAGTCTTTATTGTTGGAATTAATCATATTATTTTGTAAATTTAAGTACCGAAAGTAGAGTCAATAAACACTGATTCTAATCTTAGGAATGAGACGTAAATAAATAATAATTATCAAATTATACAGGTAGGTTTATGAGTAAAAAATCTTTTACTAAATATACATTTCTAATACTATTAATAGCAGTATTAGCAATGACTGATATTGTCGCAAAGACAATAACATCTACACCGCAAGGTGGGAAATGGGGTGACAAAACAACTTGGGTTGGTGAGGAAATCCCAACAAAAGATGATGATGTTATTATCACTTCATTGGTTATTACAAATGGTCAAAGTTATTCTACAAAAACATATTTATCAAAGAATCTAACTATCAATAAAGGTGGTAAAATTCTTCGTGAAGGTGCTGGCTCTGGTGGTTATTCAATCCTTGAGATCAATGGTAATCTGATAAACAATGGGGAGCTAATAGATTTGAACGACTATTTCGATATAAATCTATTCGGTAATTTAGAAAACAATGGAGTACTTAAGCCAAGATCGATTAATATGCTTGGTAGCAATGTAGTAATATCATCAACTGAATATATAGAAAGTGCAAATTTTAGAATCCGAGTTACTGACGGCTTTATTACTGCCAATACGGATTTGAAATTCAAAAATTGCTATGTCAATTCAGAAAATGACAACTATATAAACTTTGGAAACTATAATCTGTCGCTTGTTGCTGATACTATTACTTTCGATGGTTACTATGGGAAGGTGGCTTCTAAATCAGACTTCACTGTTCCAATAGTATTTAGTGGACTTGGGGTTTTAAATATAGATAAATCTATTTTTAGTGGTGATATAACTGGAAACGTGTCTATCAAAAGTGATGACTTTGCTTTCATCAAAGACTTTACTATAGATGGTGATTTATATATTGATGAGAATACAAAACTTAGTGTTTACAGAGACCTTCAAACAGTCAAAGTAAATGGCGATTTCTATAATAACGGTATAATGAATTTCGACACTATCAGAACTGCCGGTGTGTCTTTTGCTGCCCAACGATTGAGAGTATATATCTATGGTGATTATAATAATTCATCAATTACGGGTACTACCGAGTTTTACTTAGTTACAGAAGGTGAAACTAGAAATATAAACGGTAACGTAGATAATTACGTGAAAGTGATGCAATCAGAAACATCAGAAACCCCTGGTGGTAAAGTACTAATCCAAGATAAAGTAACTATCGATGGTAAGCTAGATATGTATTCTGATTTGGAAATAGATACCACAGGTCATCTGGAATTAACTAAAACTGGCTGGGGACAATTCTACAACACTACTGGTGTTAACCTAGTAAACAATGGTAAACTAGATAGAGTCCATAATGTAAGTAATAAGTGGGATTATAGAAAGTTTGATAAGCAATTGGGTTCTTTTGTGGACTATGAATTACGTGATTGGGAAGGTACATTGAACAGTATCTATGTAACTACAGTTAACAATCAACCATACCCCGGACTACCCGGTACTATAAACAGATGGTGGAGAATTCAATCTACTGATGAATACACTGATTTGCAATACACTATCAAGTTCTACTATGACGAATCACAGCTAAACGGCCAGAAAGAAGAAGACCTAAACGTATTCAGAACTACTGACAGTGGTGCAACTTGGGAAGCAATTTCAATTGGTGATTATGCAGAACATAACAAAGATGAAAACTACTTCTCTATCGGCTCATGGAGTAAAGCAGAATCTTTACTTACAGAATTCGGCGACTATGTAATAGGAACTGGTAACGTAAGTGTACCACTAGAATCTCCGATAGCTATTAACTTCACAGGTAGAAGCGACGTTAGATTGGGTGCACCAAATAGATTCACAGTATCTATAGACAACTTGACTAATAAGCAAACTGAGAGCTATATACTCGCAGTTGATGTAGAAGATGAAATTGTATTCGATTATTTCGAGTTCTATTCGAATGACGGAATGGTAAAAGTACCATTCGACTCTATGGGATTGAAGAAAGATGATACAGCTTTACTTTTCGTACCATCGCTTAATCCTAATGAAACTGTCAAATTTGACTTTGTAGTACATGGTGTAGCCCCTGGTACGAAAAGTACGCTTTCTGCTGGCAAATCTATAAAGCTAGGTGCATTCGGTAAAGGTATAGCAAAAGACAAATTAGAAGAAGTAATAGTAGATTATGTTAATAGCAAAATTCAATTAGATGATAAAGAACTAGCAGAATATGCGCGTGGATTAGGACTAACAGTTCAACAAGTGAAATTAATGAAACAGAAAGAAGGTGTTGGTGTATTTACATTCAAATCTATTCTGAAAACTGGTGCCGAGAAGGTTTCTAATTCTAACCCAATCTCAAAAGTACTATTCAAAATTGGCTCTGCCATAGAAACTGTTTCTAAAATTGCACCTACACTTAGACAAAGATTATTCCACTGGTTCTATAAGGAAACAGGACTATACGGAGTTGAAGAAACGAAAGTAGTAGCGGGTAACGCTAAAGAAGTAACTATGGTGAAATCTTGGGACCCGAATGAGAAGACCGGCCCAGCGGGTTATGGTGAGAACAACTATATACAAGAAGCAGGTACTTTCCAATACAGCGTATCTTTTGAGAATAAGAATGAAGCGACTGCCGCAGCTTACAAAATCGAGATACTAGATACTCTATCATCGGTATTCGATTGGGAGTCTGTAGAGTTCGGTAATACTAGCCACTCTGGTGAAGATTACAACTGGACTATGGAAAGAAAAGGCAATGTGTTACGCTGGTATATAGAGGGTATAGAATTACCACCAAACGTAACACCACCACAAGGTGAGGGCTTTGTATCATTTAGTGTAAAGCTGAAAGACAACGTAAATTCTGGTGAAGCAATTAAAAATAATGCGTCAATTGTATTCGATGAGAACCCAGCGATAACAACCAATACTTGGGTTAACGTAATAGACACAATAGCACCAGTTACGAATAGTCTTGCGGCAAACTATATAGAAACCAACTCAGCTATTTCAATACAAGTTGACGCTGCTGATAATAATGAGGGTTCAGGTGTTGGCGAGCTATCATACTATGTATCTATAGACGGCACTCCGTTCAAGTTAATCGGTAGTGGGTTCGATACTGAAATTAGCTATGAAGCTAATTTGGAAAAGGGTAAAATATATAGATTCTACGCTGTAGCTACGGACAATGTTGGCAACCAAGAAAACAAAGTTCCTCAGATAACAGAAGTGGATATTACAGCTCAGACAAGTGTAGAGTACTACAGCTTTGCGGCAGACGTAAATATCTACCCCAATCCTGTATCTAATGTACTAAACATAGACTTCATGTCAGAGAATGCAAAACCGGCAGCGTACCAGCTAACTGATATGAGCGGAAAGGTAATGATAGAAGGTAACTTCGAGTCGAGCTTAGGTATGAGTAATTATAACTTGAATATCTCTGATTTGACTGCTGGTGTTTATATACTCCGATTGAATCAAGATAGAAAGCAGGGAATCTACAAAATTGTAAAGCAATAAATTGCTCAACGTTTAAATTTACAAAGGAGAATCATTTATTTGGTTCTCCTTTTTTTACATCAAAATTAATCACCCCCAAAATCGTCTATGCTCATAACAAAGAAAGTTAAAACAGAGAAGAAAAACTATGAGTACTTCCACAAAAGAAAGATTAAAAGAACTAGAGATAGAGCTCTCTAACCTAAAAGAAACACGCAATGTACTGAAAGCGAAGTGGGAATCTGAGAAATGGAAATTACAGGAAATCCGTGCATTCAAAGAAGATATAGACTCACTTAAAACCGAAGCCGACAGATACGAAAGAGAAGGCAACTTAGACAAAGTAGCCGAAATCCGTTATGGCAGAATACATCAGCTAGAGTCAAAAATAACTAAAGCAACTGAAGAACTAGAAGAGCTTCAAAAGAATAGCCACTTACTCAAAGAGCAAGTAACGGAAGAAGACATAGCCGAAATAGTCTCCAAATGGACAGGAATACCTGTCTCAAAAATGATAGAAAGTGAAAAACAAAAACTACTCAATATGGAAGCTTTGCTCCACGAAAGAGTGATAGGTCAAGAAGAAGCCGTAGCAGCAGTATCTAACTCTATTCGCCGTTCCCGTGCTGGTTTGCAAGACGAGAATCGTCCGATTGGCTCATTCATATTCATTGGTACAACTGGCGTCGGTAAAACTGAGTTGGCTAAAACATTAGCCGAGTATCTATTCGATGATGAGAACGCAATAATTAGATTAGATATGAGCGAGTATATGGATAAATTTTCCGTAACTCGTCTGATAGGTGCACCTCCCGGATATATTGGTTATGACGAAGGCGGTCAGTTAACCGAGAATGTTCGTCGTAAGCAATATAGTGTTATCCTGCTTGACGAGATAGAGAAGGCTCACTCTGATGTATTCAATATACTATTGCAAGTGCTAGACGATGGCCGCTTGACTGATAGCAAGGGCAGAACGGTGAACTTCAAAAATACTATTATTATCATGACTTCCAATCTGGGGACTGAGTTTCTTACTAGTAAAATGAGCGAGATGAACTCAGACAATAGAGAAACCCTATTAGCAGAAGCTAGAGAGCAAATACTAGGGAAAATGAAGCAGGTTATGCGTCCCGAATTTCTAAATAGAATAGATGAAGTAGTGATGTTCAAACCACTGCTAAAAGAGGAAGTTGCCAATATAGCTAAGCTCCAATTCGACATATTAGCTAAGAGATTAGCTAAGCAGAATCTGAAATTGGAAATCACAGATGAAGCTCTGAAATGGTTAGCCGAGATAAGTTATGATGTGAATTATGGTGCTAGACCAATCAAGAGAACTATACAAAAGAAAATAACTGATCCACTTTCAATGCACGTGCTATCAGGCGAGATAAAGGAGCACGGAAGTATAGTTGTAGATACTGATGGTGACGGTAAGTTTATATTCAAAATTGGTGAATAAGAATTAGAGAAAAGGGAAAGCAGAAACGCTTTCCTTTTTTTACATACAGATTTCTATCTGATCTAATATTTTCTTCTTTTCGGCTATTATCTCATTGCCTTTCTGTATCTCACTTTCATCGAGCGATTCTTTGATGAACTTTCTTCGTGAGTTAACGCTCTGTATGGGATCGTAGAATGCGGCAAGCTCAGCCCATACATAAGACATTATAGTCCAATGTTTATCGTAGCTCTGCTTCTCGAAGTATCTAACAGCCAGCATTCCCATAGCTCTGCCGTATTTCTGTTCTGATGCTTGTAATAAGAAATAATCAGCCAGTGAGTCATTAGCCATTGTTAAGTTTGTATCGGCATAGCAATAACCAACTATATATTGCGATATACAATCATTTGAATCGCGAGCGTATTTCTCTAGGTTAATAAATGCTTTTTCGTATTTTCTAGCATTAAAAGCTTCCAATCCACGCTGGAAATCTGTCACTTGTGCAGTGAGTGTGATAGCACTTATAATTCCTATAAGTATTAGATATCTAAGCATTTTCATTTATAATTCGAAAGTATTCTATTCATATTGGTTTGCAAATATACGTATTATATACTTATTATGTTATTCTTTGTAATACTTACTTCTATATTCAATTGGCGTCATACCAGTTATTTTTTTAAAAACTGACCTAAATGCCTTAGTATCAGAGTATCCTACATCGTACATGACTTCATTTATGTTTTTATTACTCATTTCAAAGCTTCTTTTAGCTGCTTCTATTTTGATTCTCTGTATGTATTCTAGAACTGTGTTGTTAGTAGCTTTTTTGAATCTTCTCTCTAAACTCCTTCTACCTAATGAAGTCCGTTCGGCCAAATCAGTTATTGTTATTCTATCTTGTAGATTAGTTTCGATTATATTCTGTACTTCTAGCACTTGATTATCTTCATGTGTTTTCTGTCCTTCGAACATCATAAATCTTGATTGGCTTTCTCTGTCTATATCGATAGCGAAGAACTTTGCAGCAAGAATAGCAGTATCTCTGTCAGTATATTTCTCTACTAAGTATAGGAGTAATGCCCAATATGAGTTCGCTCCACCACTAGAGTAAATACCGTTTTCTTCTGTAATAATGGAGTTGTCAACTAATTCTACATCGGGGAAAATTTCTCTGAATTGATTAGCACTTACCCAGTGTGATGAACACTTTTTGCCACTCAATAAACCTGTAGAAGCAAGAAGAAATGACCCTACACAAAGTGAAGCTAACTCAGCACCGTTCTCATAGTGCCTTATCAACCAAGGGATATACTCTAAGTTTTTTTCTATTGCTTCTGAGAAATCACCACTAATCGCAGGGATAATAATCAAATCTGTTACTTCAACTTCATTAATTGTTTTATCTACATTGACAGTATATAGATTGTTTTCCAGTTCAATATGCTTTGTTAGTCCTACTACTTCTATGTCGAATAGTTTATCTTCCCCACGTTGTTTTAGAAACTGATTAACAGCTCTAAACATATAGTGTGGGTCTGCAACTGCTTCTATCACTGCAGTTTCGGGTACTATTATACTTACTTTTTTCATTTCATCCATTTTGTTGTTTTTGTCGTAAAACGCCCTTAGGAATGTCGCATTTACACTGTTGCAAATTATAAAAAAATGTTGAATTTTGTAAAGTCTTATTAATAATTAATGATATTACGGAGTGAATAATGGAAAATATTAAGAAAGAATTGGTAACGATAGAAGCAAAAGTGAACGCACCAGTTGATAAAGTATGGGAACTATGGACTGGTCCAGAACATATTATAAAATGGAATGCTGCGAATGAAGATTGGCATACTACAAGTGCAGAAAATGACCTAGTTATCGGTGGAAGATTTAACTCTAGAATGGAAGCAAAAGACGGCTCGTTTGGGTTCGATTTTGGTGGCATTTATAGTGAAGTTGACGAACAAGAACGTATTGTCTATACTTTGGACGATGGTAGAAAAGTATGGACTACTTTCACGAAAGTAGATGGAGGAACGGAAGTTATTTCTACTTTTGAGGCAGAAAGTCAAAATCCTGTTGAATTTCAAAAAGCTGGATGGCAGAGTATCCTAGATGCATTTAAGAAATATACAGAAATACCTAGAAACTGGGTAAAGCTGAAGTTTGATGTAGAAATAAATGCTCCAGTTGATGTAGTGTATTCTTCTATGATAAGTAAAGATTCTTATAGTCAATGGACTGCTGAGTTTGATCCAAGTTCTAGCTATGAAGGTAGCTGGGATAAAGGCTCTAAAATATTATTTATCGGCAGTGATGATAAAGGCAACGAAGGTGGAATGGTCAGCCAGATAAAAGAGAATATACCGAATAAATTCATCTCTATTAAACATTTAGGAATGCTGAAAGATGGTGAAGAAATAACTACAGGTGAAGAAGTAGAAAAATGGGCTGGTGGATTAGAGAACTATTATTTCTATCCAAATGGCGATAAAACAAGAGTAGAAGTTATAGTAGATTCGTATCCAGAATTCGATGAGTTCTTCTTTGCTGCTTGGCCAAAAGCATTGAATAAACTTAAAGAAATAAGTGAAAACAAAGGGAGCTCAAAATGAGTATTTGCATACACCCTTGTTTGTGGTTTGACGGAAAAGCTAAAGAAGCAGCTGAGCTTTATTGTTCGGCTTTCCCCGAATCAAAAATAGTTAATGAAAACCCTATGGTCGTGATATTCGAGATTTTCGGTCAGAAATTCATGGGATTAAACGGTGGGCCAAGTCATACTATTAATCCGTCAATTTCATTCATGGTGACATACTTTACAAAAGAAGAAATAAATGAAACTTGGGAAAAGTTAACAGATGGCGGTAAAGTACTAATGCCTTTAGACAAATATGATTGGAGCGAGAATTACGGATGGGTGGAAGATAAATTTGGTGTGAATTGGCAGCTATATTTAGGAGATAAAGAAAATACAGAGCAGAGAGTCTCTCCTACAATGATGTTCGTAGGAGAGCAAAACGGTAAAGCCGAGAAAGCAATTAATTACTACACATCTATATTTGATAATTCAAATTTAACAGGCATACTCAAATACTCAAATAATGACGATGATACCGAAGGCAATGTAAAGCACGGTCAATTCTCACTCGATGGTTATACTATGATGGCAATGGATAGCTCGGCTGACCACCAATTCCAGTTTGACGAGGGAGTTTCATTGGTCATAACTTGTGATACTCAAGATGAGATTGACTATTACTGGGATAAGCTAAAGCAAGGTGGACGAGAGGACCAATGCGGTTGGCTCAAAGATCAATTTGGAGTATCTTGGCAGATAGTACCTAGAATACTAGGTGAATTAATGTCAGACCCAGAAAAAGCACCCAGAGTTATCGATGCTTTCATGAAAATGACTAAATTTGATATTGAAAAATTAGAAAACGCATAAATGATTAAAGAAAGTCAGAAAGAAGAAGTTCTAAATCCCTTAAAGAGAAAATCTTTTTGGGAGAACTTAAAAGACGCTATCAAAGGCACGGAAGCCGATTACACAACTATCAGCATCCGAAAAGCAATTTTCCTATTAGCAATACCAATGATATTGGAATTGGTGATGGAATCTACATTTGCTGTTGTCGATATATACTTCGTCGGCAAATTAGGTGCATCGGCAATAGCTACAGTTGGATTGACCGAAACGTATTTGTTCATACTTTACTCAGTGGCTATGGGACTATCGATGGCAGTTACAGCTATCATAGCTCGGCGTACTGGGGAGAAGAACACAAGTGAATCGGGCAATGCGGCAGTGCAATCCATAGCACTTGGTTTGCTAGCGGCTCTACCGCTAACTATTGGAGGTATATTCTATTCTAAGGAACTGCTCGCACTAATGGGAGCAGACGCTTGGAGCATAAATGAAGGGTATAAATACACTCAGTATATGCTCGGCGGAAATGCTATAATTGTACTGCTATTCGTTATCAACGCCATCTTCCGTGGAGCAGGTGATGCCGCAATAGCAATGCGAGTACTATGGGTTGCGAATATAATCAATATCGCTTTAGACCCGCTACTAATCTTCGGTTGGGGATTTGTCCCTGCATACGGAATAGAAGGAGCTGCAATGGCTACTAATATAGGCCGTGGAGTAGGTGTTGCATTGCAGTTATGGGTGCTAATCAAAGGCGGTAAACACATAAAAGTAACACTATCCCAAATCTATATTGATAGCAAGATTATGCTCAATATAGTCAAAACTTCACTCGGTGGAATCGGGCAGATGTTCATAGCTATGTCGTCTTGGATATTCCTGATTAGAATATTAGCTGAATTAGGTGCAGAAACAGTCGCTGGCTCTACTATAGCAATGAGAATTATGATGTTCACTATGATGCCAGCTTGGGGACTATCGAATGCTGCCGCAACCCTAGTGGGGCAGAACCTAGGAGCAGGCGAACCCGACAGAGCAGAGAAGTCGGTCTGGAAAATCGGATTCTATAATATGATATTCCTAGTACTAGTGTCAATAGTTTATTTCATCTATAACGAAGATTTAATGAGACTATTCACAGATGACGCTCGAGTAATAGCAGTCGGTGCAGAATGGATACAAATAGTAGCTTATGGTTACTTTATCTATGGTTGGTGGATGGTTTCCGTACAGGCATTCAATGGTGCTGGTGATACTACTACCCCCACTAAGATCAATGTTGTGTTCTTCTGGTTATTCCAAATACCACTAGCTTACAGTTTAGCCATCACTTTTGGTTGGCAAGAATCAGGTGTGTTCTGGGGTATGTTTATATCCGAGATAGGGGTTGGTCTATTCACTCTCTGGCTTTTCACCAAAGGAAAATGGAAAGAAGCGAAGGTGTAGAAAGATGATTGATTTTCAATACTGTTCAAAACGAAGACGAAAAATATGTGACGAGGGTGTTGAGTACTAAAACTTACCCTCTATAACCTCAATTTGCTTCTTTAATATCGGGAGATCATTAATTAATATGTCCCAAACAATTTTTTCGTCAATACCAAAGTATTGATGTATTATAATATTACGAAAACCAATAATGTCTTTCCAATTTACTTCAGGGTTTTCTAGCTTCAATTCATTTGATAATCGACTACTTGCTTCACCTATTATCTCTAGTTGTCTTATAGAAGCATTTTTCATCATAGAATTATTTTCAAAATCATGAAAGTCAACATCATCAATGTAATCTTCAATTTCTGTAATTGCATCGAGTATATGCTGCAATCTTGCTTTGTCCCCAGCCCTATCTAGCATATATCAACTGTTTTTCTTTATTCACAGTAGGGGAAATATACTTGGAAATTCCTTTAGTTGAAACTAAATCAACTTTTTTACCCAATAGCTCTTCTAGTTCTCTTTGCATTCTTACAAAAAGCAGACCTATGGAGTGACTATAATCTAACTCGACCAATATATCTATATCACTATTTTCATCGGTGGTATTTCTAATTACAGACCCAAAAAGATATGCTTTTAATATTGGCTTATCTCTGAAATAGTCTTTTATAAGTTCTATATGTTTAGCTGTCATTTTCATTACCAAAATTACATATTATTAGTCATATTTTCAAATATACGTAATTCATTCGATAATCGTACCCATTTTATTACTTTTTACCAATTACCTTGATTATATTTGTAGTCTATACTATTTACGAATACTTGATTTTAATATGAATAAGAAAATACTAGTTACCTCCGCTTTACCTTATGCTAATGGATATATTCACCTCGGGCACTGTGCTGGGGCATACTTGCCAGCTGACCTATTTGTGCGTTACAAACGACTAATCGGTGACGATGTGCTGTATGTATGTGGCTCCGATGAACACGGTGTAGCTATTACAATAGCTGCAGAAAAAGAGGGCGTAACTCCGCAAGAGATAATCGACAAATATCACTATTCTAATAAAGAAGCATTCGAAAAGCTAGGTATGTCATTCGATGTGTACTCTCGTACATCTATCGCTGAGCACCACGAGGTAGCAAAAGAATTTTTCAAACATTTCCTTGACAAAGGGTATTTGCAAGAGGAAGAATCGGAGCAATTCTATGATGAATCGGCTAATATGTTCTTGCCTGACCGCTACGTAGAGGGTATTTGCCCTAATTGTGGTTCAGAGCACGCTCGTGGCGACCAATGTGATAGTTGCGGTGCATATTATAATCAAATCGAATTGAAGAACCCTATTAGCTTAATTTCGGGTAAAACTCCTTCACTAAGAAAAACAACGCACTGGTATTTCAAATTCGGTGAGTTCCAATCATTTCTAGAGCAGTATATAGAATCCAATGCTGATGCGTGGAAAGACAATGTATTGCAACAAACACGTAGTTGGCTAAAACAAGGTCTTAGCAACAGAGCTATTACCCGCGATTTGAAGTGGGGTGTCCACCTAGATGAAATAGAGGGAATGGATAAAGAAAAAACGAAAGATAAAGTATTATATGTTTGGTTCGATGCAGTACTGGGCTATATTTCTGCTACGAAAAAGCACTTCGGTGATTCGGATGAATGGAGAGATTGGTGGCAAAGTGAGGATACGGAGTATTACGCATTCATTGGTAAGGATAATATTGTGTTCCATACTCTGATATTCCCGGCTATGCTACACGGTAGAAAAGATGCGGACAATCCGTATATATTACCGAAAAATGTACCAGCTCACGAATTCCTAAATCTAGAAAGTAGAAAATTCTCTAAATCTAGAAATTGGTCCATTGACTTGAAAGACTTCGTAGAGGCACACCCAGAGCCAAATAAAATTGATGCATTGCGTTATTCATTGGCTATGAATTTCCCTGAAACTAGAGATGCAGATTTCACTTGGAAAGACTACCAAGCTCGTAATAATAACGAGTTAGCCTCTATATTGGGTAATTTTGTCAATCGTCTGATGACTTTCTTACACAAGAATTTCGATGGAAAAGTACCTCATTTATCTGATAATTACTCACCACTTTTGGATTATTGGAACACAGGAAAAAAAGCCGAGTTAGAGCCGAATGACAAAGCAGTAATCGATGCTCTTAAAAGTGGCGTAGGAAAGGTATCGGAGAATTACGAAAAATTCAGATTCCGTGATGCTATAACTGAGTCAATGAACATAGCCAGAGCAGCTAACAAGTACTTCAATGACGAAGAGCCATGGAAATCAATAAAAGCAGATAAGGACCAAGCAGCTAAAACGATGTTCGTTTGCTGTCAGTTGGTACGTTCCTTGTCTATAGTGTTTGCTCCTATTATCCCTTATTCTGCGGCATATATGCAATCATTAATGGGAGAAGAGATTACAACTGGTGATGATACATTGCTAACTGATATATGGTCATCTGCTGCATTAGGCCTTGTTAATCAAGGACAAGTTGTCCGCCAACCAGAGATAATATTTGGTAGAATAGAAGATGAGTTCGTAGAAGCAGAAAAAGCAAAATTGGGCGATAAGAATGCTCAAAATGAGGAAGAAAAAGTGGAAGAACAAGTTAAAGAAATTACTTTCGATGATTTCATGAAAGTGAAATTAAAAACAGCAACAGTAATAGCTGCGGAGCCAATCAAAAAATCGAACAAACTACTAAAACTGCAAGTGCAAATAGGCGAAGAAACTCGCCAAATAATTGCGGGTATAAGCCAACATTACTCTCCTGAAGAGATAGTAGGCAAAACTGTGGTAGTAGTGGCTAACCTTGCACCAGCTAAGCTTATGGGCGAAAAATCAGAAGGAATGCTGTTAGCAGTAAACTCAGATGATGGTTCACTTGCTTTGGTAACACCAGAGAAAACAGTATCTAGTGGTCAAGAGGTTAGGTAAAAAAAGCCCCAACTTTTAAATTAAGTCAGGGCTTATAATTATAACAAGGGAACTCGTTCCCTTGTCGTTTTGTTCTTGTTGCAAGGGAGCAAGCTCCCTTGTTGTGTTCTCATAAGCTTAAGGAACGATTCTATGAATAGTTCGTGGCATTGGGATAGTCTCGCGTATGTGCTTAGCACCAGTTATCCATTTGACTGTTCTTTCCAATCCCATTCCGAAACCAGAGTGAGGAACACTACCGTATTTACGCAAATCCAAATACCATTGGAATTCTTCTAGAGGTAATTCTTCGTGTTGGATTCTTTCTAATAGTAAATCGTGGTCGTCTTCTCTTTGGCTACCACCTATTAGCTCACCTGCTTTCTCAGGGCCTAACATATCCATAGCTTTCACTACTTTGGGGTTTTCTGGGTCACGCTTCATATAGAATGCCTTTACCTCAGTAGGGTAGTCATAGATAAAACACGGCTGATCGAATTGCTCCATCAATGCTTCTTCCTGTACAGTCCCGAAATCCTCTCCCCAAGGGAATGGAAGTATTTCTTTGTCTTCACCATCTACTTTCTGTATTAGAGGTACTTTGTTTTCTTGCAACCACTCTACCGCCTCTGTGTAAGACATACGAGGGAAGCCACCGACTACTTTCTTGAGTGGCTCTAAGTCTCTTTCTAATGTTTCTAATTCTTTTTGACAAGTAGCTAGTACTTGCTGAACTATGTAAACTGTCATATCCTCAGCTAACTGCATATCATCTTCCAAATCGAAGAATGCTGCCTCTGGCTCGACCATCCAAAATTCTGTCAAGTGCTTACGTGTTTTCGATTTTTCAGCTCTGAAAGTTGGGCCAAATGTATAAGTTCTACCCAATGCCATTGCAGATGCTTCTGCGTAAAGCTGACCAGATTGTGATAGGTAAGCATTACCCAAATCGAAATACTTAGTTTCGAATAAAGTCGAAGTACCCTCACAAGCGTTCGGAGTCAATATTGGTGAATCCATAAGGCGGAAGCCACCATTGTCTAGGAAGTCACGAATAGCTTTAACTATAACCGAGCGTACACGCATTATAGCGTGCTGACGAGAAGAACGCAACCACAAGTGGCGGTTCTCTATCAAAAACGCATCGCCGTGCTCTTTAGGACTAATAGGGTATTCATCTGCTACCTGATATACTTTCAATGAAGTAACATCTAACTCGAACCCACCCGGAGCTCTTTCGTTAGACTTTACAGTTCCAGTAACGCTAAGAGATGATTCTTGAGTCAACGCTTTTGCATTCTCAAAATCTTCTTCGCTCACATTCCCTTGGAATATCACGCATTGCGCTACTCCAGAGCCATCACGAAGCTGAATAAATTGTAATTTCCCTTTACCGGTTTTGTTGTAAACCCAACCGTTTAGTGTGATTTCTTGCCCATCGTATTTCGGCAAATCTTCTATGTATTTATATGATTTGTAACGTGAAGACATATTTTCTTTTCTTTTGATAATATATAAAAACAAAAATACGAAGAAATTTTATAAAAGTTTGCATTTGTGGGATTAGGTAGGATTTGTACTATAATTTGGATTGTTCAAACCCCAATGTGACTAAAGTCACTATTTGGCAAGAATCATTACCCGTTGGCTAAAGCCAACGACAATACTATACTTTTTTATGAAACGAAAAATTAAAAATAGCGATGTATTGCCATCAGTTTTAACCGACAGACAGATGTTATTTACAAACCCACTTGGACTTTAGTCCCATATTTTATTATAATGATTAAGGTAAATTTTGTTAGATTAAGTAAGTTAAAATATAGGGAATTCTAGAATGTATAAATTATTAGTCTCAACTCTTTTTGCGTTTATAATCTTAGCTGCGGAAACAACTACAAATGCACAGAGTTTACAGTTTCTAACCCCTGTCTCAGATCCATTTGATTATCAGAATGAGTATTACCCAATTACAGTTGGCAACTACTGGCAAATGCTATATCTAGCTAAAGAGGGTAAGGATAACTATGGACTTGTTGGGCGTTATGAGTATAAGATATTAGAATATACTTTTGAAGAAATATACTTTGGTGACTCTTTAGAGTATGTACCAGTATTTAAGAAAGAAAGTAAGTTCTTCAGACCTAATTCTGATGTAGCTGAAATTGTTAATTATAGCTACCTAATCAAAACCTATCAAGGTATTGTCGAATGTCGGAAACCACCTAGTAATAATAAGATTAAACCATATGTTTTTATACCTAGTGATAGCAGTTATGATTTTTTATCTCAAAGTTTGACAGGGATGACAATTGATAGGGATATTGAACTAAAAACAAGATTTTGGGAAATGAATACAATTAGAATTAATTATAAGGACAAAGATAATCTAGGTGGGCTTTTCTATTCGAAAGATAAAGGACATGTTTACACACAGTTTTATTACAAAAATAGATCTTCCAACTACCCAAATAAATTCATTGAAGGATTAGAAGAAATAGACTATGAACCAATTTCCGAATTCATCCTTAGTGAATTTAGAATAGAGTGATGACTACAAGTACAGAAGCTAAATGTATTGCCCCCGGTTTTAACTGAGGCGTGATTTTGGTCTATACAACCCCTATGGGGCTGATGGGTAAAGGAGATAAATGGGCTACAGATATTTAGCCCCTCTGGGGCTAACCAGACATCCTCAAAAAATACAAAATCGCCTCAGCGAGGCGAAATATCTGTAGCATTTATTAAAACTACCAACCCAAAGCCCTTGCCTTCGGCTTGGCAGCCCCTGCGGGGTGATAGAATACTTGACACCTTGTTGTCATAATCTGCTGCTCAGAGGTTAAAGAAAATACTATTTCATTATTCTATTAAAACCTTCTACTATTTAGAAGTCTCTAGTTCTATTTTTTAACACATTTCTCATTTTCTACTATCTATTACTGCACCCTTAACACTTTATTAACACTCGCTTCACCGTTGCTACACAAAGCTAACAACAGCAGCCATATTTAACAGAATCTTAACACAGGATTCAACACACCTTAAATCTAATATCACAACTTTGCACTGTGTCAAAAAACGAAAACGATATTATTCAAGTGAAGCTCGAAATGAATAAGATGAACAAACTTATCTCAGAAAAATTTTATGGTGGGAAGCAAACCCTGAACCGTCAGTATTGGTCTAGAAAAAATTCTAACTATATGCGATTCGGAGCTTCACAACTTAACGCGGATTTCGCGGTGAGCTTTCCTACCATCTTTAAATACGAAATTAAAACAATTAACAATTTAAGTCAAACAAGTAATACAAAATGTGGAGCTCTAAAATGAACTACTTGACTAAGATAATCTTACTATTCGGAACAATGGCAGTTATGTCAATGTCTCTATTCTCTCAAACTGGAACTCTTTCCGGTAAAATAACAGACCAAGACTACGGCGATGCAATGATTGGTGCAACGGTACAAATCAAAGACACCAAACTAGGTGCTATGACTAAAGTAGATGGTAGCTATACTATCAAAAAAATAACTCCGGGTATCTATACTGTTACTTTCTCTTACATTGGATATGCCAAAACTGAAGTAAAAGACGTAGTAATCAAAGCTGACGAAGACACAAAAATCGAAATCATACTGAAAGCTGAATCAAGCATGAGCGAAGAAGTCTTAGTAACAGCAAAAGCAGTACAAGAAACTGGTGCAGCTTTACTAAAAGAAAGACAGAGATCTCAGTCGTTCTCAGACGCCATTGGTTCTAAGGAAATATCACGAGGCGGTGCAGGTGATGCGGCGGCAGCAATGAACAATGTAACTGGTGCTTCGGTTGTAGGTGGTAAGCACGTATTCATACGCGGTTTGGGTGATAGATACTCTAATACACAGATGAATGGCACAACATTACCAAGTTCTGACCCTGATAAAAAATCGGTTCACTTAGATTTATTCCCTGCCGGAATGATAGAAAACATAGTAACTATTAAGACAGCGACACCTGATAAACCCGGTGATTTCACTGGCGGTTCAGTTGATATAAAAACTAAGTCTTATCCTGATAAGTTTAAAGCTGGTCTTTCAATGTCGTCAACTGCAAACACAATTGTTACAGGACAAGATATACTAACTTACAATGGCTCTTCTACAGATTGGTTAGGTTTTGATGATGGTTCTAGAAGTGTTCCAGACGCAATTAAAAATTCAGATGTAATACCATCACTGCAAGATATTAGAAGTAAGAAAAAAGATACTGATGGATTAGGAGTTGCTAGGTTAGATGATCTATCAAAGCAATTCAGTTCAGAAATGGCACCTCACCAAACAACTGCTCCAATGAACGGAAGTATGTCATTTAATATGGGTGACCAATTCCAAGTGTTTGGTAACTCACTCGGCTACTTAGCTAGTCTTAGCTATGGCAATAATATAAGCAACTACAATGGTGGTCAATTCGCAGTATACGAGTTAACTTCGGGCGATGCTAATGAGCTAAGATCAACTAAACTAATAAACGATACTAAAAGTACTTCGGAAGTAAATTGGGGAGCATTAGCTAATGTAGCTTATGATTTCTCACCAACTAATCAAGTTAAGTTCAATTTATTCTACAATCAATCTGGAGAGTCAGTCGCACAAAGTCTTTCTTACTTTGATGAGACTTATCTAGAAACTGACCTCATTCGCTCTAATACTCTGAAATATACTGAAAGAAATATACAATCATATCAGCTATCAGGTGAACATAGCTTTGCTAATATTTCGGATGCAAAAGTTGATTGGAATATATCAACTGCAAATACTTTACAAAATGAACCTGACTTGAGGTTTTTCACTTATGAAACTGACCAAATAAATGGTAGCGATACAACTTGGAAAGTAGATCAAAATCACTATGATTTACCTACTCGTTATTTCCGTGATTTGTCAGAGACAGCAAACAATGCTAAAATGGATATTGAAATTCCATTGACTGAAGCTGTAGGAACTGAATTCAAATTCAAAACTGGTTTTGCTTACCAAAACTCAGCTAGATCTTTCAACCAAGATAGATACGTTTTAGAATTTGATGAGAGTAAAGGTGTTATGCCATTTGATGGAGATGTAAACAAATTTGTTGCTGATAGCTCGGGATACAAAGAATGGGCTTCTACAGGAAATTTCAACTACTTCGGAATTTACTTACAAGATCGTTTCGTTCCTAAAGACGCTTACACAGGGGCTCAAGATATAACAGCTTTCTACGGAATGGTAGATGTGGAGTTAGCAAAAGGATTTAGAATAATAGGTGGAGCAAGACTAGAAACTACTGATATGTCAATCACTAGTCGTGATACTACATTACCTGTAGCGTCTATCAATGAAGCTGACTTACTACCATCAGTAAATGCAGTATATAGCTTAACTGGAAACCAGAATCTACGATTTGCTTATGGTAAAACACTAGCTAGACCTACATTCAGAGAACTAGCTGACTTCGACTTCTTCGAGTTCGTTGGGGGATATACTTTCATCGGAAATCCGAACTTAGAAAGATCAATCATTGATAATCTAGATATACGTTGGGAATGGTTTATCAATCCGGGTGAGATAGTATCAATCAGTGGTTTCTACAAAGACTTCACTAACCCAATTGAAAGAGTAATAGTAAATGCTAATGGTAACGTACAAATGAAGAATGTTGCTTCTGCTCAACTATTCGGGATGGAGTTCGAAGCTAGAAAGAACTTAGGTTTCATTCCCGAATTGGAAAACTTCCAACTTGGCGTGAACTTAACTTTAGTTCAATCACAAGTAGATATATCAGACCAAGAATACAAGTTGATACAATCTTATGACCCCAATGCTTCGCGTACTAGACAGCTACAAGGTCAATCGCCTTATGTACTAAATCTTGATTTGGCTTATGTTGATTATGAGTCAGGAACTGATGTAGGACTACACTACAACGTATTCGGCGAAAGATTGTCAGACGTCAGCTTAGGCGGTACACCAGACGTTTACGAACAACCAAGAAACATGCTGAACTTTACTTTCAGCCAAAGATTAATAGAGAATTTGAACATCAAGTTCTCAGCTAGAAATATACTAGATGCCCGTATGGAAAAACTATATCGTTTCAAAGGTCAAGAGTACTTCAATACTCAATATGACTTAGGAACAAATTTCTCTCTAGGTTTCTCTTATACATTTGAATAATATTTTTTTATAATAATACTTTATTAGGAGTTTATAGAATGCAAAAATTACTACAATTGATCATAGCAATGATGATAGTAGGATATACATCACAAGCAGAGACTATCACAGTAACTGATAGTTGGATAAATGCTGGTGAGAAAAAGACAATGACGGCAGATAATATCTACGTTCTTGAACGCTTCGTTTTCGTAGAAGACGGTGCGGAACTAACAATAGAACCAGGGACAGTAATACAAGGTAAACCCGGACAAGAATCAAACGCATCGGCATTAATAATAGCGCGTGGTGGTAAAATATTTGCAAATGGAACAGCTGATAAGCCAATCATCTTCACGTTCGAAGGTGATGATCCGAATGACGACACTGACTACCCAATGGAAGAAACTGGACTTTGGGGTGGACTTATAATATTAGGTAATGCTCCTACTAATAACCCAGAAACAGTAAGAAACATAGAAGGTATCCCCGAGAATAACCAATTAGGTAAATACGGTGGAAATGACCCAATGGATAATTCTGGTGTTTTACGCTATGTATCTATCCGTCACGGTGGTTCTGATATTGGAGAAGGTAATGAAATCAACGGTCTTACAATGGGTGCAGTTGGAGCTGGTACTACTATCGAATATGTAGAAGTAATCTACAACAAAGATGATGGATTCGAATGGTTCGGCGGTAATGTAAACACTAGATATCTAGTTTCAGCGTTCAACGGCGATGATGCATTCGACTATGATGAAGGATTTACTGGTAAAGGTCAGTTCTGGTTAGCTCTACAAGCAACAGACAGAGGTAATCAAGGTGGTGAGCACGATGGTGGAAACAAGCCAGATGATTCACAACCTTATGCAAGACCAGTTATCTCAAACGTAACTTATATCGGTTCTGGTGCTAACTCTGGTAACACTAAATCAGCTGGTCTAATACTTAGAGACAATGCTGGTGGTAAATACTATAATTCAATCTTCACTGCCTTTACTACTTGGGGTTTGAATATAGAAGATTTAGAAAATGGAGAAGACTCTGGAAACAGATTAACTACTGGTGACCTAGCTCTTAAGAACAATATCTGGTGGGATATAAACGGTAAAACTAATCCTAGTTTGACTGATATAGCTCCTGATGTACCTGATACAGAATCAGGTGGGAAAGTAATAAAAGGTTACTCATTGCAACCTGCTCGTGATTATCTAGCTAATGCAGACAACGGCAACCAGATAACTGACCCAGGACTTAATAGCTTAGACAGAGGACAAAACGTATCGTTTGACCCTACTCCAACTACGAACTCTACTGCTCTTACTAGCAGCACAACTAAGCTAAATGATAGCTTTATAAAAGATGTAAATTATATCGGTGCATTCGGTGAAGGTGACTATTGGTTAGCTAATTGGACTGCACTATTCTTTTTCGAAGTTACGACTAAAGATGTATCTACTTCGGTAAGTAACCCTACAGTTAATAGTTTCGAGACTAATAGCTCAATGAAATTATACCCTAACCCAGTTGAAAAACAAACTACAATAGAGTTTGAGTTAACTCAATCAACTATGGTGACAATGGATGTATATGATGCGACTGGTAACAAACTAGAAGGATTAGTTTCTAAGCAAATGACTCAAGGTAATTGGGGAATAACTTGGACTCCTAACAACTTAGTTTCAGGAGCATATTTCATCCAAATGACAACTGACTATGGAACATTTACTCAGAAAGTAATAGTAAAATAATTTCCAAGCATACACTACTACTATTTGAAAAAGGTCGTTTCTTAATTGAGAGCGACCTTTTTTATAATATCAATATGTCACCTCTACGAGGCTAAATCTTGTTGTGAAATTGCTGGGCTACAGGTATTATGCCCCTCTGGGGCTAATCGATAATCTAATAAAAACACAAAATCGCCTCATCGAGGCGAAATATCTGTAGCATTTGATTAAACTACAATCCCAAAAGCCCCAGCGGGGCGATATAATTCTTAACCTTAGTTCCATTTTTTGTTAGGTTTATGGCTGAATTTTGTAAATTGTAGGATGATTAGAGGCTATAAATCAATGCAGAAGATAGGTATACAAGACTCATCTGGTATTAAAAATTGTTGCTTCAATTATGAATATAGTCAAACTTATGACTTGTTTAATGATTCTAAAAAGTATATTGATATAATAGATATACTAGATTTATATAAAAAGATTGATAGTTACAATTTTAATAACAAAGAAATTAGTGGTTTGATTGATTCCAATTTTAAAATAAAGTATCTATTTTCAAACAATATCGACAATTTTAAAATAGATGCCTATTCTATAAGTACAAAAATGGACTTAATTAGCTTTGTCATTGTCAATCAAAATTATGGTATAATATTAATTGATAGTGAATACCCTCTTGGTTCTTTAGAGTTAATAAAGTTTAAGAATAAAAAGTTTAATCTTAAAACATCAGAACTAATGAGAATAGATTCTTTATTATATGAGAACATTAGAAATTCTTTTCAGTAACTTACAAAGAGTCTCCATTTCCAAGCATACGCTACTACTATTTGAAAAAGGTCGCTTTCTTAATTGAGAGCGACCTTTTTTTGTGATTTGTTTATAAGGCAATAAGTTAACGTTTTTATTGTATGCCACCTCTACGAGGCTAAATCTTGTTGTGGATTTATGGGCTACAGATATTGAGCCCCCTGGAGATTTTCGGGAATTTACTTATTTTCTATTGTTGTCATATAAAACCTGATTCTATATAAATGAGACAGCCACGTCCCTTCGGTCCTCGCTGTGACAGATTAATTCTTTTCGGATTTCCTAATTATTTGGTGCACCATTAAGTACCCAACGGCGCATACCCTCTTGTTGGTTATTAGTGGGGAGTTCGCGATTGTGTATGTATAGGTGATAATCTTTTCCTTCTAATATTTGGTTTAACCTAGAAGCATCAGGGTTTCCTCTAATTACTAGGCCAATACTTGATGATTGGAAGTAAGTGTAATATTCATCGAGATATAAACCAGCTGCTTGTGTAAAACCATCGTGACAAGCTGCCGTCGCACAAGTATATTGCATAAATGGCTTTACGTGCTTGAAAAAACTAACTTCGTCTCCCCCTTCATCTGGAAAACGCAAATCACTAGAGCTCTGTACGTTATTGGAACAAGCACTAATAATTGCAAAAGAGGTGATAATAGCAATTGCCATTAGGTATTTAATAAGATTCTGATTCATTAGGGAAATCATTTGATTGTACATCAGTTATATATTGTTTTACGGATTCGGTATATACTTTGTTCAGTTCAGCATATTGGCGAACGAATCGAGGATTGAAATCTACAGTCAGCCCCATCATATCCGTATAGACTAATATCTGCCCATCGCAAAAAGCACCTGCACCGATACCGATAGTTGGTATCTCTAGCATTTCGGTGATTTTCTTTCCTAGTTCAGCAGGGATTTTTTCTAATACAACTGCGAAAGCGCCAGCATCTTGTAATCTTTGGGCATCATCTATTATATGCTGTGCCTCGTCTGGGTCTTTACCCCTAGCTCTGTATGAGCCAAATTTGTTGATACTCTGTGGGGTCAACCCGAGGTGTCCCATAACTGGTATTCCAGCTTCTGTCATTTTTCTAATAGCTTTCGTTACGTTTTTGCCGCCCTCAAGCTTAACTGCCGAACAGCCAGCTTCTTTCATCAATCGCCCAGCGTTTCTGAAAGCTTCATTCGCGGAGACTTGATAGCTCATAAATGGCATATCAGAGACTACTAGAGCTCTGCTTGCACCTTTCACAACTGCCTTACTGTGGTATATCGTTTGCTCCATTGTAACGGGTAGTGTTGTTTCCTCACCTTGGAATACATTACCGAGTGAGTCACCCACTAATAATAAATCGATACCAGCTTCATCGAATATATTCGCTGTCAAAGCGTCGTAAGCTGTAAGACAGGAGATTTTGATTCCTGCGTTTTTCATTTCTTGTAAACGAAGTGTAGTAACTGTTTTTTCTTTTATTTTTTTATTAACGCTCATTGCTTTATATTATAATTGTAGAAAATATAAATGTGATTACAATTTAAGAAATTAATATGAATATACTATTAGCAGCCGCAGAAATCAACCCATACGCCAAAGGTGGTGGAATGGCTGATGTCACCTCATATCTCTGTATAGAATGGGCAGAGATGGGCCATGATGTAGTGGCAGTACTACCTGGGTATAAGTCAATAGACAAGTCAGCTTATGGGCTTAGGAAGACTGATATTTCATTCGATGTACCTATGGGATTCGGTAAAGAAAAGGCAACCGTGTATAGCGGAACTTTCCCTAATAGTGATGCTCGTATTTTTTTAATTGGTCACGATGAATTTTTTGATGATGACTATGTATATGGTGATAGGAACGAAGACGAAGATGATGATCGCCGTTTTCTATTCTTTGATAAGGCAATACCAGAGCTATGTAAGGCAATTAATTTCAGTCCTGATATAATAAATTGTCACGATTATCATACTTCATTTGTAATGCCAATACTTAAAACTCAATATAAAAATGAGCCGTTATTCGATAAAACTGGTAGCGTATTCACTATCCACAACCTCTCATACCAAGGAATATACGACAAGTATAGGGTTATGGATTTTACAGGATTGAAGCACAAAGAATTTGAGGTTGGATCTTGGTTTGAGCACGAAGGGAAAGTAAATTTTATGAAAACGGGTATAATGTATGCCGATAGAATACTAACAGTTAGCCCTACTTATGCCGAAGAGATAAAGCAGCCATACTACAGCGAGGGAATGCAAGACGCTATAAACAGCCGTTTGCGTGATATAACTGGTGTACTCAACGGAGTAAACTACCGAATATGGAATCCTTCGAATGATACTTTAATTAGTAAGCATTACGACTCAGATAGTTTGAACGTAAAAGAAGAATTGAAACTAGAGTATCTGGCAGAAGTTGGAATACCAGAGTCAAAGCACCATCTTCCACTAATCTCATTTGTTAGCCGACTAACAGAGCAAAAAGGGTTAGATATACTTGAAAACAAAATTGCAAAGCTTTTGAATACTAACAAATTTGTACTTGCAATATTAGGCGAAGGGCAAGAAAAGTATGAGGATTTGGTAATAGAAGCTAAAACTCAATTCCCCGAAAATGTAATACTCAACCTGAACTTTAGTGAGAGAGAAGCTCATAGACTAATAGCAGCTTCTGACTTCTTGCTAATGCCATCAAAGTATGAGCCCTGTGGACTAACTCAAATGTACGCCTTAAAGTACGGAACTATACCAATAGTTAGAGCAACAGGCGGATTGGCGGATACAATTACTAATTATTCGGCTGAAAAAGGAACGGGCAATGGAATATCATTCCCACACTATAATAGAGATGAACTTGAGGCCGCTGTTCGCCGTGCGGTGGATTTATATAAATCAAAAAACCACATTGACAAAATCAGACAAAACGGAATGGCAGAAAACCACTCCTCTAAGCGTAGTGCAAAAGGCTACATAGAAGTATTCAAAGAAGTTTTGGATAATAAATCGTAACCGTTATTCCATCGTTATTTTAGAATAGAACTCACCCAAAGCTACTGGCAAATGCTCTATATGTGGCAACACCTCGAAGTTCCTATGCCCGAACATCTGTGGAAGATAGTATTTCGCCTTGCTTTCCACTGCCAATGCGAATGTATGTATCCCCTTGTTAGATAGCTCTTCTATAGCTTTTTTTATGTCTTCTGTACCTTGCTTACCTTCGTATTTATCATAGTCTGACGCCTTTCCATCTGTAAGAAGTATAATCCATTTTTTGGTATGTGTTGCTCTTTCAATTTCTGTACCAGCATGTCTAAGTGCAGGACCAATCCTAGTGTATGAATCAGCAGCTAAAGCACCGATTTTATTACGAGCTTTATCCCACTTCTCATCGAATTTTTTAACGTTTTTATAATAGCAGAAATTTCTAGTACGTGAGTTGAAAGTATCTATCTGAAACTCTATATCATATTCCGAAAGTACCTCACCAAAGCAAATGAGTGCTTGCTTTTCAATATCGAGGATTCTTCTTCCTTCGGTGTACGAATCAGCAGATAAGCTAGTATCCATTAGTATGAGTACTGATAAATCTTTTCTTCTGCGTTTCTTAGCTATGTACAGTCGTTCGTCAGGAGTTCTCCTGGCGTGCATATCCGAAAATGCATCTATAGCTGCATCGAAATCTATATCATCACCATAAGGCGACCGATTAACCATTTCTAATTCATTATGAATGCGAGCGAACATCCTTCTTAATTCACTAATCGTATTATGATTGTTTGATATTACATCTTTGCTGTATTGTCGGTCAATAGTATTCAACTGAGAGTAGAATACTCTACAGTAATCTTTTCTATAGCTTCTTTTTTTGTAATCCCATTCATCGTAGTAATAGTGTATATCTGTCGTTTCACCAGAATTGGCTTCAATATTATTCGAGTTCGGAGCTAGTTCTGCTTTGTAAACGGAATGAACTGCATCATCTGCCCTGACTGTGTATTTCAGATCTAACTCTGAGAGAGCTTCTGCGTGGTCACTTAGGTCATCACTTCCATCGAATGAACGCCATACACCATTGAACTCGTCTGCTGTCTCTACTTTTTCGAAGTTGTGAGTTAGGACATAGTCTTCTTGTGCTTTTTTATCAACTGCTATAGTTTCAATCTCTTCTACAGGGTTTGATTCTATTTCAGTAGTTATTTCATTATCTTCTTTATTCGATTTTCCTGTTTCATTAGCGTCCGTCTCACTCATAAAGCTTTTTGAGCTTCTCATCCATTTACCATACAAAACAGAGAAATCTATATCTGTTTTATTTTTAGTCGCAATCTGTTCTTCTGCTTCGTAGAGCTTGGAGTATATATTCCTCATAGGAGTATATTCTTGGAAAAGGTACTCAAGTATTTTGTCTGACATTTCGATTGACTTTTGGTGAGCCGCTTTTGAATCAGTTTCGTTTCCACTTTTGAATTGATGGTCGAACTCACATTGAGCAGATAGATAGAATGTTCTGAAAATATAATATTTCAGATTCAGCTCTATTGTTTCATATCTATGAAAAGTATCAGGCAAGAAGAATAAGAAATCTCTATATCCCCCCTCTTTCTTTGCAGGAAAAAGACTGATTTCTTCACCAGTAAGTGCCCTAGAAATAATAGTCAATCTACCCGAAATATCTTTCAGCTCGACTTTTCTTTCGGTGACTTCTTCGCTTTCTTTGTTCTTATATTTCCGAACTAACTTAAGTAGTCGGTGATATATTACTTCATCTAAATCTATCATAGTATCATCGAGATCAAATCATTAAGTGCATCACTAGTATCTTTATCATCAGTAAGCGGTGCTGTTATTGCACATTCGGCAGCTAATCGAGGGTTCATACCTACGTTTATTAGCTTAGCACAATCCACAAGCAACCTAGTAGAAACAGATTCTGTTAGTCCAAGCTCGGTTAGGTTTCTGATTTTTTCAGCTACTTTTACCAATTTCTTAGCAGTATCTGAATTGCATCCAGTCTCATTTTCAACTATTTCTCTTTCAGTTTCGGCACTTGGATAACTGAATACATACGCTACAAAACGCTGTCTTGTTGAAGGCTTCAGCTCCTTGAATCCTTTTTGATAACCGGGGTTATAAGACGCTACTAACATAAAAGAATCAGGTGCTTTTACTATTTCACCAGTTTTATCAACAAACAAAGTACGTCTGTGGTCAGTCAGCGAGTGAATTGCTACTATGATATCTGGTCTAGCCTCTGCTATTTCATCAAGATATAAAATAGCTCCTTCTTTGATAGCTAAGCTCATAGGCCCATCTAACCATACTGTTTCAGCACCTTTTATTATGTATCTTCCAATCAAATCTGTAGCTGATGTTTCTTCGTGACAAAGAACAGTATAGAACGGCTTATCCAATTTAGCAGCCATATATTCTACAAATCTTGATTTCCCAGTACCTGTAGGTCCTTTTAGTAGAAAAGGTAGCTTCTCTTTGAAGCAATTTTCGAAAATCTCAACTTCATTTTTCGTTTCCTTATAGTAAGGTATTGTCTTTTCCATATACTAATTCTATTTTTTTTATATTATAATGCCATTTCTAAATTAGAAGACTATCCAAGGGGCTTATTCTTTGAATTTATCTTCAATTATGAAATGGCATATAAAGATTATTTTTATTTATAACTATTTTGCGATTGCTTCATCAAAGTAATCATCGCCTTTTTCACTTACTTCGCCAACTGGTCCACCATACTTGATAAAGTTAGCTATGTAAAGTCCAATACCAGTAGCGAACATAGTCGCACAGATAAGCATTATCACAAAGTGTATCTCTATCTCTTTTTGTACAGCTAAAAAATCCATACCGTATTTTCTTTCTAAATAAACTTGTGCTATACCAGCCACAGCCAGTGCAACAGTCATACCTAGCATACCAATATTAGAAAGCCAAAACGCATAAAGTCCAATACTATTATTGTATATTTTTCTACCTGTTAGTAGAGGCATTGAGTATGAAATCATAGCTAATACTAACATAGCATAAGCTCCCCAAAAAGCCATGTGACCGTGCATAGCAGTTACCAAAGTACCATGAGTGTACATGTTTACCTGTGGTAATGTATGTGCTGCACCGAGTAAACCTGCACCAACGAATGACGTCAACGCACAACCAAGAGTCCAGTATAAGGCAAGCTTATTCGGGTGCTCTCGACCAGCTTTTCGGTACATGTTAATTGCAAATAATGCCATAGCAAGGAATGCCAATGGTTCTAGAACAGAGAATAAACCACCTATCATTAACCAATACTCAGGAGCACCGATATAGTAGTAGTGGTGACCTGTACCTAGTACACCAGAAAGGAAAGTTAGACCAACGATTACGTATAACCATTTCTCTATTACTTCTCTATCCACACCAGTTAGTTTTATTAATAAGAAAGCTAGAATACCACCCATTATAAGTTCCCATACTCCTTCTACCCAAAGGTGAACTACGTACCAACGGAAGAATGAATCAAGAGTCTGATTATCAAACCAAATCATACCTGGTAAATATAACAATGCTGCGAATAAAAGCCCCATAACTAGTACAATACCAGTAGTAGTATGCTTTTTACCATTCCACATAGTCAATATAATATTAGCTAGGAAAGTAAGCACATTAAGTACTACCAAATAGTCCAAAGGACGAGGTATTTCTAAGAATTTACGACCTTCCCACCAATTAAAGTGGAAACCAATAATAGCTGTTACACCAACCAAAATAAGCGATATAAGTTGGATATAAGCTAACTTAACTGAGAATAGTTCTCTACCAGATTCTTCTGGTATAATATAGTGTGCAGCACCCATAAATCCAGTTAATAGCCATACTACTAATAGATTCGTGTGTGTTGCTCTAGCTGCGTTGAATGGAATCCATTCGTGTAATACGTCTAGTCCTATTCTATCAAAACCCATGATAAACCCATAAATAATTTGCAATGTTAGCAATAGCATACATGTTGCAAAAAACCAAAAGGCTACTTTTTGTGATTCATATTTCATTTTTTATACCTTTAGTTTAATTATTTTTGATTTGATAAAAATTCGACCATTTCCTGACGCTCAGCATCTGTAAGCGGAAGTTTAGGCATTGCTGTACCAGGCTTAACAGTCTGTGGGTCAGCTATCCATTTGTTTAGATACTCTGCGTCAAATCTACCACCGACACCATCTAATGCAGGGCCAACGTTTCCACCTGAACCACCTAATGAGTGACAAGCTGAACATAATGACCATTTGCTAGGTTTATCTCCAGCAACGGCTGTAGCACTAGTTGTAACTACATTGGCAGCAAAAGCACCCTTGTCAGGTTCTGGAGGGAATCCATTCAAATCAATCTCTCCTACCCATTTGAAAAAGGCAATCAAATCTGATTTTTCCTCTTTTGTAAAATCATATTTTACCATCTTTCTTTCACCTGGGAACATAGCTTCTGGATCATCCATAAATACGTCAATCCAATCAGGGCCACGTCTTTCATAAACTTTAGTTAATTCAGGTGCGTAATAAGCACCCTCACCCATTATGGTGTGGCAACCCATACAGTTATTCTCATCGAATAACAGCTTACCTCTTACTACTTCTGGGGTTAGATTCTGTGCATTCGTCTGCTTATCTACGTGGTTTACAACCGTATCGTAGGATAAATAGAAGAATACACCCGTGAAAAAGACAGTTCCCACTACGAAAAATGTCCTTGCTTGATTCTTGGAGAGCATACTAAACACCTTTATTTAATAAATAATGATTTTATTATTGAACAAAAATAGAAAATATATTTTAAATAAAAGAATAAAAGACAGTATTATCCTTAATAAATTTACAATTTAATCCTCAACTAAGCGTTGTTGCCCGATTTACTAACGCAATTCGGCTATCTATCTTTTTTTAATATTTCTTCAATGTTGGAAAGTATTTCTGCACTTCTCACAATTGGTTGGTCATCGAATAGCAATTCGAAGTTAGAAGCAATGATTTCTTCAGGATGGATTATATACTGTGTGTTCGAACCTATTTGTTCGAAAAACCCAGTGATTTCATTGATTAGTAGTATTTTTTCTTTCCCATTTTCTACGAATAGTTCCATTTTATTATCACTATTCTTTATTAATTTCAGAAAGCCAACTCTCATGTAGTCGAACATCATACCACCACTATACTCTCTTTCAGAATATAGAACCATAGCACATAATTCTTCTTTTCCATTAGTATCTTTAAGATTAATATAAGCATCTATATTTGGCGCATCAGGATTAGAGAGAGTGAAGTTCTTCAAGTCAGTTGTGATTTCTATTTTGTTGCATGTAGTGAAACCGATAACTGAGTATAGTTCCGAACGGAGCTGCGGATTATATCTAGAAATAACGTGGAATAGTTCGTGGGCAATAACATTCTTGATTTCGGATTTATGCATTTGTAATACATCTTTACTGAGAACTATATAATTCAGACGAGTATAGCCACCAGCGCCTTTGTTCTCATCCATAGTAGTTTTGATGAAAGCGATTTGCTCAGGTAAAATGAAGTTGAACCCTAGCTTAGTGGCTCTTTCAGAAATATCTTTCGTAAGTGAATCGAGTGTAAACCTCTCGTCTTCTTCCCAATCTAGAACTTGCTCTTGAGTAAATGCATTCAGATTCTCAATATTGGGTTCACCAATATGTACACGAAGCTCCAAATCAAACTTAGATAACGAACGCGAATAATCATCATCCTGTACTATCAACTCTCTTCCTTCCTGAGCAGTAACGAATTTTGAAACTGAGTATATATCTTTAGAAAATACATTACCGAATGCTAAAACTAGTGTTAGAATTAAGAGAAATGGAAGCTTAATATTTTTCATATAAATAGAAGATTTGATTATTATTATTTTCTTAAATCTAATAAAAAAATCTGATTTATTTATATCAATTAAGCTTATGCGGTGAATAAAATAGCTATTCTCCGCATAAATTAGGTCGATTAACTTGTTTTTGCGGTGAATAAACTGGCTAATCACCGCAAATATTATGTCGAATAGCTAGAGAATATTCTGGAAATGACTTATTTACAATTGTATTAATTAGATTTGATAGAAAAAGGTATATTAGTGCAAGGTAATTCTGGTGGAAGAAGTACTAGTTATGAGCTTAAGGGATGAGTAAAGGAATACTGCATAAATTTATAAGTTATTAGCTTTATATTTATCGTGACTTATTTCCATAAATCACTATAATGGTCTGCAGAATATAGTAATTATAGAATCTTTTTTCAAACTTATAAAGAAATAAAGGAATTTATTCTTTAACCTTGGACTGCTATCTTCATATTCAACTAGAAAATAACCACCCTCGAATGAGTATGCACCTGATTTAAGCCCATTTCTTCTATTATAGCTATGAAGACTATCCATTTTAAAACCTAAGTCTTCAAATTTCTGATGTTCCATTATCAATTTTTTAGTATTGTTATAGTATTCTTCATCTACAACAATGTTTATTGTCTGCAAATAATCTCCAAAAGCAGTGTCTTGTAATACATTATAACTCTTAGGCGACTTCAAAGGTAAAAATTCAGTCATCTCATCTACACTATATCTAGTTTGACAAGATATTAAGAGCATAATTAGTATTATTACTAGTATTTTAATGATTTTATTCAATTGTTACATTACAAATTATTGTTTTTCCCATATAGAATAAGGAACTCCAAATTCTTCAGAAGCTTGTGATTTACATTGATCTAATGTGTCTTGATGATGATCATATAAATCTTTACCATCCTTATAAACGATTAAATACCAAGAAGCGCTTCGTAAATCTTCAACGATTTCAAAATCATATTCTTCTGTTTTTGCCTTGTACAGCTCACTTTTTCTATTTCCATTACTCATGGTTTTCCTCTAAAATAAATTCTAGCAATAGGATTAAAGGCTGAACAGTAAATGACAGAACTTGCCAAACTCTTTCATTATTCAATTACAAATACTATATAACATTTCTTATTAAGTCTTTCTGCTGTTTTACTGGCATTAGATATTCCCTCTTTTGCTAAGATGTAACTTCTTTGCAGATAATCTTCTCTGCTTTCGTTATCATCCTGATCACAATACCAATTCAAATAAAGGTACCTATCTCCCCACAATTGATATGCAATGATAAGTTCATTATTTTCTTCTGATATAATATCACCGCCTAGTATTGCTACTCTGCTACTTCTCAATAATTCCAATGATTGTAAAGCATCACTAACTGTTAATGCCATTTTATCACTACCATGATAGAATTCGGATAATTGTTTTCCTTTTTCTTTAAGAAAATCTAAATATGTGGATATGCTTTTCATATACCATCCTACTTTGATAATTGTTTATACAAAAAAAAGAATGCCTTGCCAACGGGGGGAAGTGTCGGCAAGGCATGCAGCATAAAAGGAAATTACGACAGATGTCGTAGAGCAAGAGACGAGATTCGAACTCGCGACCCCAACCTTGGCAAGGTTGTGCTCTACCAGCTGAGCTACTCCTGCTTTTCGATATAATTTAGAATAGTTCTGTGAACTTTTCGATAACTATATTCTTGATATTATTCATATCAACATCTGTGCCAATTTCGTTCTTTATAGAAGTTACTTCTTTATCGTCAATCCCACAAGGAACAATATAGTCAAAATCTTTTACATTGTTGCAAACATTAAGAGCAAATCCGTGCGAAGTTACCCATCGGGAGCAATGCAGCCCTATAGCGCAGATTTTACGCTGGTTCTCTACCCATACCCCAGTTAGCCCATCTACTCGGCTAGAGGTGATGCCTAGCTCGGCTACTGTATTGATGATTGCTTCTTCTATTTCGCGTAAGAACCAATGCAAATCGGGTTTGAAATCATTGAGATTGAAGATTGGATAACCAACAAGTTGGTTTTCATTGTGGAGGGTTACGTCTCCCCCACGGTTTATGTCTATTACATTTATATTACGGCTGTCGTATTCTTCTCTAGGTAATACCAGATTGTCGTAGCTCGAATTTCTGCCCATAGTGATGACTAGTGGGTGACTGCAGAGAACTAGAGCTGACTTTTGTTCTCCATTCTGAATAGCTGTGACTAGCTCTTTTTGTTTATCCCACGCCTCTTGGAAGTCAATCAGACCCCAGTCTTGTACTTCAAAATTCATCTATGGCAGTTTCCTGAATATAGTAAATCTCAATAGCATCTCGAAGAATAACAATGCCAGTGCAGCCATAGCGAATGGATAGTACATTTCTGTATGATTACTGAAGTAAGCCACATCGACTTTCGTTTTTTCTAGCTCATCTATTTGCTTATATATATCCGAAAGCGATTTAGTATTAGTCGCTCTGAAGTACTTGCCATCAGTTATATCAGCTATTTTTGTCAGGAGTGCTTCGTTTATTTTCACTTCTATGTATTGGCTACGCATTCCGAATGGCGTTTTAACGGGATATTTCGCTTTTCCTTTAGTACCAACAGCTATTGTATATACTCTAATACCGAAAGTCTTAGCAATCTCAGCAGCAGTCTCTGGTGAAACTGAGCCAGCATTATTATCCCCGTCAGTAAGCAATATCACAACTCTGCTCTTTGCTTCACTTTCTTTCAAACGTGAAACAGAAGTTGCCAAACCCATACCTATAGCAGTACCGTCTTGCACCATTCCAGTTTCTAGTTTATCCAATAATTCTTTGAGAATAGTATGGTCAACAGTGATAGGGCTCTGAGTGAAACTCTGTCCTGCGAACACGACTAGCCCGATTCTATCATTTGGGCGATTATCTATGAAATCTTCAGCCGTTTTCTTGGCAGCTTTTATTCTATTGGGTTGCAAATCTTCCGCTAGCATCGAAGTAGAAACGTCCAATGCAAGGACTATGTCAATCCCTTCAGTAGTTACTTTCTCCTCTCCCGAAGTAGTTTGAGGACGTGCAAGCACAATAGCGATTAATCCAATTACAATTAGTCGTATGAAAAAAGGTAAATCTCTTAGCCGAATTTTCCAGTTCTTCGTTCCTTCGAATGGCTTAGTATCCGAATAGTTAAGTGTTGTTTTTCTCTTATTAGATACGAATATCTTATATAAAATAAGAATAGGAATAATAGCTAATACCCAAAAATATTCAGGATTTGCAAAATCTACATTATTGAACATTTTCGCCTCCCTCTATTTTGTCACTTAGTGGTTTTCCTTTCTCTACTAAATCAAATGCATATTTCAGAGATTGAGTATTATTCTCAGGTAATGGATTTGCTTTTGCAAATTTCGATAAATCAGAATATCTCGATATATATTCGAGCATAGTTACGCTTTCATTATCGAATAGTGTTTTGCCTTGCAATGCTTCTATTAGCTCGTGGCTAGTTAGTTCTTTCGTTTTTATAATATATATTCTATAATAGTATATACGCAAGACATCGGTGATTTCAGTGTAGTACTTTTTGAAATATCCGCTTTGCCATAATCGTTCTTGTTCTATTCTTCTAAGCGATTCCATAGCCAATATATAAGGTGGAATACTTGGGTCATATTCAATTTCTTCTTTCTCTTCTTTACCTTTTCTTTTCTTGAAATAATAGATTAGCGACGCTACAATTAGTAGGAATAGTACAATACCTCCAATCCAATAAAGCATTGAATTATCAGAATAGTTGATATTGAAAATACCTTTTATATCTTTGATTGCGAGAGTTGTATCAACTGCAGGAGAGCCGAAGTTAAGCACTAGCGAATCTGAGTAAAGTGTATCTACTGCTCCATCTTTCTCGAAGAGCATAGCCATACGAGGTATCACAAAGCGACCTGAATCATACGCAGAAACTGTGAACCTTTTGGATAGCCCGAATGATTTACCATTCTTGACTGTGTCAACTCTTGTCTCCTCTAATAGCTCTAATCCTTCAATCTCACTAGCATCGAAAATCGGGAATACAACTTCTTTTTTCTCTGAGGATAGATACTGTAGATTTAGTGTTACCCAATCGCCAATCATCACATTGTTAGTATCCGAAGATAAGACCAATGATTGTGAATTGGAAACTGAAATAAAACTAAAAAATAAAAATACTGTAATTAAAAACTTAATCTTCATAGCTTGACAAAACGTTTGCTTATTGTAAATTTATCAAATTGTAATCGAATGAAATACTGTCCTGATTGTAAATCACGAACATCAAAGTCATAGTTCAATGTTGAACTTTTTATTTTATAATCATAAGACTTTAATATTTTTCCTTGGCTGTCATATAGTTTGATACTTTTGGGAATAGAGCCCAGCTTACTTAAATCAATTTTCACATAGTTCGTAGCTGGATTCGGATACAGAGATATGCTTTGCTCTATTTGCTTATTATTAACTGAACTTAGTGGTTCCGTATCAAAAGAAAACTTCTCGCCATAATCACTTGAATCACCACCGTGATATGCCTTTACTCTCCAAAAGTATTTTTTACCTTTCTCTAGATTGTCAACTGTATAATTGTTGTCTAAGGTTTCACCTTCGGCTATTATCTTATTGAAAAAAGTATTAGATGCCAATTGCACTCTGTAGCTAATAGCATCTAAAGAAAAAGCATCCCAAGTTAGCATTACTGATGAAGGAATGTTTTTAGATTCATTAGCAGGTGAAACTAGACCCGGTGCTCCTAATCCCGTTTGGAATTTCCATACTTCAGAGTATTGGCTAAGACCACCAGAATTAACAGCTGCAACCCTCCAATAATATGTTTTAAATCCCAACGATAAAGCATTTTGAATTTCATTTTCATTAGTTGATATATCTGATTTATCGAAAACAATATTCTCAAATTTGGAATCAGTCGCTATTTGTACTTTGTAGAATAGTGCTTCCGAAATGGCTTCCCATTTTAATGTAGGGTTTTCTGCTACATTACTTGTATTATCCAATGGACTAACTAAAGCGATTTTATCACTCAAAGCTGAAGGGAAATTAGTAAAGTGAGTAGCATAAGCACCAGTAGCGTAAGTACCAACGGCTGTGTAGCCATCTATCTCGCGAGTATCAAGTGTGAATACGTTATTATAACCAATAGTTTGCTCAGCTTCTTGATCCCATACAGTACCTTCGGCATTCAAAAATGAAGTAACAAATAGACCTACAGAAGTACCAGCCATATATGCTTTCTTACCATTATGTTTAACTATCTGAACTACATTGACAGCTGGACCAGTTCCAATATTGAGAACATTGCCTTCCAAATTACCACCGACTCTTGTCCAACTTTCTCCACTATTTGTAGTATAATATAAGCTTGGTACATTATAGTTAGAAATAGCTACAAGTACTTTTGAAGCGTCGTCTGGGTCTATAGCAATTGAACTAACTGTAGTATTTCTGATGAATCCAGATTGACTTATATCAACTGGAGTCGGGTTGCCTTTGTCGGCATTGTCTATTCTATATATTTTCCCATTGCTCGTACCATAATAGAGTACGTTTGCTGGTTTTTTAGATACAGTAATCGCTGTTATTCTTTCATTAGTATCCGAGTTTACTACATTCGAATTCACTAACTCATCCCATTCAGTTGAAATACTATCAGGGTTTTTAACATCTTTCCAACCTGTTTCTGGGAAATCAATCATATTAACTTTAGAAAGGTCATTATTTCTCCAAACTGTTCTTCCTCCTGCCAAATAGAATTTATTATTATCATTGGGGTCAATCACAAAAGGTGTATTCCAGATAAAGTCTTTACCGCCTATGGGGTCTATTCTTGCTGCTTTTACTATCTTTCCATCTTTGCTAATTACAGACTTGTATATATTTATATCTGGGTCATACGATGAATTTTTGGACGAGATTATAAACTTGCTGCTATCTGCTATGGCGCAGTTGAATCCGTCACCTCTTAGTATATCACTCCAAAGAGTTTTACTATCAAATTCAGAAGTATAAATAGATCCATTATCTTGCAGTCCACCTACTATATCGCCACTTTCAGTAGCGTGGTCTATCCCAAGACTATAGAATTGGGTAGTTAAATAACCATTATTGAGTGAAATCCATTCCGTATTATCTGATCTATTATCAAGAGTTTTATGTATCCCTCCATCCGAGCCAGTAAAAGCTATATTGGGATTACTTGGTAGAAATATCATAGCATGTTGGTCAGCGTGATGATTATTATATCTATATGTATAATCGCAATCGTTGTCAGGGCAAGTTCCGCCAACTACTTTGAAATCTTTAGTCTTCCATCCTGAGTCAGAACGATATAAGTTCACACCGCCTATATATACAACATTTGAATCAATAGGGTGCACTTTGATAAGTAAGTCATAACCGCCTTGCGAGTTCATCTGATGACGAACTAATTCAGGGTTAGGAAGGTTATCAGTTAGCTCAGTCCATTTTCCATTTTCACCAGCACCATCACCAGATTTGTATTCATATTTGAACAAACTATGCCACAAATCCCTTCTTTGTGAATTCGTAGTTTTAAGACCATACTCAGGTGTTTCACCCAAAAAGTACATACTATTTTCATTCTTAGGATCAATCCCAATCACAACTCTATTATAATTTTTAGGGAAGTTAGCAGGGGTAATATCTGTCCAATCTTTACCATTAGTTGAACGGAATATACCTTTAACCAATGATGCAAATCCACCAGCCCCTGATGAAGACATAGTTGCATAAAATACACCTTTCGAAGTTACTTCTAACTCAGTATACAAACTCAAATTATTAGCAACACCACCACCTAAGACTGGTTCCCAAGCTATACCACCATCTTCGGAACGGAATATACCACCAATAGATGTAGCAGCATAAACCTCGTCCTTATCTAATGGTGCATTAGGATTAGTTCTAATTCTATAAACGAAATCAAAAGGGTTATCCCATAACCCGATACTACCTTTGACGGTTGATTGTAGTCGAAACCAAGAGTTACCATTGTCAGTAGATTTGTATATACCATCACCATTAACACGGGAGCCAAGTCTTTCACCAGTACCATGGTACCATATATTATGTTTCCCCGGTCTCTTATCTTGGTCGATAGTTGTTACGGACGGCAGCTGTGTAGCTGTAGTTGTTTTCTTCCAATTAGCACCACCATCTGTAGATAGCCACATACCAGCATCTACTCCACCGGCTAGTATTCTATTTTCATCATCTATGTCTAGAGCAATTGCTCTAGAGCGGCCACCCATATAATAAGGGCCACGGCTAGTCCAATTATTCAGACTCTGAATTTTATTATTCTTAATATAACTAGGATTACTTTTCTTCATTTCATGAGCAAATTGCAACTCTAGCTGCCTAACATTAGTAGGTATCTCACCAGTAGCAGGGTCTTTGTATCTATCAAGTAACCATTGTTGGTATTTTTTAGTAAATGCAGGTTGTCCATCTACCTTTATTTCTGGATTCAAATCCATAAAATAATAAGCAACAGCAACAGTACAAACAGCAAGTAATACAGTAGCAATTTTTCTCATAATCTATCTCCGGCCTTCACGTTTTTTGAAGAATTGGCGTAGTGGAATTATATACGAATCATCTGTTTTCAGATTTATTATATCTACTTTATTTTTCATAAGTAAACTTTCTAAATTAGAATTATAATCACTTCGCTCTTTCTCAAATTTAGCGATTGTTTTCTTATTAGAAGTATCTACCCACATAGTTTTTCCAGATTCAGAATCAATTATGTTGACTAGACCAATATTTGGAAGATGATTTTCTTTATCATCATATAACTTCACAGCTATCAAATCATGTCGCTTAGCAACTATTCTCAGTGGATTGTTGAATTCGGGACTGATAAAATCAGACATCAGAAATACAATAGCTCGCTTTTTCACAACACTAGTGAAAAACTCCAATGCAGCTCCGATATCTGTTTTCTTCGATTCGGGCTCGAACTCTATTAGCTCTCTGATAATACGGAGTATATGCGATTTTCCTTTCTTTGGTGGAATGTACTTTTCTACTTTATCAGAGAAAAATATAACTCCCACTTTATCATTATTCTGAATAGCTGAAAAAGAAATAACAGCCGATAGCTCAGTTATTAAATCCTTTTTAGATTGATCACCAGTACCGAATATCTTTGAACCAGAAACATCGACTAATAGCATAGTCGTTAGTTCTCTTTCTTCCTCAAATACCTTGATATAAGCATCACCCGAACGAGCGGTAACATTCCAATCAATAAGACGAACATCGTCACCAGACTGGTATTCTCGCACTTCGCTGAAAGCCATACCACGCCCTTTGAACGCTGTGTGATACTCACCAGAGAATAACTGATTAGAAAGACCTCGAGTTTTTATCTCTATCTTTCTTACTTTTTTTATTAGCTCTTGAGTTTCCACGGTCTATGGTACTTCTATATTATCAATAATCTTGTTTACTATATCTTCGGAAGTTAGGTTCTCTGCTTCCGCTTCGTAAGTGATTCCGACTCTGTGACGTAGTACATCGAGAGCAACAGCTCTAACGTCTTCTGGCAATACATAGCCACGACGCTTGATGAAAGCATAAGCTTTAGCTGCCTTAGCTAATGATATAGTAGCACGAGGCGACCCACCGAATGAAATCAAATCTTTCAGCTCACCTAATTTATATTCTTCTGGGTATCTGGTAGCGAATACTATATCCATAATATACTTCTCGATTTTCTCATCCATATATACATCTTTTACTACATTACGAGCCTTGATTATATCTTCTGGACTTAGTATTTTCGACACTCTTGGGAATGATTTCTCTAGATTCATTCTCAATATCTGACGCTCTTCCTCTTTAGTAGGATAGCCTACGACAAGCTTCATCATAAAACGGTCAACCTGAGCTTCAGGTAGTGGATATGTCCCCTCTTGCTCTAATGGGTTTTGTGTTGCTAATACTAGGAACGGCTCTTGTAGAGGGAAAGTAGTATCACCAATAGTAACCTGACGTTCTTGCATCGCCTCGAGCAAAGCACTTTGCACTTTTGCTGGGGCACGGTTTATCTCATCAGCAAGTACGAAGTTTGCGAAAACTGGACCTTTACGAACGTGGAATTTCTGCTCACCTTGGTTGTAAATCATAGTACCAACTACGTCGGCAGGAAGCAAATCGGGAGTGAATTGGATACGTGAGAATTGCCCATCTACAGCATTCGCAAGCGTATTGATAGCAAGTGTCTTCGCCAACCCGGGTACACCCTCAAGCAATACGTGTCCATTAGAAAGTAGTCCAATTAGTAGCCTTTCTACCATGTACTTTTGTCCAACTATTACTTTACTCATTTCCATCATGAGTAAGTCTATGAATCCACTTTCCTGCTGGATTCTATCGTTTAATTCTTGTATATCTGTCATATTCCATCAATTATAAAATTGAACATAATTATTGTATATTTTTACTGAACATATTACGAAAAGAATAAAGAATTGTTTGGAGTTGTGGGAAGAAAAATGGGTTCGAGGAACTAATTTTGAAAATTTTCAATTATTTAATTAATTTGAAATTAAAAATCAGAGGGAAATCTATGAAAAATTTATTCATATTACTTACGACTATTCTTATTCTCACTTCTTGTGCAACAAAGAAACCAACATTATTGATAGACAATGACACTTACCTATTAACTGAATATGCAAAAAGCTTTGGCTACGGATATAGTGAAGATAGTCCTATTGAAGTTGGAGGAATTGATAAAGGAGAAGGTCCCGCAAATCAAGCAAGATATCTAAATGCTTTGACAGGTCCTAATGGTGAATTAGTATCGTATTCTAGAGAAGGAAGCTGCTGTTATACTAACAGTTACCCAATGCCCTATATGTTAGATATCTATAGAGTAACATGGGAAGGTTCAAAAGATACTTTTTCTATTTATATGGATATGTACCATTACGATGGAGTAAGAATAATAAAACGCTTTAAAGCAAAAGGAGCAGATAATGGTAAACCAAAGGTTTAATAACATCAAATTAATAATCGTAATATTTTTAATATCATCATTATTCGAATGTCATGCGAAAAATACTAGTATTGAGTTGCAATCTGAAAAACTAGTAATAATCAAACTCTCTGAACACACTTATCAGCATATATCATACCTGCAAACAGAAAGCTGGGGAAAGGTTGCTTGTAATGGGATGATAATAGTAGAAAATGACAAAGCACTAATATTAGACACTCCAGCTGACAAAGAAAGCTCGAAAGAACTGATAGAATATTTGATAGACAATGGTATAAGTATCATCGGAATAGTTCCTACTCATTTTCACGAGGATTGTGTAGGCGGGCTGAGTGAATTCAAAAGCACAGAAATCCCAATCTATATCTCAAACAGAACTCAAGCAATACTAGAAAAAGAAGGTGGCTTTGTAGGTTATGAATTCCTTACTTTTGACAATAGCTTGTCACTGAATATTGATAAAAGCTCAGTTAAGTTAGAGTACTTCGGAGCTGGTCATACAGTTGATAATGTAGTAGCTTACTACGATAAAGATGAATCTATTTTCGGTGGATGCCTAGTGAAAGAACTGAACGCTTCGAAGGGTAATCTAGCAGATGCAGATACAAATAAATGGTCAAACACCGTAAGAAAGTTGAAGGCAAAACACCCGAAAGCAAAAGTAGTTATCCCCGGTCACGGAAAGTCTGGTGGAATAGATTTGTTGGATTATACAATTGATTTGTTTGAAGGGGAGTGACTCACATCTACTTTAACCTCTTAACAATCCAGTTTATCAAGTACTCCTCATCTACTATAGTCCATGAGTGACATTTTCTGTTTCCCTTTTTGTCAAAACCTTTACCAGTTGTAGTTACTAATTCAATATCTTTATGACCTAAATGAATTAAGTGATTATATATACCAGCAATATCAAAGGAATTTATATCGTAATATGTGGCACCTCTTTCCTTTATCCACCAATCTATATCTGGTTCATGGTAAAAGATAACTGAAGTATTCATTAGGTATTTAGCATTACCTCCATCGTCATCTAAATGAGAGTAAACTGACCTTTCCTTATATAATGGATCATTATACTCAGGTGGCCTCCCAAATTTTTCTTCGAATTTCCCCGGCATCATATTAGCCTCCCAAAGCATTCCATCTTTAAAATATTTCTTATTCTTCTTAGCTGAGTTGTAAAACCTTTCATAATCTAAGGGAGAGTCAACTGAAAATACAGAATTAACTTTTATACCAAATTTCGATTTGTTACTCTCGCAATACTGAGCATATTTCAGAGCTCTAGTCCCACTTGATGAAATACCTCCTATAAATATATTCTCTTTGGGGATATTGTGTTTTGTTATGACTTTATTGATTATACTATCTAATAATATTAACCCTGAATCATCATAGTATAGCTCAGGGAAATAATTGGAAGTTACTGTATATAAAACAGCTAACCCATTCTCTAAAGCCAGTTGACCCCATTTATAGGGAGAATTATTTGTACCTGAGTACTTTGGAAGTGAACTATAATCCCTAACGACAACCCCTTTTATAACTTTGCTATTCGGAAAAATTATAAGTGAACAATTATAAGTAGAATCACTAGAGTTGTAATAATTGTATTCGTAAGAATTAGAATATACTGAAGTTACTGATATAATGCTTAAGCATAGAAAGTAAAAGTATTTAGTCATATTATGTTTAATTGAATTTGTAAAATTTTTATCTATTTTGTTTCCAGTTTTTTAAAAATCTCTATAATTACATCTTGTAATTTTTCAGGTTCTGTATTAAAAACAGTATGCCCCGATTTTTCAAACCAGAACATTTCTTTTTCTTTGGCACTAAGGAATTTGAAATATTCTTCAACCAATTTATGAGTCTTATGATTGTCGCCATTTCCTTCGATGAAATAGACAGGGCAATCTAATTCGGCGACCTTATCAAACATATTTTTCTTTGAAGCTTCTAGTATGAGTGGGAACCATATATCCATCCATTCGAAATATTCTGCTCTAAACCCAGGTTCTAAAGAAAAATTTTCACCATTATAAACGAATAGCCATTTCTGCTGTAGATATAAATCCCTTTTGCTTGAAATAGGAATTGTTATCTGAGCCAACTCGTTTATAGCATTCATATTGTTCTCTTTCTCAGCCCATTCTTTCAACATTGGAACTACGATTCTTGTGTTTTCTTGCTGATTAATAACTGCACTAATCGGCATGTATGCTTTGACTAGCTCTGGGAATTTACTTGCAATCATGAATCCAATTTCGGAACCCCAAGAATGAGAAGCAAGGTAGATTTTTTTCTTATTATACTTAGTAATTAGATAGTTGATTATTTCATAAGTGTCGCTTACTAACAATTCCAATGAAAGTACCTCATTGGTTCTGTTTAACTTAAGAGTCCTTCCAGTTTCTCTTTGATCCCAATGAACCACTATAAAATTCTCTTTCAACTTATTATTGAAATTATCAGAATAGTTCATCAATGATCTACCAGGGCCACCATGTAAGAAGAGTAACAATGGTTTGTCTTTATCAACATAGTTGATACTAACCACTTGTTGTATTCCGCCTATTTGAATTGTATCAAGACTCTTAAATTCTTCATCCTTTCCGAATAAAGTACTACTCGAAATAGCAGTTATTAATATTAAATAAATTAGCTTAATCATTTAAATTTTATTGAATCTTTAATATGTCGTATCTTTCTTTTAATGTACAATCATAACTACAAAAAGTTGCATTGTTTTATTAAATACTAATTTCTAATTATGAAAAACGATTTCCCCGGGACATACGAACTAATAGAAAAATACAGCATCAAAACTGATGGCACTAAGATACATCCGTGGGGCGAAGATGTGAAAGGTATGATTATATACACGGACACCCACGTATCAGCACAGCTAGGTGTAAGAGTAAGGAACAACCTAAGTACATTCAACTTCAGAGATGCAGCAGCGGATGAATCGCAAGAAGCATTCACGACCTACATAGCTTACTTTGGAGCTTATGAAGTGAAAAATGGCTATGTAATTCACGATGTACAGCAGAGCTTATTCCCCAATTGGATTGGTCACAAAGTAAAGCGTTACTACCGATTCGAAGGTGATATGCTATACCTAGAAGCAAAGGAAATAACCCAAACTACTGGATTGGAAAAGACAGTCTTGGTATGGAAAAGGTTGTCGCAACAACTAAAATAAGATTCATTACGTATCGTCTTAGGTAAGACAAATAATGTTAAACTGGAGTTAGTTATGGCAATAGAGAAATACAGCAAAGCAGAACAAGGTTACGGCGAATTCAACGGTGGTGCAATAGTTGAGAACAAGCCAATCGGTTTCCCACAGAGTGGCGGAGGCGGTAGTCACCCGTATTCTAATCTATTCTATTGGGCGAAGGCAGATACGGTGAATGGCAGCACTATAGGTGAGCATCCACATCAAGCATTTGAGATATTATCGTTCGTGCTGGAAGGTGATATAGAGCATTATGACAATCACAATAATAAGTGGTTCCCACTTAGTAAAGGCGATGTGCAAGTAATAAAATCAGGTAGTGGAATACATCACGCTGAAAAGATGAATCCCGGCTCAAGTATATTCCAGATATGGTTCAACCCAAATATTCAGATTACTCTTAACAATAAAGCTGAATATACTGACTATAAGGAAACAGAGTTTGAGATTGTAGATAATGGCAGGTACACAACTAAGATTATGCTAGGCGAAAACTCACCAATCCAACTTGTAAGCGAAGGAGTAGAAGTCCAAGAGATAAAAGCTAAATCTGACTTTGTATTAGATTTGGACGTTGATAGATACCATTCATTCTATGTGCTATCAGGTGAAGGCGAGGTAAACGGTACAAAAATAGTACAAGACGATTTCATAAAAATTAGTGACGAAAACACAGCTAACTTCACGAATCAAAATGAATTGAGGTTATTCTATATTTCGAACCCTAAAGAATTGACACATAGAACATATTACCAGAGTAATATGAATAGATATGAATGATATTAGATTATAACCATTAGATTATAACCATTAGATTATAACCATTAGATTATATTAAAAACAGCCCTTCCGATTTATGTTGGAAGGGTTTTTTGTTTTATATCAAAACTTACTCACCAAATACCCCTTATAATATGCTAAGAATTAATTAAATTGCAGGATATATTTAAACTAGGAAGAATAAATTTTATGAAAAGAATATTAGTAACTGGAGCTTACGGTCAAATAGGGACCGAATTGGTAAATGAATTAAGAAAGAAATATGGTGGCGAAAACGTAATAGCTACCGATGTCCGCGACACAGCACCACCGCTAATAGCTGATAATGGCCCAAATGAAGTCCTTAATATAATGGACAAATCGGCAATTGATAGCATAGTTGATAAATACAATATAGACACTATATTCCACATGGCGGCATTGCTTTCTGCTACTGGCGAGAAAGACCCGTTCTTCTGTTGGGATATCAATATGAATGGTACTATCAATATAATCAAGACAACTATTGATAAGAAAATCACTAAAATATTCGTTCCTAGCTCTATCGCAGTATGGGGTCCGGGTGTAGAAACTATTAATACTCCACAAGAATCAGTATTGCAACCGACTACTATGTACGGAGTGACTAAAGTTAGTGGCGAGATACTAAGCGATTACTTCGTTAAAAAGCAAGGATTAGACATTCGTGGATTGCGTTACCCAGGTATTATTTCTTCTGAAACATTGCCGGGTGGTGGAACTACTGATTATGCTGTTGAGATATTCTACGAAGCTGTGAAACATCAGAAATATGATTGTTTCTTGAAAGCTGATGCTACTCTACCGATGATGTATATGCCTGATTGTATAAAAGCGACAATAGACCTTATGGAAGCAGACTTTGATAGATTAGAGCATCACTCTAATTTCAACGTAGCTGCTGCCAGCTTCTCCCCTGCTGAGTTAGCTGCAGAAATTAAAAAGCATATTCCTAATTTTGAAATTACTTATACACCAGATTCACGACAATTGATTGCAGAATCTTGGCCACAAGTCATAGATGATAGTGCCGCTCGTGCCGAGTGGGATTGGTCACACGATTTTGACTTGGAAAAAATGACAAAGAACATGGTCGAAGTATTGACTGAAAAACATAAGAATGGCTTGATATAACACTTAATTATTTTTGATTATAGAATTTAATAGCAGACAATATGAAGCTATTAAATTAGTTTGTTGATTATATAATGATTGGTAATAACCGTAGCCGAATATTGGCATTTATCAGTAAGAAATAATGTTGCATTTACAAGACAAATTAGACAAGAGTGTATGGAAGTATTTCATAGTGGCAGCTATTATACTTTTGTCTACTCTTGCCTTCCCCATTTCATCTGATATGTCTGTGTTTATGCATGGTGGTAGCATCATAGCTAATGGTGGTGGTCTATTTCAAGATTTCTATGATATCAAACCACCACTGATATATTATCTATTCGCATGTATCAATTCTATTTTTGGTGATAATGTAATAGCATTCAGACTATTCGATTTCTTATATCAAATGGTTTTCTTGTTTACTACGGCTTACTTGCTGACCAAGTTTGAGATAAAAGCAAACGTAACTAAAGCATTCCTGATCATCTTCCCGCTGAGTTATACTATTCTCAATTATAGAGATATACTCCAGACAGAATCACTAGCATTTATACCATTGATTCTGTATTTCTATTATATGATTAAGAACGAGAATACCTACAAACAGCATATAATAATGGGTTTGGTCTTAGGTATTTCGATAGCATTCAAATATACACTTGGTATTGTTTTCGTCGGATATTTGGTCTATTTTTTAAAAGAAACTACAAATAAGAACTTCGCAAAGCTAGGTATTCAGTTGTCAGTAGCTTTTTTTGTACTTCTTGTTAGTTTCTTGCCAGTTTTGCTGAGTGGTGGTTTTAGTGGGTTTGTAGATACTAATATCTATCTAGCAGAGTATGCTAAATACCCGCCCATAGGTGTAGAACTTGCAAAACAGATGTTGGGAACACTAACCCATAATTTTGGATCATTGATTTCAGTTAGTTATTTGTTTCTATTTATTATAGCATCATTTTTCTTTAAAGAAGCCAAGTATCAAGTTATTAAAAAATATTTGCTCCTCTTTTGCTTACTACTGTTCATCTCTGTCCTTTTAGAAAGAAAGATAAACATGTATCACCTAATTAGGTTCTATCCTTATTTTATGATAATAGTGAGTATTGGGTTTGTGTACGTAATAGAGAATTTCAAATTCAGTAAAAGCATTTCTACATTTGTTATTATAGCTATGTTTATAATACTAAGTCCTTTATTAAGATTTTTGAATACATATAATATAGCATATAATAGAGTATTTGATTATAATTCGTACGTAGATTATTATACTAATTATTCTAATTTCAATATATTGGAGAACCACTTAGTAATAGCTGATTATATAAATAGAAAAGATAATAAGAAATTTCTATTTATAAATACTGGTGGCAACCAAGCAGTCCACTACCTCGATTTCGAGTATAAATTCAAATTCCCACACAGTGCATTTCATCTATCGCCAATTGCACCTCTCTCGTATAAGAAAGCATTCGATGAAGACTTACACGATGCAAATATACTAGCCATTGATAATAGCGATGATATATTTATGATATTTCTTACTGAGGGAAGTAGCTATGACTTATTTTTTGGTGAAGAAAAATACGCGAATTATATAGAAGAGAAATTTACGCTTGATACTATTTTGTTAGATAGATATTTCATTTATGAAAGGAAAGTCAAATGAAATACTTCCAGAATAAATATGATTACTTAGTGCTAGTACTAGGGTTGTTGATAATAAGTTTGACTATGTTCTTTCCTGTATCATCTGATATGGCTACGTTCATTCAAGGTGGGATGATACTAAATAATGGCGGAGCTTTGTATGTTGACTATTTCGATGTTAAGCCACCATTCGTTTATTATTTCTATGAGTTTCTATACTCTATGTTCGGTAAGACTATAACGCTTTATAGAGCGTTCGACTTTCTTTATCAATCTATCTTTTTGTTTTCGAGTATATTTATTTTTAATAGGCTTGGATTTGAGAAAATGGCTATTCGTTTGTTTTCAGTACTAATGCCTATAGCCTATGTTACTCTCGGCTTCCCACATACTTTCCAAGTAGAAAGTATGCTTTTTTTACCAATGATATGGTATTTCTACCTTAGTAGCAAATCGCAAAGTGCCAAATTCGACATACTTTTAAAAGGATTATTACTAGGATTAATGATAAACCTAAAGTATACTTTTGGAATATTATTAATAGCAGATATAATATATTCGATTATTCAAAAAAAGGAAGCTCGTAAATTACTTTCAAGTAGTTTGGTACAACTTACAATTGCGGCTTTAGTTACGTTTGTTATTTTCTCTCCAATCATAGCGTCAGGGAACTTCCAATCGTTTTTAGATTTTTTTAGTTACATGAAATCTTATAGTAATTATCCATTGCTTGGGTTTAGTTGGCTTCAATATGCGTTAAGAAACGGAACTTCTTTTTTTACAGACAATTACTCATTGTTTTTATTACTGGCTGCCCTATATACGGTGTTTCATAATGGAAAGAAAAACAAAGAAGAGAACAACACTATAACGATTAAAGGAGTGGTAGTGTTTGCTTTAATCCTATTTACTTCGGTCGTTTTAGAAAGGAAACTGTTGATATATCACGAACAAAGAATTTTACCTTTCCTTGTTATGTTATCTGCTATAGGTCTATCCCTGCTAATTCCAGAGATTAGTAATTACAAAAAGCTAACTATAGCTATGATACTCTCTGTTGCAGTCCTTTTTAGCCCAATACCAAGACTTGTAAATATTATTAAATTTCCAGTAAGTGTAATTACATCAGGAAAGGAAGAATTCTATTCTACATTAACCGAAGGTGATGATGGAATGATTCTTAAGAAACACTTCGCTGTTGCAAATTATATAAATGATAATACAGATACTGATAAAGTGTTATTAATAAATACTGGAGGAAATGAAATGATTTGCTATTTCAATTTTGATTATAAATACTCGTTCCCACAATCAGCATTTTATCTAAATGATAAAGCACCTGAGTATCTTAAGGAAAAAGCATTCGTAGATATAAAAGATGCAGAAATTATTATTCTTCAAAATAATGACGATTCTCATATTATGTTCTTTAATGATGATACATCATTATCATCTATACAGAAGAATTCTGTAATTTGGGATTATATTCAGTCAAATTTTGAACAAGAAACTGTAATCGAAGATAATTTTATAATCTACAAGCGAATTCCTTCTAACTTGGATAAGAACAAAAGCAACTAATGAATTTTTTATTTTATCTATTATACACACTTTATTTTGTTGGAGTATTCCAGATTTTCAGCATTGGGAATTTTGGTATATCGCCTGCTTACCCAGTAATAGCTATTATATTTTTCTTCTTCATTGTGAAGTTTGTAGCTAATAAGATAACAATAAATCTTAATCCAATATCAAGTGTAAAAGCACTCATCTTATTACAAATAGCTGCTGGTTTATCGTTTTTATATGTGATATCTGACTATCAGGCAGATAATATGCAGTTTATAAAGACTTATTGGCACTTTCTATTTCTTACTGGTTTCCCTGTGTTTCTAGGGCTTTTCAAGATGGAAAATAGGGTTTGGGTCAATATCATAAAGATTTGGCTAATTCTATCTGTTCTAATCAATGTATTCGGTATTTACCAACTATTTGCACGTGCCTATGATTTGCCATTAGCTTGGATAGACTTAACTAATGCTAGTTTGACAGCTTTAGACAACACGAATGAGCCATATCAACAACTTAGTTTGAAATTCCAAAACTTCTACAGAGCAACATCTATTTTCTCCGAGCCATCGGCTCTAGCTGGGTACAATCTTACTATAATTGGGTTTATGATACTACCTATGTTCAAATCGGAATCAATGGCATTATTGAAATCAAGAAAATTTTTGAATTTCATATTCATATTATCAGCATTAACACTTTTCGTAACTTTCTCTTTAACGGGTGTTTTGGGGCTAGTCTTTCTTGCTATTGCATATATATTATACAACAAAGGTGTAAACTATAAGAGGATAGTTCAGATATTAATTGCTGTAGTTGTTATTATTATAGTTGGTGACTTTCTAATTCTTGAGTATTTCCAAACTAGTTTATTAGAAATGTTTTATACTCGTATAACAAATTTATTAGGACTATCAAGTGAGAGTATAGCAGGGGAATCTTTTGGCAAAAGGAGTAGTAATTTCAATGATTCTATGGAGTTATGGCTTAAAAGCCCAATAATTGGAATAGGATTAGGTCAGACCAAACACCTTAGTGAAATTGGTTATAGTGATTTTGCGATTATGCATTCACTAATAGAGACAGGTATATTAGGTGGAATTCTATTCCTTGCTGTATTCGTATTAAGTTTGGGGGAGTTCCTAAGTTTACGAAATAGCTTTCATAAATTGAAACCAGAAACTGTTTATCTAATCAATGCTTGTTTTTATTCGCTAGTTATACTAGCAATGACTAATTTTATAACCAGTAACTCTTATGTAGGTTTTGCACTTTGGTCTCTTATGGCTATGATATTTTCAGTATTAACTAATGCAAAAGTCGAATTGGGATATGACCCTAGACCTATATGGTTTTTCAAAAGAAAAGCCCATTCAAAAATTGAACAGGCTTGAAATTAGTCTTAATTTGAAGTTAGTATTTAAGAACGAAAGTCATTCATAAATTTCACTAACGCTTCTACTGATTCTACCGGACAAGCATTATATATAGATGCTCTAACTCCACCTACAGAACGGTGTCCTTTAAGTCCAGACATATGCAGAGCAGCAGCTTGTTTTATAAACTCAGCTTCTTTCTCTTCGCTTTCCAAATTAAATGTAACGTTCATAGTAGAACGGTCATCTTTATCAGCTACAGCCGCTTTGTAGAAACCATTAGAGCTATCAATAGCATCATATAGTAAGCCAGCTTTGTGATCATTTTTCTTCTCTATAGAATCTAATCCACCTTCTGATTTTATCCACTTCAGTGTTTCGTTGATAACGAAGACTGGGAATACAGCGGGAGTATTGAACATTGATTCTGCTTCAATATGTGTTGAATATTTCAACATTGTCATATTGCCTTCTTTCTCAGCTTTAGCAGCCCATGATTTTTTAATAACTACTAGTGTAACACCCGATGGGCCAATATTCTTTTGAGCACCAGCATATATCATGTCATACTTTGAGAAATCCATTTTTCTACTGAATATATCAGAAGACATATCACAGATTAGAGGTACGCTACCCACGTTTGGTGTGTCTTTTACTCTAGTTCCGTATATAGTATTATTCGTAGCATAATGCACGTAATCTGCATTCGAATCAAAAGTAAATTCTTTAGGAATATAGTTGAAGTTCTTATCCGCAGATGAGCCAGCAACATTAACGTTACCAACTAATTTACCTTCAGCAAGTGCTTTTTTAGCCCAAACACCTGTATTTATATAGTCAGCACTATTCTTTAGGAAGTTAAGTGGTATCATAGCAAATTGCATACTTGCTCCACCTCCTAGGAATAACACAGTATATTCATCACTACTCAAATTCATCAATTCTAATACGTTTGCACTTGTTTCATCGAAAAGTGCAACTATTTCTTTAGACCTGTGGCTCATCTCCATTACAGACATACCACATCCGTTATACTCAACGCAAGCTTGCTTAGCAGCTTCTAATACTGGAACAGGCAATACTGCTGGGCCTGCACTAAAATTATGAACTCTATTCATGATAAATTACCTTAGGTAAATATGTGACAATTGATAATACAAACTTAACACATATACTATTGAATCCGAAAATAATTGTATCAAAGCATTTGAAAGTTAGTTTAATCTCTAAATCTATTGATAATATAGTTTCTTTTGGCTAACTTTGAAATTAGTTGTTTGTCCACTAAAATATAATATAAGATATGAGAATATTAGCTAATGACGGACTATCTCAAGAAGGGATTGACGTAATCAAAAATGCTGGTATCGAGTTAGATACGCATCATATACCACAAGAAGAATTGTTCGAGAAATTGAACAACTACGACGCAATAATAGTTAGATCGGCGACTACTGTTCGCAAAGATTTGATTGACGCGACTAAACTAAAAGTAATCGGCAGAGCTGGTGTTGGTATGGACAATATTGATGTAGCTTATGCTCGTGAACAAGGAATCGCCGTGGTTAATACACCAGGTGCATCTTCTATTTCTGTAGCAGAGCTAGTATTCGCTCATTTATTCTCACTTTGTAGATATACTCATCGTAGTACTCATGCTATGGAGAATGGCGAATGGCCTAAGAAAGACTACACCGGTATAGAATTGACTGGCAAGACTATCGGACTAATTGGCTTTGGTAATATATCGAAAGAAGTTGCTAAAAGAGCCCTTGGTCTAGGTATGAAAGTTCAGGTTTTCAATAGATCAGCAATCTCACCAGAAGGTGACATAGTTGTAGCGAAGGACCTAGATACATTGCTATCCACAAGTGATTTCGTATCTCTACATATTCCATTAGACAAAGAAAAAGGTGCTACTATCGGCGAAGCTGAAATAGATAAGATGAAAGATGGAGCGATTCTAATAAACTGTGCCCGTGGCGGTACTGTTGACGAAGCTGCATTACTAAGCGCACTTAAATCAGGTAAATTAGCTGGTGCAGGAGTTGATGTTTGGACGAATGAGCCTTGTACAGAAGCACAAATAGAATTAATAAATCATCCGAACGTAAGTGCTACTCCGCATATAGGTGGCTCGACTAGTGAAGCTCAAGATAGAGTTGGGATAGAAATAGCAGAAAGAGTAGTAGCAGAACTTAAAAAATAAAGGTATCAAATCATGGCAATATTCAAACCATTCAAAGCATTCAGACCGACTAGCAACAAAGCTAAAGACGTTGCGGCGTATCCTTATGACGTAGTCAACTCTGATGAAGCAAGAGAAATAGTAAAAGGCAACCCCGATTCTTTCTTAAGAGTGGGTAAACCAGAAGTAGATTTAGACCCAAACATCTCACTTTACGATGCAAAAGTTTATGCTACAGGTAAAGAAAATCTTAGCCGATTAATAAGTGATGGCATTTTAGTAGAAGACGCTACGCCATGTTTCTATGTTTATAGTTTGACTATGAACGGTCGTACTCAGAATGGATTGGTCGGCTGTGCAAGTGTAGAAGATTACTGGAATGATGTAATAAAGAAGCACGAGTACACTAGGAAACAAAAAGAGCAAGACAGATGTGTACACGTACGTATTACTAACGCGCACACTGGTCCAATCTTTTTGACTTACAAAGATGATAGTGATATAAATGAATTAATCGAAAAAGTAAAGGACAATGCTCCTGACAATGACCACGTTGCAAATGACGGAATACGTCACCAAACTTGGTTAATTGATAACAAAGAGTATATAGACTTTATCCATAATAGATTGGCTGATGTACCTAGCTTCTATGTAGCAGACGGTCATCATAGATCGGCGGCGGCTGCAATAGTTGGCAAGGAACGCAGAGAAGCTAACCCGAACCACACTGGCAACGAGAACTACAACCGCTTTTTGGCAGTTCTATTCCCAGCTAGTGAGCTTTACATCATGGATTACAACCGATTAGTAGTTGACCTTAATGGCAATAGCGTTTCGGAGTTCTTAGAGAAAGTAGCTGATAAATTCACAGTCGAGAAATCGGATGCGAAAGTTGCTCCATCTAAGAAAGGTGAATTTGGATTCTACTCAGAAGGCAATTGGTACAAGCTGAACATAAAACCAGAACTAGTAGATGCGAATGACCCAGTGGAATCACTAGACGTTGCATTGCTACAGAAGCATGTATTGGACAATCTATTAGCAATCGAAGACCCTCGTACTGACGAGAGAATCGACTTCGTTGGTGGTATCAGAGGACTAGATGAGCTTGTAAGAAGAGTTGACAATGGTGAAATGAAAGCTGCTATTAGTATGTACCCTACTTCTATAGAAGAGTTAATGAACATAGCTGATGCAGGACGAGTAATGCCTCCTAAATCAACTTGGTTCGAGCCAAAACTAAGAGATGGGTTGTTTGTTCATTTCTTGGACTAAGCAAAATCACTAATCGAATATAAAATGAAAAATCCCAACCAAATGGCTGGGATTTTTTCATATTTCATCTTTAGGAAAGCTAGGGATTAATCTTCGCTGATTACCCAAACTTTAAGAGGAGCAACTACATCTCTGTGCAATTTAACTTTCACGCTAAATACACCTAGTGATTTGATTGGCTCATCTATTATGATATCTCTTCTATCTATGTTGTGACCCATCAAACTCATTTGCTCAGCAATAGCTTGACCAGTTACAGCACCGAAAAGTTTGCCTTCTTCACCAACTTTCATTGGGATAGACACTTGCAATTCAGCTAATTTAGCTGCTAATGATTCTGCAACAGCTTTTTGCTCTTCTTGACGTTTGTCATATTGCTTTCTTTCGAATTTGATTCTTTGGATAGCAGCAGGAGAAGCATAGTATGCGTATTGTCTAGGGATAAGATAGTTTCTGCCGTAGCCGTTTTTCACTTCTACTACGTCGCCTATCGAACCCAAATTGTCCAAATCTTGTCTTAAAATAACTTTCATCTCAACACCTGAATTTTAAATTTCTTTTTATATAATTATTATGACTTTTCTTCTGCTTTCTCAGCAGTAGCTTTGCCAGCTTCCAAATCTCTTTGCTTTCTGTATTCTATCATTGCATCTGGTAAATCTAAGTTCAAGTGTCTTAGTATTGTATCTTCAAGAATTAAAAACTTATTGTATAAAGTTTGGAAATCAGAAGAAGCAAGGAATTGAATATGTACATAGCAGCCATTGTATTTTTTGTTGATTGGGTAAGCCAATCTACGACGACCTGCATTTTTTATATTCTCAACTTCGCCACCATTATCTTCTATATATTTTGTTACTTTTGATACTACTGCGTCTATTTCTTGATCTTCAAGAGCAGCGTTTATTATCAAAGTGGTTTCGTACCTACGACGTTCAGCCATTGTTATAACTCCGATTACTGACGGTTTATAGTTTGTACCATCTATGTACAAACCAGTAAATCATTAATTGTATTTAATTAGACCACAAAATTATCTAAATATAACTTATTAACAAAACTTTATTCAAGAAAAACGATAAAAAAACAAAAAAATCCTTATCAAGTTTTGTTTCAAAGATTTATAATACTTAACTTGTAAATCGTGTCAAAACACATTTAGAATTTTAAACACACATCTTAATCGAAGCGTATGAGTAACGAAGAACTAAAAAACACTGATAACAGCCAACCAGAGACTGAAGTAAATTCGGAAGAAACATCTGCCAGTGCTGAGCAAACTGCTGAAACTGTAAACGAAACTCCTGTAGTAGAAGCTGCTGAAGAGAAAGTTGAGGCAGTAGCCGAAACTGCTCCTGAGCCTGAAGTTGCTAAAACAGAAGAGCCAAAAGCTGCGGAGTCTTCTGACTCTAAGCCAGAAGCTAGTAAATCTGATGATTCAGAAACAGAAGACAAAGCACATTATAATAGTGTTGTTAGCTCTTTGGAAAAATTAATTGGTACAGAAGATACTATCAACGTAGAAGTTATAGCCAAAGCAAAAGGTGGTCTTCGCGTTGTATATGACACTGTTCCTTTATTTTTACCTGCTTCTCATTTCTCTTTAGAAAGAAATGTAAAAGATGATAAGTTAGAAGCTGCTGTAAATACTAAGTTCGATGTAAAAGTTACTGAAGTGAAGCAAATAGGCGATGGTAAAATCGTTATTGTTTCTCGTAAAGAACTAATACAAAAAGAACTTTGGGAAAAAATCAAAGTTGGTGAGGAATTAACTGGTAAAGTTTCTTCTATCACTAATTTCGGTGTTTTCTTGGATTTAGGTGGAGTAGAAGGTCTGATACACGTATCACGTTTATCACACTCTCACATAGACAATCCTAAAAACCACTTCAACAAAGGCGACGAGCTGACTGTTAAAGTAGTAGAAGTTGACCAAAAGAATGGTAAAATAAGCCTAAGCAAAAAAGCTTTGGAAGATTCTCCATGGAAAGGTGCTGAAGATAAATACAAAGCTGGTGAATCAGTAACTGGTAAAATCAAAAGACTAACTGATTTCGGTGCTTATGTAGAACTAGAGCCGGGTGTAGAAGGTTTACTAAGAGTAAGCGAGCTAAGCTGGGCTAAGAGAATCAACAAGCCATCTGATATGTTAGAAGAAAATCAAGAAATCGAATTAAAAGTAATTCAAATTTCAGAAGAAAAAGGACAAGCTGCACTTAGCTTAAAGCAAAACCAAGAAAATCCTTGGCCAGCTCTAGCTGAGAAATACAGCAAAGGTGCTGAGACTTCTGGTAAAGTTGAGAAAGTATTTGACAAAGGTGCTATCATCAGAATCAATGATGAAGTTGATGCATTTATGCCAATTAGCCGTATCAGTGCATTGAAAGTTAATGAAGATGACCAACCACTTAAAGTTGGTGCTGATATAGCTGTCAAAGTTATTGACTCTGCTGCTAAAGAAGAATCATTAGTTGTTTCTCCTGTTCTTTCAGAAGAGCAACAAGAGAAAGCAAACAACAGAAGAGAAAAACGCGAAAGAGCTCCTAGAAAACCAGTTCAGAATATCCAAACTTCTGGTGGTTCTATTTCTTTCGGAGATTTACTTTCTAAAGCAGCTCTTGATAGCTTGAATAAAGATTCTAAATAAATAATTAGTTAGAATTTTAGATTATTAATCCCTTATAAATCGTTTTTGTAAGGGATTTTTTTTATTTTAATACTTGTGATAAATAACATATTACACAAATCGACGTTAATTGATAAAAACAAAATCCGAAACATGATAAAATCAATCGCTTTATTATTAGTATTATTCCAACTTACTATCTTTGCTCAAGACAAAGACGTTAAAACTATCCTGAAGAAGAAGGAACAACGCTCTTCATTCGAAGTATTCACCAAAGATAGTACCGATACCAAAATACCCGGAATAGAAAATAGGACTTCAGAGTCACAAGATAGTGCTTATGCCCAAGCAATGAGGATGAAGTTACCCGTAGAATTGCGACTACGTTACGACCTTATGAACATAGGTTATACTCTCATAAGCTTAGACCCAGAAGCAGAGAAAACAGGTATGGATTACATACCCACTGATGCTTTCAAACCCGACCCTAATATGATAGTACAGAGACAAGAGAACTTGATGCGTGCTTTTGAAGTGCCTTATGCTCGTACATACAACCCGTACGGAATGCGTATGTCATTTTCTGATATAGCTAGTTTTTTCGGACTATCGGAAGACTATAGCGGGAATATAAAATTCAAAGTTGATCACTACACAGAAGTAGAAGTAGTTATATACTCAATCCAAGCGGTAGTAGTAGCGACTATCTTCAAAGGGCATTTGCCACCGGGTAGCTACCAACGTACTTGGACTGGCAGAGACGAGAACGGTAGAAAGCTCCCACCCGGTGATTATATAGGTGAAGTTCGTATAAAGGGTGAGAATTCGTACAGAAAACAGATTATAATTCGATAGAAAAAACTGGTTATTGCAAATCTTAACGGAGTTACCAAGTATAGCCACAGAGTGGCGACTGTCCTCCGCTGGCGGAGGTGGCTAACGCCGTAGGTGTTAGACGGAGGTGGACAAAAGAAGACAAACTTTTTTATTTGTCCTCCTCAGTCAGAACAAGTTCTGCCAGCTCCTCCAGAGGAGCACAATTTGAGAATTATTCTGGTCCATTCTATTAATCCTTAAATCAAGTAAATCCATATTCAGACTAATGGACTCTTCACTCCATTTCATTCCGTTCAGAGTGACGTGTATTCACGAACCCTGTGTCCATTGTGTCAAAAGTTGAAAGTCGCAACTTCGTGGGCTGTGTGTTAAAACAATCCTGAAAATCCATAAATCCTGAAAATCCTGATTCTGACATTTTGGAGACGTATTCAATACGTCTCTACAAGAATCAGTAACACCAAAAAAAAGCGATAACAAATTAATGCTATCGCTTCTTTTAGTCTTTCTTATAATCGTTATAGTTTAGTCTTCTATTCTCTCGTGAGTCTCGAAGTCCACTTCGTTGATAATAGCGAAATCTAATACGAAATCTATTACTTTCTTAGATAGTATTTTAGTTAAGAAATTCGGGTTTTGAACAAGTATTTTCTTCATTTGTTCTACGTCCTGTCCGTATCTCTTAGCTTCTTTTTCTACTACTGGGTCTATGTCGTAGTCCTCTAATTCAATGCCTTCGTTCTCTATGATTTGGTTACGTACTAGTTCCCATTTCACAGATCTTTCTGCATTAGGTTTTAGTTGAGTTTGTAGCTCATCGTCAGTCATATTTAACTGCTCTGGGCTCTTCTCATATCTTTGTTTTACGTCTTGAACCATTTGTGATAATACTTGATTTACCAATTGCTCTGGAGCAGGTATCTCGTTAGAATCAACAAGAGTTGCAACTATCTGATTTTCAACTAATTCGCGGCTCTTTTTGTCCCACTCATCTTGCAAGTTGAAGTTAACTTCGTCTTTTAGCTCTTCGGCTTTAGTTATTCTACCACCAGTTACTCTCTCTACAAACTCATCATCTAATACAGCAGGAGTTAACTTTTTGATATTAGTGATAGTAACTTTGAAGTTCTTATCTTTAATAGTTGGGTTAGCGTCAGCAGCTGTAGGAGTATAATCAAATGAATCACCAACTTTGGTGTTCAAGATATTGTCTTTCAGCTCTGGTAATATGTTCTTATCAGCTAGGTAAACGTCAGTTTCGTTAGGTTCGCTTAGCTCACCATCTTCGAATATTTCTGACATTTCTACTTTTATAACGTGGTGTTCGTCAGTTACTTGCTCTGCTTCTTCTAGTTCGCCATTCTGAGCTAGTATATATTCTAGTTCTTCTTGTACTTCTTGCTCAGTAACAGAGTGTATTGGCTCATCTATAGTTACGCCTTTGTAATCTTTAAGAGTAATAGTAGGTAGTGTTTCAAACTCTATTACATATTTGATACCATTTTCATCTTTTGCTATATCTTTCAACGTAGGAGTACCAAGTACTTGGATATTCTCTTCTTGAGTGAAATTTCTAAATACATCATTCACTATATCTTGATCAGCATCTGCTTCTATGCCTTTGCCATACATTTTCTTTACCATTTCTATGGGAACTCTACCGTTACGGAAACCCGTTAGTTTTACTTTGGGTTGCATTTCTTTGTATGCTTTCTCGTAGTGAGGTTGTAGCTCATCAGTAGTAAGCGTGATAGTTAGTTCTCTTGTACACTCATCTAATTGTTTTATCTCTTTTTCCAAGACTTTACCTTTATTACAATTTTTGTTCAAAAATAAAAAGTGCTGCTTTTGTAACGAAGCAGCACGCAAAAATAATCTATTCTTATATAATATACTAAATTATGAGAAATTTGTATATTATAAATTCTTGTCGCCTGGTTTCCAACCGCATGCAGTTAATCCGCCAGATTGAAGAGCTTGAAGTACTCTTATCGTTTCTTCAGCACTTCTACCAACCGCTTCGGGGTGGATAACAGAATATTGGATAACGCCATCAGGGTCGATTATATACAATCCTCTTAGTGCGTAGCCAGTTGCTTCTTTGTAAACTTCGTAGTTACGAGCGTTTTCACCAGTGAAATCAGCTAATAGAGGGTAAGGCAAATCTTTCAAATCTTCTTCGTGTGTTCTCCAAGCTAAGTGAGAGAACTTAGAATCAGTAGAACAACCGATAACTTCAGTGTTCAATTCTTTGAATTTTTCGATGTGATGACCAAAAGAAGCAATTTCAGTTGGGCAAACGAAAGTAAAATCAAGTGGGTAAAAATAAAATACTACCCATTTACCTTTATAATCTTCTAAAGAAATATTTTTAAATGCATTATTGGGAGTTAAACTTGATGAAGGGCCACCAACTACGGCTTCGCCTTTGAATATAGGGGCTTTGTTTCCTACTAATAGAGACATATTATTACCTTATTTTTTAATTAAATTGAGAAAATATCAAATATATTTACCCATAAAACGAAACTTATAAACTTATAGTGTCTGTTATTATAAATTTTGAATTTGTATATTTGCACCCACGAAAGTTAGAAAAATAAAAATAATAAGGTTTTAGATGCCCAAATCATTAGTAATAGTCGAGTCACCTGCAAAAGCAAAAACGATTGAGAAGTACCTCGACGAGATAGATAAAGGAAAGTTTATAGTAAAATCATCGATTGGTCATATAAGAGATTTGGCAAAAAAAGATATGTCGATAGATATCGAAAATGGATTTGAACCTAGATATGAGATTAGTCCAGACAAGAAAAAAACAGTAGCCGAACTAAAAAAACTATCCAAGCAAAGCGACACAGTGTGGTTAGCGACGGACGAGGATAGAGAGGGTGAGGCAATTGCGTGGCACTTGCTAGAGGCATTAGATTTGGATGAATCGAAAACTAGGCGAATAGTATTCAACGAGATTACTAAAAAAGCTATCCAAAAAGCAATCGAGAATCCACGTACAGTAAACAAAGAATTAGTAAACGCACAGCAAGCAAGAAGAATACTAGACAGATTAGTAGGGTATGAACTTTCTCCAGTATTATGGAAGAAAGTGAAGTACGGACTAAGTGCTGGTAGAGTACAATCAGTTGCTGTTCGTATAATAGTAGAAAGAGAACGTGAGATAGAAAGCCACGTACCCGATGTAACTTACAAGCTAATAGGTGATTTTGTTACTGAAAACGGTGACGAGTTCAAAGCTGAACTAAGAGAAAAATTCGACAAAAAAGAAGATGCATTGGCTTACTTAAATACTGCAGTAGGCAAGAAATTCTTTATAAAAGATTTGAAAATCAAACCGGGTAAAAGGTCACCACAAGCACCATTTACTACTTCCAAATTGCAACAAGAAGCATCGGCAAAATTGGGCTTTTCTGTAAAGCAAACAATGGTTGTAGCACAGAAACTATACGAAGCCGGTAAGATTACTTATATGAGAACGGATTCGACAAATCTATCAGATGATGCACTCAATGCAACTGGTAGTTATATCAATTCTAGTTTTGGTGCAAAATACCACGAGCGAAGAACGTTCAAGACTAAGTCTAAAGGTGCACAAGAGGCCCACGAAGCGATTAGACCAACAGATGTGACTGTTCCTTCAATCAATAGTGGAAATAACGGTCAAGACAAGCTATATGAGTTAATCTGGAAACGTACTATGGCATCGCAAATGGCAGATGCTGAACTAGAAAGAACAACTGCTGATATTGGATTCGAGAATAATGATAAAGATTTCGTTGCAAAAGGCGAAGTTATCAAGTTTGATGGTTTCCTAAAAGTATATCCTGAAGTTAGAAAAGACGGTAAAATATTACCAGCTATGGCTAAAGGTCAGAAACTTGATGTTAATCAGATTGTTGGTCGCGAGACATTCAGCCGCTCACCTGCTCGCTACACAGAGGCGACTCTTGTTCGTACTCTTGAGGAAATGGGTATTGGACGTCCATCTACTTATGCTCCTACTATCTCGACTATTCAGAATAGAGAGTATGTAGAAAAAACGGATAAAGATGGTGTAGAAAGAGAGTATACGCAAGTTCAAATGGTAAACGATAATGTAAGCGAAGAAAAACTAACAGAGACAACTGGGCAAGAACGTAATAAGCTATTCCCTACTGATGTTGGGAAAGTAGTAACTGATTTCCTTGTAAAGCACTTCACTGAGATAGTCGATTTTGATTTCACCAAGAACGTGGAAGAAGAGTTTGACAAAATTGCAGAAGGACAAAAACAGTGGAATGAAATGATTTCCAATTTCTACACTGGATTCCACGAGACAGTAGAAAAATCAGAAGATATTAGTAAGAAAGATGCAATCAACGCTCGTTTACTAGGTGATGACCCTAAATCGGGTCGCCCTGTTTACGCACGTATAGGTAGATATGGTGCTATGCTACAGATGGGAGAAAACGAGGACGAAGAAAAGCCACGTTTCGCATCGCTTATGCCTAGCCAAAGTATTGAGACTATCTCGCTAGAAGAAGCTCTGGAAATGTTCAAATTACCAAGAGTAATCGGGCAAAATGAAGATGGTAAAGATGTAAAAACTAATATTGGTCGATTTGGTCCTTATGTTCAGATTGATAAAACTTATGCATCTATTACTCACGAAGAGATTTTCACTGTAACGCTAGAAGAAGCATTACAGAAAGTCAAAGACAAGATAGAGCTGAAAAGCAAAAATACTCTTCAAGAATTCGACGATGGTATAAAAGTACTGAACGGACGTTATGGCCCTTATGTAACTGATGGAAAAGTCAATGCGAAAATACCAAAGGATAAAACTCCTGAAGACTTGACTCACGAAGAGTGTAAAGTATTAATAGCAGAAGCTCCTGCCAAAAAAGGTAGAGGCGGACGTACAACCAAAGCCGCTGCTAAGAAGCCAGCTGTAAAGAAAACAACAGCTAAGAAACCTGCCGCAAAGAAGAAGCCAGCAGCAAAGAAACCGGCGGCTAAAAAACCTGCCGCAAAGAAAAAAGATAGCTAATATAATTTGAAATTTATGAAGTTTAAAAAAGGAGCCTCTGGCTCCTTTTTTTGAATTAAATATAAATTTTCTTCAGCAAGGCGACATACATTGGGCCTGTCAAGCTAACGGCAATACAATTGAAACTTTTTTTGATAGCAACAACTACTTAGCCATTTCTTCTCTAACATTTGGTATTAGCACCTCACCTCTTAAATCACTCGACTCTATATCTATAAATTCTCCTTTTGGATCAATAAGGAATAGCGTAGGATAAGATTTTACTCCATACTTCTCTATTATACCTTCGGCATAATCTTCTAACTCGACAGTGTTAATCCAAGTGATTTTATTTTTATTAATATAGTCTGTAAGTGGTGTCATACTCTTATCGCTCGATATACTTATTATTTCAAAGCTATCTTTACTAATCTCTTTGTAAGCTTCTAACAAATATGGTGTATCTATCCTACAAGGAACGCACCATGTACCCCAAAAATCTAGAATGACCCACTTGCCTTTGAATTCTGAAAGTTTATGATTTTTGCCATCAAGCGATTTGAATGAAAAATCGGGTGCTTCTTTTGACATTTTTAACTTTATAGCCATTAATGACTTTTTAATAATTCCTTTGGTCCACTCAAAAGTATCTTCTGATTTAAGAAGTGATTCTAATTCTGTTTTAGCCAAATTCAGATATTTCAAGTTATCCGATAACTTACTAGTAGCTAACTTAGAGTATAACATATATCGGAGGTCATTTCTTGCTATGGGGTCTTTTGTCCTGGAGATAATCTTTTCAATATAATTCAATGATTCATCAGGGTTATTATAGAATTCTTTGCTATAAACATAAGTCACAATCTCTGATTTGAAATCTATTGGAACTTCATTTGATGATTCGATTGCACTTTTAACAGCACTTAGTGTATATTCGGTAGCTGGGCCTTTTAGCACATCAAGTTTTAAATAAGTCAAATAATCATACAAGTATGGGGACTTTATAATATTCATTAAACTATCATTTACTCTCATAAATGTATTGTAATCATTGATAACCTTTTGCTTCATCGAATCGAGTTTTTCTTTAGGTAGGTCTTTTATAACATCAGGATATGTTTGTCTAACAATAAATGTATAATTTGGATTTAGTTGAGTTATTGTATTCTTAGGTAATAGTTCAATAATCTCAGAGTATTGATGATTTACTGGGGAATTTACCCATACAGAACTTGATTCCTTAGTATCAGTATCTGGGCTTTGATATTTAGCAAAATCAACTTCAAAATGAATGGATTGAGAACCAATAATCATATTTGGTTTATAAATATCATCCTCTGTAAATTCTAAAGGTTCTTTAGTGTCTAAGGGCGTGAATTTTTCATCATTGAGTAAATAATAATATTGAACAGTATCACCAATTTTTAAATTAAGCCCTTTCAATTCGTTCGAGTTAAAATCAAATATAGTTTCATATATACTATTCTCAATAGGTATCGATATAGGAACTATAATATCATTTTTTGAGATAACTATTTTAGCAGAGTCTAGTTTATCAGTGAGTAAATTTCTAGTTAATATGGATTTGATGCTTGGGTTTTTATCTCCCCTTATATACTCGAGAGTTGAAGTCTTATAGTTAGGCGAAGAAATAATAATATTAGCATTAAGAATATAATCAGGGAATTCTAAACTATAAATTCCGTGTTTGTCTGATTTCGCTTCGTCAATTAATATATTTCCTTTGATAGAATTACCATAATAGACAGCAAAAACTCTAATCTCTTCTTTATCACCCTCTTCTAAGTTGACTTGAATACTTATTAAAGTTTTATCATTTTCACATTCTAGATTATAGTTTGCAAGAAAAATGGCTAGAAGAAAAATTATGATTTTCATATTAGATACCTCTTGTTTTTTTAATCATACGTGAAATATGTTTGTTAAGTTCTACTCCTTCTCCAACTTCGCTCTGAGTGTAGGTAATAGTAACTCGCCTCGTAGCTCGTGGGCTTTCAACTTTACGAACTTACCAGTTGGGTCTATTAGCATCATTGTCGGGAAGCTGGTTATGCCGTATTGCTCGAGTACTCCTTTGGCATATCCGCTAAGAGCGACTGTGTTCGTCCACTTCATTTCATTCTTCTTTACGTAATCGCTGACTATCTCTACACTGCGGTCGTTAGCAATACTTATCATCTCGAATTTCTCATCGCTGAGGATATTATATGCATCTACCAAAAACGGTGTTTCCATAACACAAGGGCCACACCAAGTCCCCCAGAAATCGAGCAATACCCATTTACCTCTGTATTCCGATAGCTTTCTTTCTTTTCCATCTATTGTCTTGAAAGAAAAGTCTGGTGCATAGCTCATAGTGTCTAGTTCTAGCTGGGCTAGGGTCTTTGGTATTCCTGTTTTTGGCCAACTGTCTAGGTCATCGTACTCGGCTAATTCTTTGAGGTTTTTTATTAGGTATTCCCTATATTTTGGGTCTTTTAATATCTCGTTGGTTGCTAATCGGGAGTATAGCCCATATCTAAGGTAATAGTTATTTCGTTTGTTCTTTGATTTTGCAAATAGTGCTTCGAGTATATCTAGATAATACTGTGGGTTATCTTTGAATTCTTTGGTGTTTATCACATCGTTGAACTCAGCATAAAATACCGTCGGCAGCATCTGCAATGTTTGCAGTATCTCATACTTATCTTCCCAAGACTTGAGCGAATCAGGAGCACTGAGCAAATCCATTTTCGTTAGATTCAGATAGTCTGTTAGATAGGGCGAATCCACTATTGCCAGCAAGCTATCATTAGTGCTGATATACCTACGGAACTTCATAATAGTCCCCATTTTTCGGCGATCTAGCTCAGCCGAATCGAGGTTCTTTATTGCTTCATTGTTATACTGCATTACATAATAATAGAAATTCTGTCTCAAGCGAGAAACCTCAGGTAGTGGCAACAATCTAAGAACCTCATTGTACTGGGTATTCACCGGTGAATTCACCCATTTGCCTACGCTTGGTCTTTGCTCTTCGGGGTCATCGGAATACCTATATTGTGATAGGTCAATACTAAATGAAAGTATTTTTTTCTTAGTTACGGCAACCGCATAGTAATCGCCATTATTATCGTATTTCCATTTCCCTTTGTGTTCTGCTGGTGTGTTTGAACTTTCACGGAAGAATAGAGTATATTTTACAGTATCTTCGCCTTTACCAACTAGATTAGCATATTTCTTATCATTGAAATCGACTCGGAGCTTAACGAATCTGGAATAACCTATTTTCAGTTTTTCCATTGTCCTGCCCTTGCTCGTGTATATCATCACCCCTACGGAATCGAATTTCTCTGGGACAGCACGGGTTAGGAGTATAGCTTCTACTCTGGGGTTTGTGTCACCCTCTATGTAATTGGTTATATACGATTGATACCCAGGGGCAGCGAGGTGAATAGCAGCATAGTTGATACTAGTTGGTATTGGCACTTTGAACTCACCATTCGGCTCTGCTTGGACTATTTTCATCAGGTTATCATCACTACTTCCGAAGCGATTATAATAGATATAGACCTCTCTTTTGGCGTCTCCCCCATCGGCTAGAGTGATTTTACCAGTTATGTATTTCATCTCTTCTTCGCTGTACAAAGAGAGGGAGAAACAGACTAATAGTCCGAATATTATGTATAATCTCTTCATCAGAAATTCCAATATTGCTTCATAATAACAAGATACAAAAAGTAAATTTACAAAATATTAATGGAGTAAGGAAATGTGTGGCGAATGTTGTTTTTTGCATTATGAATTTATTTATTTGAATCTATTTTTGTAATTTCAATTATCGATTGAAGATTTAGACAGTATTTTTTCAAATAGATTTCAAGTAATTATTCAACTACGAGGTAAATTATGACTCCAGAAGAAAAGATGATAGACAGTATTGAGAAGAACACTGGCAAGCCGATTAGCCATTGGATACAAGTTGTAAAGAAATCTGGTATTGAAAAGCACAAAGAGATGATAAACTTCCTTAAAGAAGAGCACTGCTTTACTTATGGGTTTGCTAATCTTGTTGTTCATAAGGCCAAAAAGTCAGATGCGGAATCTGTTTCTCAGAGTGAAGATTTGGTTGATTTACAGTATAATGGAAAAGAAAGTTTACGACCTATCTACGAGAGTTTAATGTCTGAAATCTCTAAATTTGGTGAAGTTGAAGTTGCTCCTAAGAAGGCATACGTAAGTCTTAGAGGTAAAAAGCAGTTCGCACTAATCCAACCCTCAACAAAATCTAGATTAGATATAGGAATAAACTCTAAGAAACTAGAAATAACTGACAGATTAGAAAAGTCAGGTAGCTTTAATTCTATGTGCTCGCATAGAATTAGACTAACCGATGCATCACAAGTAGATAATGAATTAATCAGTTGGCTTAAAGCTGCTTTTGAAGAGGCGAAATAATTTTCTTTAAGTACTCTTCAAATTTATCACTCCATATTTCGTTGCTCCATTCTATAGTGTGTCATTTTTCACTAAAATATTTAGGAATTTTGGCTATCTATAATTAAATTGAAATCTATACAAACAATAAAAATGCTAATAATATGGCTTGGTTTAAAAGATCAGAACAGAATATAAAAAATGATGGCCACAGGAATATGCCAGACGGTCTATGGACTAAGGCGCCTAATGGTAATATAATATATAAGAAAGAGTTAGAGGACAATCTATACACTGACCCTGCTAGTGATCATCACTTCCGTATCAGCGTAAAAGAATATGTTCAGATAATATTCGATGATGGTACATTCAAAGAAACTCATAAGAAAGTTCGCTCTGCTGACCCACTAGAGTTCGAAGATACTAAAGCGTATAAAGACAGATTAGCAGCAGCTTACAAGAAATCAGACAGCTCAGATGCCCTAACAACAGGACACGGCAAGATAAATGGTAAGAAAGCTTCTTTCGCTTGTATGAACTTCGATTTCATCGGTGGGAGTATGGGTTCCGTAGTTGGCGAAAAATTCGTCCGTGCAACTCATTACGCTATCAAGAACAAATGTCCTCTAATCGTTATCTCCGCATCTGGTGGAGCTAGAATGCAAGAAGCCGTGATATCACTAATGCAAATGGCAAAGACAAGTGTTGCCCTAGCTCAGTTAGATGATGCAGGATTGCCTTTCATTTCTATACTTTCAGACCCCACAACTGGTGGTGTGAGTGCTAGTTTTGCAATGTTGGGCGATGTAATAATAGCAGAACCCGGAGCATTAATCGGATTTGCTGGACCAAGAGTAATTGAGCAAACTATCAAACGCAAGTTACCAGAAGGTTTCCAAACATCTGAATTCTTACTAGAACACGGATTCGTAGATATGATAATCCATAGAAAACAATTAAAAGAAGAGCTAACTAAAATCATAGATTGGTTTGGGTTCTAATAGAACCATATTAATTGTACTAATCTCAATCTGTTTTATACCAAATACAGTTTTATCAGCTCAGTATCACTTGCGAGAGATGGCTTATGTCACTATTGGTGGTGTATTTGGTGCTAGTTCTGCCAATTTCCAAGATGACTACCAAAATATAATAGGTGGCAATTCACTTGATTTCCGGGACACTCCAGCATTGGGTGGTGGACTGAAATTCTGGCTAGAAGACCATTACCGATTATCAATAGCCGCCGATTACTTCGATTCCAAATCATCTGATTCTTATACTGAATTCGACTCTTTGTCATTTGGGACAGTCACTCGCGATATTTACAATGAATTTAATATTTCCTCAATTCCAATAGTTGTATCATTAGACTATATCCCTATCGAGCAGCAATTTAAAACTTATGCTTCCATTGGCGCAGGTGTATTAGTTTCTAGTGTTAATTGGACTGAAAAAGTGTACTCAAATAGAACTTCAGACACAAGAACAGGTGGTACTCATTATGACGCAACTGACATATTCCCATTAGTACGAGGAGCATTGGGGATGGAACTCGATTTCGACAAATCTGTGGTAGGAAATGTCATCGGCAATCTAACAATTGAGCTGAGATACACGTATATGTTTAGAAATGTAGATATGTATAGTAATATTAAAAATCAATTAGGAGCTGAATCGTCTCAATTAGGGAACTCAGTAGAGTTGATACCAGGTTATTTGTCATTGAATCTACAATTTGGGATAGAATATTTCCAAACAATTGGTAAATAACATTTTTTTCATTAGATTGTTAGTAATAACGTTCATTCAAAATATATAAATGCTAGGGAGGCAAAGATGACAACAGAAGTAACTTTCAGACACTTTGATGCTAAAAAACATCCGACATTACACGATATGGCATTAGAGTCAGCCGATAGATTTACTCATTTCAATAATTCTATATTGAGTACTCATGTTGAATTCAGAAATGAACCAGTAGAGAAAGTAGTAGAGTTTAGAGTAAATGCAAATGGGAAGGTAATTGTCTCAAGTGACAGCACTGACGATTTTAAAAAGAGTCTTGCAGGTGCTGAAGACAAATTAATAAGACAATTAAAGAAATTGAAGACTAAATCGAATAATCACGACCACGAAAAATTCGAACCAGAGACTGATAAACCAGAATATTAATCAATATCGGAAGGACATATACAAACAATATGTCCTTTCTTATTTATGTATAATAACCTAAAAGTAATAAGAAAAAAAGAAGTGCTAGTTGAAGCACTATTGAACTCCCCCCTCAACTTGAAGGTTATGACCGGTGATGTAGGGATGGAGAATTCTATTACTGAATCGAATATGTATAGGCCACAACTTGCTTTGGCGGGATTCACCGAATTATTTACATATAGCAATGTACAAGTAGTAGGGAATACAGAGATTTACTATCTCCGTTCTTTGGATTTGGAGAAAAGAAAACAAGCTTTCAAGAACATTGTTCAATTTGATGTACCATGTATTATTATAACTAATGGTAATCAGTTCCACGATGAACTAGTTGAACTAGCTATTGAAAACAATACTCCTGTTCTTTCTACAGACAAAGACACTACAACTGCTGTTTCTATATTATCTGTATTTTTGAATGATCAGTTTTCACCTCATGTTACTATCCACGGCTCTTTTATGGATGTCTATGGAGTGGGAATACTATTCACAGGTGGTAGTGGCATTGGTAAGAGCGAGATAGCTCTCGACTTAGTAGAGCGAGGTCATAGACTAGTCGCTGACGATATAGTTATACTCAATAATAACACAGGAACAGCTCTGATGGGTACTGGTACTAACTTAGTCCAGCACTTTATGGAAATCAGAGGTCTAGGTATAATTGATGTTAGGCGTATGTTTGGTATTCGCTCTATCAGATATCAGAAAAGATTAGAAATAATAGTAGAACTAGAAGTATGGGACAGCAATGGCGACTATACTAGAACAGGGTTGGAAGAAAATACTTCCAAAATATTAGGCGTAGATATCACAACTGTTAAGTTGCCTATATTTCCTGGTAAAAATATTACAGTAATTGCAGAAGTAATAGCACTCAATTACTTACTAAAAACTTATGGCTATAATGCTTCGGAAGTATTCACTCAGAAGCTAAATGATACGATAATGAAGAAGAATACAGATAAAAACTTCACAGATGAAAGAATAATTAATTATTTCCAAGGCGATTTAGAATAATCGAGAATAAATATATGATTAGAAAAATACTACTACCCCTATTGCTAATTGCTTTCTTAGCAACAGCTATGAAGTCTAATGCAGATGAACCACATATCAGATTCCAGACCAAAACCTCTAAAACTGAGATAAAGGCTGGTGAAGAGTTCTATGTTTTAGTAAATATGGATATTGATAAGTACTGGTACACATATGATTTCATAGATCAGATAAGTAGTGAAGGAATTGGTCCGAATACAACTGAAATAGTAGTACTTAGCGCTGAGTTTGCGGAGTCTAATGGTAATGTATTAAAGCCAACTCCTTTGAAGAAATTTGATGAAGGTTTTGAGATGGATGTAACATATTACAAAGGAAACTTTGATGTAATTGTACCACTCAAAGCTCTGAAAGATATTACTATTGGTAAAGACGCTTTGGAATTAGAAGTATATCTTCAACTTTGTGATACGGTTAGATGTTTGCCTCCTGAACCGTATTCATTAATAGTAAGTGCAGACACTTACAATTCTGATGAAAATGAATCAATTCTTGCTGCAAGTACTACAAAGCTAGAAGAAGGAGATGACCACAAAGAAGAACCTATAATAACAGAGTCAAGCGCTGAGATTGAAGAAAGTAAAAAGAAAGGCATTTGGTCTTTCCTTTGGTTTGCTATGTTAGCTGGTGGAGCGGCATTACTAACACCTTGTGTGTTCCCAATGGTTCCCATTACTGTCTCATTCTTTACTAAAAGAGCGGAACAAACTAAGGCAAAAGGACTTAGAGATTCACTTATATATGCGTTAGGAATAATACTAACTTTCACTATACTTGGGTTCGCACTTTCGTGGCTACTCCAAGACTCCGGTGGACTAGGCGGATTCGCTGCAAACGGATGGGTGAATATACTAATTGCAACCGTTTTCGTAGTATTCGCATTGAATCTTTTCGGAGCATTTGAAATTCAAATACCGACTAGTTTGATGAATAAATTGAACAAACAAACGCAAGGATCAGGGATATTTTCTATCCTAGTAATGGGCTTAGTATTCTCACTAACTTCATTTACATGTACTGTACCATTTGTTGGTTCTGCATTGCTTTCAGCATCAGGTGGTGAGTGGTTCTACCCAATCATTGGTATGATAGGATTCTCGACAGTATTTGCATTACCATTCTTCATATTTGCACTTATTCCCTCTGCTATGAACAAGCTTCCAAAAGCTGGTGGTTGGATGAATAATGTAAAAGTTGTAATGGGATTTTTAGAAGTAGCAGCAGCAGTCAAATTCATCAGTAATGTTGATTTAGTTTGGGGTTGGGGTATTATGCCAAGAGAGATGTTCATAGCAATATGGATAATCTGTGGTGTATTAATCGTAGCATACTTACTAGGTGCATTCAAGATGAAAATGGACTCTGATTTGAATAACTTAGGTGCTCTAAGAGTAATCTGGGCTATCGTATTCGGGGCAATAACTATTTTCTTAATACCTGGATTATTCGGTAAGAATATGGGCGAGCTAGATGCATTCCTTCCTCCTCAAGGGTACTTGAACGCAAACGTATCATCAGCTTCTGCTGGAGGTGGTACTATGTTCGGTGAGTCTGGTGAAAAAACAGTCTGGCTTCATAACTATGAAGAAGCATTAGCTTTAGCTAAGAAAGAAAACAAACCAGTTTTTATAGATTTTACTGGTTGGACTTGTACTAATTGTAGATGGATGGAATCTAATGTATTCCCTCTTCCGCAAGTAAAAGAGTACTTTAAAGGCATGATAAATGTGAAGCTATACACAGATAGAAGAGAAGAGCCAGAGCTTAGTAACAAAGAATTTCAGAAAACTATGTTCAATTCTATCGAGTTACCACTATACGTGATATTAACTCCAGATGAGAAATTAGTTGGAACAAAAGCATTCACAAGAGATTTGCAAGAATTCTTAGACTTTTTAGAGAAAGGTGCTAACTCTTAATAGAGTTAGTGCTAGTCCTCTTCGTCGTAGTCATCGAAATCATCGTCAAACTCACTATCTTCGAAATCAGTGTCAAATTCTGAATCAAATTCATCGGAATCATCTAATTGGTCTATCCCAATTTTATGAGGAGTTTCGTAGATATTACCTTGTATTAATTCATCTTCACCACCAACTAATTTCTGCGAAAGCAAATCAGAATTTTCAAACTTAATAATTATTTTGTCTTTACTGAAAGTGACTATTCCACCTTCTATATTTATGTCGCTTTCGTATATTTCCACTTCATCTTGATCTAATATACCAGTGGACTTCATAATGATAAACTCATCATCATCAAGGACTTTGTAATTATCGCCTTTGGACGGCTGTTGTTCTAGCTCATAAGGGGCTATTTCATCGTGTAGTAGCATAAACTCAAGAGTCTTGTGCCATGCTCTGTATTTGATACTCATATCTCATTTCCAAAACATTGATTCTTTAGAAACATAATATAATAATTTTTTACTTTAATCCAACTTGAAATCTTTCATCTTCGTTGTATTTTGAGATTGGTACTTTAACTACCATATTATCAATTAACCTAGTTTTACCAAGTATAGTACCGAGTAGAAGCACTACATCTTCCCCCTCTTCAAATTCTATTGGTTCAGATAGGTTACTAGCATCAGCGGCGAGGGCATAATCTATTTTTAGTGTTTCTAATTTTCTAAGGAACTCGTGTAGGAATGCGTTAATCGTCTTTCTATTCTTTTCACCTGTTTCTATAAATTCTTGTGTTGCCACTAGGGATTGGAAGAGTATCTTCGCTTTGCTTTTCTCTTCTTCAGTTAAGTACTTATTACGTGAGCTCATAGCAAGTCCATTAGTCTCTCTTACTATAGGACATACTACTATTTCTACTCCCATAAGCATATCTTTAGACAAAGCTTTTACCACCAATGTCTGTTGATAGTCCTTCTGACCGAAAAATGCCTTATTTGGTAATGCTGCACTGAATAGCTTAGCCACAACCGTAGCTACACCATCAAAGAAATGTGGTCTATATTTCCCTTCGAAGACATAAGCCAAATCTCCAACAGATAAACTAGTAGTAGCTCCCTCTGGGTACATCTCTTCTCTTGCTGGAGCGAATAGGACATCACAATCTGCATTCTTTGCTAGATTGTAGTCGTGCTCAAAATCTCTTGGGTACGAATCGAAATCCTCGTGGGGAGCGAACTGAGTAGGGTTAACGAAAAGTGAAGTAATAACTATATCGCATTCGACCGAAGCTCTTGTAATAAGAGATACGTGACCTTGATGAAGAAAGCCCATAGTCGGTACAAAACCTACTGTCTTCCCTTTACTACGTTGGTCTATTGAGTACCGTCTTAGCTCTTCTACTTTTCTAATAACTATCATTAGTCTTCCCTACTGCCCGATCTATCGGCAGTTTGTTCTGTTATTTGTGCTCTGAATTTCGATACTTTCGAAAGAGGTATATCAGCCGTTATCTCGATAGTATCCGTATATACTTCGTCAAATGATACTGCGAATTCTTCCAAAAGTCTTTTTATAGTATTTATATCATCGTAAGTAGTGAATATTTTCACTCTTTTAGTGATGTCAATTTTTCTTCTTTTGCATAGCTTTACTACTTCCTCTGCTGTTCCACCGTAAGCTCTGGCTAAACCGCCAACACCTAATTTGGTACCACCATAGAACCTAGTTACAACTACTAATACATCAGAGAGCTTATACTTTTTGATAGAGAATAGAATAGGATTACCAGCCGAACCATTAGGTTCGCCGTCATCATTAGCTCTGTACTCTAACCCCTGTGAGCCAAGAATATAAGCATAGCAATTATGAGTAGCATCATAGTGTTCTTTGCGAATAGCCGCTAAGTATTTATCAGCCTCTTCCTTACTTTCAATAGGGAATACATTCGCTAAAAAGCGACTACCTTTTATCTTATCTTCGAACGTTTTGTGTTCTTCTATAGAGTAGTAATAATCCATCAATCGTATTTATAAAAACCTATTTTTCGTAATAATAATTCTATTTTGGGCTCTATCCACATAGTCATAACTGCAAATGCTATGCCTGCTGCTACATCTACAACATAATGATAACGCAAATAAACAGTAGAGAAAATAAGACTAAAACCAATCACTGCTACTATCCATTTAAACTTTGATTGAAATTTGAAAGCTATTAGGATAGTTATGAAAGTCATCATAGTATGTCCACTTGGCATACAATCTCTATTTACTATAACTGCTGGATTCACAGTATCAGGCATTACTCCACCACCTGCGTTCACTAAATCTCTGAAGAAATTAGTAAGAAACAGCCCGGGTAATTCCGTGTTTAGCATACTGAAATCGTGTATTGTAAACCTTGGGCCTATCGCTGGCATAAAGAAGTACAGCAGATAAGAAAAGAAAAAGCCGAATATAACTATGCGAGCAAACTCAAAAAATCTATCGTCCTTGTCTCTAAGAGTGAACTCTACTCCCAGTATAAATGGCAAAACATAGAACATCATATATGTGAATTGGAAATATTCTGTTAATACAGGTGTTGCAAACTGAGCCATCCATTCAGTTGGGTTAACTCCGAATATAGCCATATCCCAAGCTATAAGAGTATTATCATAATCGTGTGGATTGACCAAAGGTATAAACAAATGTATATTGCTATATATAAAAAATACTATTGGTATTACATACAGCCGTCTCACTAGAGTGAATACCTTACCACCTTTGTACTTACTGCTAACTATAGCGAATACTATCACAGCCGTTGCTATAACAATATAAGACAAAAGATTAAGTGCAGGCGCTTCCAATTGCCCCCAAAAAATAAAACAAAGTACAGAATAGATAAACAACATAGCTAATATGTATGCATCACTTATTGTCAGTAAATTGATAATCTTCTTTAGTTTATTCACCAGTTATGCTTTTTATGTTATCATATAATAGATTAAAATCTGCTAATGACAGATTTTCGGCTCTCAAATCTAACATTTCTTTCACTCTTTCGGGCATAGTTGGTGACGATATAAATGCTTGGAAGTCATCAACAGAATTGAAATGTGATTTGATAGAATTAGATAGTTTTTTTCTTCTACCATTGAAGGCACTTTTTATGAAAGAATGTAATTTTTTATCGAAAACACCATCATTAAAAGTAATAGTAACTACAGATGAAGTAACTTTTGGTGGTGGATTAAAAGCTGTCGGAGGTACATCGAATAGTTTTTCAGCAGTACCACACATAAGCACAGCTAATGTTAGAATGCCATACTCTTTACTATTAGGAGCTGAAACTATCCTGTTGCCTAACTCTCTTTGTATCATGAAAGTGAAAGACTCTATTCTATCCGAATAGTCAATAAGCTTGAATATGATTTGTGATGAAATATAGTAAGGCAAATTACCAATAACTTTTACTTTTTTATCTTTTGGTAATATCTCATCCAAATTAGCTTCTAGAATATCAATATTAAGAACTTTCAGCCCTTTGAAATTCTTGCGGAGTACATAAACCGCACGATTATCTATTTCTATGCAAGTTAGATTATTAGTCTTCGGTATCAGATACTTAGTCAAAGCACCAGTACCTGGGCCAATTTCTATGACCGTATCATCAGGTTTTATATCCGACATCTCGGCTATTCGTTGCGAAACCGTCTCATCTACTAAGAAGTTCTGACCGAGCGATTTCTTTAATCTGAATTTTTCCAATTATATGCCGTATTTAGTGAATGCTTGTTTTAGTTTATCTCTCGATTCTTCCATTGACTCATTTATAACTTTATAGTCCGAAATAACTGCAGTGAAATTAGTATCACCTCTCCAACGAGGAACAATATGAAAATGCAAATGGTCTGGCAAACCTGCACCTGCGGCTGCACCTGCATTCAACCCAACATTATAACCTTGCGGACTATATACCTCATCTATAACTTTAGTCGATATATTAATAGCTTCCATTATCTCTGCCCTACATTCGGCTGATAACTCAGCTAATGTCCCCTTATGTTCGATTGGGGTGATTAATAAATGCCCATTATTGTACGGGTATTTATTCATCATAACTATAGAGTGCAGAAACCTAGCAACTAGTAGATTTTCTTTATCTTCAATTGGATGAGTAATAGCGTGACAAACAAAGCATTCTTCTATTTTATCTTTTCCTTTGAAAGAGCCAATATATTTGGATCGCCAAGGTGACCAAAGTTGTTCCATATTCTTATATTATATTATTTTTACGTTATAAGTTATTACAAAAATAGCTCAAAAAAAAATGCTTGTAAAATTAATTACAAGCATTTAATTTTTTACACTTCTATTTATATTAGAATATAGTAGAAGGGAATCTGATATCAATACCCATCTGAAGCGTACTTACTCTCCAATCATCATCAGCAGAAAGGTTAGTTACACCAAAGTTATAGTTGAAACTTGGTACAACGTAGAATCCACCCGAGAATAAAATCTCGTATTGAACTCCAAATTTTATACCTACTCTCAATGCACTAGAATTAGGTATTTCACCTTCTTGTACAATAAGTGTTCTCCCATCATCCGAATAATTTTGATCATCCGATCTTACGAATTTCGCCTCTTTAGGCGTTAATAGAGAATAGGTTTGATTTTGTTCTCTTGCCATAGCAAAGTCAAATGTAGGACCAACTATAACACCAAATTGAGTATCAAATAAGTTCAATTTGTACTGAGCTTCAGCAGTTATCATATTATATATGACCTCATTCTTGTGCTCAGTCGAACTAAAAATAGTTGTGTCTGTTCCGGCAGTTGTAAGAGCTTTTGAAGGATATTCATCACCTTCTACCTCGAAGCTAGCAGGCATAGAGTTATATAGCACACGTGCTATAATAGAAGATTTAGAATCTTTGGCATTACCAAGTAAATACTCGAATGACATACCAAAGAAATAACCATTAGCAGAACCGTTTTGGAATACTGGACATGGAGCTGTCTGGAAGTCGAAAGTACTTATATCTGCAGAGTGCAACACCCTATTATAACCAACTACTGGTCCAAAGAAGAACGGAATACTTGCTTTTTTGGGTTCTAAAGGATTATCACCATCTCCCTGCGCAAATGATGGCATTGTAAAAGCAATGGCCAGAGTTAATGTTATAAGAATATACTTTTGTAAACTATTTGACATAATTTAAACCTTGTTACTTTGTAATAATAAATTCTTGAGTTAATGTTGTTCCTAAAGACTGAACAACTAATATATATTTTCCATTAGCATACTTACTAAGATTTAATATAATATTATTTTTTCCTTTATCAAACAATATTTTATCCAACACGTCATATTTTTTTCCAACATAGTCCATTATGTATATTGAACCTGTTAGCTCGTCGGACACATCTACTGTGAGATTTGCTTCATTGCTTACTATGTTTGGTACTATAGAAGCATCTACTATATAAGAACTTAATTCGACATTTCGGTAGTTGTAAACGCATACTTGTTCTACTTCTAAAACATTAAGTTGAGCGTTCCCATCATAGCAGTCGCTTAGGTTAAATTTTATCTCCACATCGCCTTCTAAATCAGTATTAAGCAATGCTAAAAATCTTAATTCGAACTCCCACGAAACTATATTTTCAAAATCGAACTCTGAAAACTCTTCAGAAACCAATGTGAATCTTTCAGCTTCTACAGTTATAGTAGCTTTTACTTCTTTGATTTTATTGTTTTCTGAATCGTAAAAATAAATAATTGTTTCATTATTATCAAGTAAAAAGTTGTAAGTGTCTATATCAACTGTTACATTTAGACTTGCCGTAGTATCAATAAAGTTCGGGAATTGACCGCCAAATTTAATATCGAAATATTTCCCGATTTGTAACCCTGATGCAGCAAAAGGGTTAATTGATATTTGATCTTGAATAGAAGTAATATTACTTTCAGTTACGAAAATTGAATCTTTTCCTTGAATTATATCATTTACTATTATATTATAATATATTTTATCGGTTTTGTTGCCAGATGACATTACAACTATTTGTTTATTAATACTTTCAGATGGTAATAATGTATCACCAAAGCTGTCATCTAAGAATCGAGCTATTTTAATATCCGATATTACATCGATATTTTTAACAAAAAACGAAGTGTTACCTTTGTTTTTTATATTTATACTAAGCGTGTCGAAATTGCACGATTGTACCGTTATATTTTCAGGGGTTATAGCAAGGTCCAGAGTATCTTGCTCCTCAACAAAACCTCTAATATGAATAGTATCAGTTTTTATTCCATAGTTAGGGGCAGCGTCTGACTCGACTATTAACGTCATCTGATGTTCACCAAGAGTAAGTCCGTTGAACCTAATAGGGAGCGTTTCCGTTTCTCCTTGGGCTATTGTTCTACTATCATAAAATGATTTATTAAAATCGAACACATCCTCATCACCAATGAATTTGAATATTCTATTGATTTTTAAATCTTCATTTCCGTCTGATAATAAGGCGTTTTCTATAGCATCTTTGAAAGAGTAAATCTTTATAGTATCTAAGTCGATATTATAAGTTGTTATTTTAGGTAATGTCGGTTGTCCTTTCAGATTCACTAATATTGTATCATGAGGAGCCCATCTTTCTACAAATTTGGCTGTTAGTATATAAGGAGTAATGTCATTCACATCCGTAGGATTATAAGTCAGGTTTAAGTCAATAGCCTTATTCTCATCCAAATCAACTGTACCCAAATCTCGTAGAATTGTAACATTAGGGTCATTAGTTAGATTAGAAACTACATCGAGATAAGAAAATCTAGAAAGAAAACTTCCTGAATTTATAAATCTCTGTGAAGTGTTTTTGGAAGTACCAATACGAGTATCACCAAAATCAAAGTTAATATTATTGATTCTTGGTTCACCCACCTCGCTAGTTATAGTAGCCGTTCTATTTATTTTATTGCTATCCATTAGTGTAATAGTATAATCGTAGATACCTGATACATTATGAGTGAATGTAATCTTATTGAATTTTATAGATTCATTTGGTTTCAATGAATAAGGGAACATACCAATAGTGTCAATGCTAAAATTACTACTTATGGGAAGTACTACACTATCACATTTTATATTTGCATTTCCAGTATTTGTAAATTCAACAAATTCCGTAGGACTAGTCGAATAGCTTGTACCAGATAGTATTTTTGGCAATCGTAGATTACTTGCTGCTAAATCGAAACTAATTACTTTAGCATTTATATCAACTTTACGAGTATAATCACATGCAAAATTGAAAAACATAGAGTCAAGAATAGCTGTTTGGTTATTCGGTTGATTGTACAAGCAAATAATCAATCTGTAAGTTTGTTCTTTGTAAAGCATCTTAGGTAATGCGAAAGGTAGATTAAGCTTTAATCTCAGATCAGCAGGCAAATCTATACTTTCTAATAGAACTGAGTCCGCATCAGTATGAAGATCAAATGAAAGACAAGAATCTTTCTTAATATTCACTTCCTTGTAATCTATCAAATCTTGTAATACAATCTGCGCACCCGGTCTATAAAATTCATAGGGGGTAGAGTTACCAAAATAATCAATTCCAGTAAACTTGAAGTTGGCCGGCTTATTTTTATCTAATACATTGCCATCTAGTTTGACAAAAGTAGTTGTATCATTGATAGGTGTATGCGACCAATTGAAATTATATGTCTCTTGCTCATCTACTTCTATTAGATTAACACCAGAGTAGTCCGATACTTTTTTATCGAATATAAAACCTCTGATTGTAGAGCAGCTTTCTACAAATTCAACCAATGGCTCTGAAAAATCCGTTTGTTCTTCATCTATTAACGAAGCACCAACAGTCATAGCATAAGAGTCAAAACCACCAGCAGCTATAGCAATAGCATGGAATCCACCCGAATCAGCCACAATAGTGTTGATACTCGGATTCTGTGGTACAAATACTTTCTGCCAATAATAAGGTTTCCCTGCCAAATTAAAAGCATTGAAACCAAGGATATTGTCGATATGCTTATTATTAACCCTAAGAGAAGATTTACCATCCTCATCTGCTATTATTAATAGTGCTTGACTGTCGTATTGATTTATAAACCTATCATTTATTACAAAAATATCATTCGAACCGAAATAAGTCGTCTTGCTAACCATTTTATCTAATGCAGGTATAACTACCATCGAAGGGTCATACAAATGGGTTTCAGGAGTAACAACATACTTAGCCATAAACTGAGTTATAAGGAATTTTCCATTTGCGGACCAATAAGTTGGGGATTCAATATTATCAAAAGTCCAAACTTCACCGGGTAACATATATATATTATTAGTATTATTATCATTAACGATAGATAAATCGATTGTATCTTTGGCTACTACTTTGAACATAGACCTGATTCCATTTCCAAATGGAACTGTTAGATATTCTTTACCCCAAGTATTAGTCGGAGGAAGCATCTCTACAATATGGTCTTTTGATGTTAACTGATTAGCTTCCGATTGTTGCTGAATTGAGGTACGCATGTGCCCTGAGACAACGCCTACAGGTCTATCACTAACAATACGGCTACCAGAAAGATCGTGCACTCCATGAACACCGTGCGTATATTTCGATTTTACTAAGTAGCTCTCGCCTTTGTTGAGTCTAACTTTTATAGTCGAATCCTTTAGTGCACCTCTGAAAGTTTCAGCAGTCACAGTGATTTCTACATTTGTATAATTTTCATTTGCTAGTATTAGGAATTCACCTAGTCTTGATGTTTTTTGTAGTTCTACTATCTGTGGAAGTTGACCATCTGGCTCTATATAGTAATCATTTGGCATAGTAATAGCATAATGCTCTGTTCCCCAGTTCCGAGTTGGTATCACTGAGAATTTATCACCAGATTGTAGTAATGAACTTTTAGCGACACAAGAAATAGGGTGCATAGCACTAATTTCAATCAGCTTATTACCAAAAGTTACTTCCGGATCTATGTGTTCATAACCTTCATCTACATCGAGATTTATTATACTGTCTTTTTTAAGTTTTAGAGTGTAAGTTTTACCTAATCGCGGCTCAGTTATAGTTACTTCTGTATTATATTTTGAGGATAGATAGATACTTTGGTAGGGTGCTGAATATGCGTTGATTTCATTATCAATAAACCCAACAAGAAAATGGCGACCCTCGTACGAAGACATAGTACCCTCGCTCGCAAAGGACGTCACACTGCTAAGTGGAATAAATAATAATAGTAATAGATATAAACGTATCATACACTGCCTATTTAGATTTGCACTAATATAACTTATTGAGAAATAATATACAAATACTAACAGTTATAATTCGAAGTAATTACTTTTATAGTGAAGATTTTTTTCAACAGGAAGGTCATTTGACCACTTGTATCGGGGTAAATAAAACTCCTTAACTCCGCTCTTTAGCTCTTGGTAGGGTATGGCTACAGCGTTTACATTTTCTAGGAAATTTATTTTATCTATCTCATCATTCTCGAAGAACATTTCGATTTTATTGCAATCGTGTTTGTGTGCATCTACTGCACCAGCTTCATTTTGTGAGAAATATAAGCTCTGAGCATTCTGGGTAGTTATTATTCTGCTAATCTTCCCATCTGCAAATATCATTTCAATTGTATGACCAGCCAATTGGTTGAGGAATTGTGCGTAATCCGCAAATTCCTTCGATACTGAAAAGGCATTACCAACTGATTCTATTCGCTTCAGTTTCGATTCTTCTAGCTCTATAGTAATAGAGTCTCCATATAGTTGTGAGTTATCATACCATATAATCGGCTCTTCGTTCAACACAAATATATTCTTTGTTCTGAAATAAGTAGCTAAGTTCGATTTTGTCTTTACGTCCTTTCTGATTATCTCGACACTATCTGTGAATACATAATGTTCATTATCTATATAGCGGAATGCCTGCATAGTATCAGAAGAAATACTCAAAGTATCATATTCAAAACCAGTTTCACTTTCTACGCTATCAATCTGAAATAATATGGGCTTACCGTACGAAATACTGTATTTTTCTTTTGGCTTGTATATAAGTGTATCCGAAAGTAGATAAGAACTATTGAATTTACCTTTTATAAGTACATTATTGTAGGCATAGCTTTCTTGTGTTTTCTTGTTGTATTGCAAGTAATTCGAGTTGACAATTACAGAATCATCTTCTATGAAGACATTTTGGTAGAAATTCGCCACATTAGTTAAGCTATTATAGTCACCAGATTTTGCTTTCAAATAGGTCTTACTATCTTGTAGCTCTAACTCTGTGTCTGTTTTAGTGAATTTTCTATCCCCAAAGTAAGTCGCACGTTGGGTTTTCATAGTCAGATCTTTTTGTGTAAGCTTGACGTTGCCGCTCAGATTTGATATATTTGTATTCTCGAAAAGCTTAGCATAATCGCAGGTGATTGTGACATCGCCTTGGATTAACTTCACATTACCGAAGTACTCTTTTATAGGTCCATCTGGAGTTTCCGTACCTTGAAATTTGTCAGCAGAATAGAATATCCGTTCTTGGGCAAAAGAGGATGAATAAAGAAATAATATAATTAATAAGATTCTTTTCAATTAGAAACGACGTTAATGTTTTTATGCTCAACGTTATATTTCAGCTCAAGTTTCTTTTTCAGATTACTCAAACCTTTTTCGAAGTTAGGTCCCATAACATTATCAAGCATTGACCCAAGCAATCGCATGAATGGATTCCAGCCAACATTTTTATAGTGTACCCACTCAATAGTAGTATGAGTCCTATCATTCTCTTTCGTTTTTATGTACCCAGAAAAAGAGGTCTCACCTTTGTTCCATTCTAGATGGAAGTTGATTTTTTTAGGAGCGTTGATAGTTTCGAAAGTAAGTGCGGCAGCTTCTGAATGGTCGCCATTCCATTTCTGTTTAGCGCCCTGACCTTCCGTTTTACCGGGGTAACTATATACCAGAGTAGAGTCAAATTCTTTCCAAGTCGTCCATTCTTCCCAATTTTTTAGGTCATAAAGGTAATCAAATGCGTAACTTTGTGGAACATTTATTTTGATTGTTCTACTAATAGATATATCACCCGGAAGGGTCATAGCATAGACCATAAGAGCAAGAACGAGAGCAGCAACAACTGCTAATAATATTTTTAAGTATTTCATTTTTAAACAAACGGATTTTAGATTCGTACATATATATAAACCAAATTAAGTTTTTAAAATTATGATAAAAAATATATTTCTATATTCGATAGTAAGTTTTTTCATTTTGAACGTCGGATATAGTCAAACTGCAACAGAAAGAAAATTGAGTTTAGCCCAATCCTACGAACAAGTAGGGCAATTAGACAATGCTATTAGAATATACGAAGAAGTCTATGCTGAAGATAAGGGTTTCTTACAAGCATTCCATGGTTTAGTCCGTTCGTATAAATTGAAGAATATGAATGCAAAGCTATTAGAATTGCTCGAAAACAGAGTACAATTCGACAAGAAAGCTGTCAATTATATACTATTAGGTGAAGCTAGATGGAATGCTGGAAAGTCTTCGGAAGCAGATGAGGCATGGGGTAACGCTCTAAAAGCAGAGCCAAAGAATCAGTATATGTACGCTGATTTGGCCGACATTCAGTCCAGATTGCAGCTTTACAAAAAAGCAATAAGTACTTATAAGACAGCTCGAGAAAATGTAACTACAAATAATGGTTTGACATTATTCACAGAAGAGCTTAGCAAGCTTTACATAGCTGTTGGTGATACAAAAGCAGCTCTAAACGAGACTTTAACCTTGCTTATGGAAAATGGAGCACTTCCATCAGTGGAAGCTAGAATATATGCACTAATGCAAGATGATGATAATCTGGAAATAATAGATGAGACTCTCAATAACTTCATTGATAAAAATAGCTCAAACTATATGGCAAATGAGTTATTCAGTTGGTATCAGACTAATTTGGGCAAGCACGATAAAGCATTAGAATATACTATAAAAGCAGACGATATTTCAAAGCAGGGAGGCAGATTGATACTTACTTTCGCTGGGAATGCCGAGCAAGCAGGGAATACAGAAATAGCACTAGAGGCCTACCAATACCTAATAGACCAAGGGAAAGATAATAAATTCTTCACCTCAGCTATTTACAGTTATACTAGAACCCTAGAAGCAAAGATGATGTTCGATAAGAATCTATCAAAAGAGAACATACAAACGATTATAAAAAGATATAGAACTATAATAGAAGAATTCCCGAAAAGTACAACTGCTGCGGACGCATACCTAGAAATAGCAAGATTACAGAAAGACAGACTGAATGATTATAAGAATTCTGAAGAAACACTATTCGAGCTGACAAAAGAAATACCTGGTGCTCCACAAGCAGGAACGGCTATGGTTGAGTTATCAGAGATATTTATAAGCCGTGGCGATTTGGTAGAAGCTAAGGGTTTTCTAGAAACTGCGAAGGCAAGATACGGTAGATCGAATCGTGATTTATTAGAAATAGTAGGGTATAGACAAGCGTTAATAGAGTATTACACAGGTAATCTGGATAGTGCCGAGGCATTATTCCTAGTGCTTTCAGAAGCGAAGGACAATGATATAGCGAACGATGTATTGGAGAAAAGTTCGATAATATCCGACAAATACAAAGAAGAAGAGAAAGTTAAAATATTCGCAGCGGCGGAATATGATATGATTAGACTAGATACAGCAAGTGCTATATCTAATTATGAGTCAATCATCAATGAATTGCGTAATTTCGATACTGAGATATGGCAGCGTTCTCACCTGATACTTTCGGATATTTATCTTGCTCGTAAGAATAATCAGAAAGCTGATTTTTACCTCGAGGAATTCATAAAGAATTTGCCCGATGGAGTTCATTCAGATAAGGCAATATTCAAGCTAGCTAACAACAAAGTCGCGGCTGGTGAGAATAGCAAAGCTATAGAATTGTATTCAAAAATATTGATAAGTTTCCCTAACTCTATATATCTAGACCAAGCTCGACTCAAGATACGAGAGTTAAGGGGTGAATCTTAAGAAGATTTATTTACTGAGTGATAGCAAATGATGCAGCTATAACAGCGGCAGTCTCTGTTCTCAGACGATTATCGCTAATACGCCAGTTGTATTTTGCTTTATTTTTGATTCTCTCTATTTCTTCAGGAGAGAAACCACCCTCAGGGCCAATAAGGATAATAGCTCTTTTTTCAGTAAGCGTATAGTCCGTATTACCAGCATAATCAGTCGTGATTATAGCTCCCTTCTGGTTTCTCATAAACTCTTCTAGTTTCATTGGCTCATTTACTTTTGGCAAAATAGCACGGCGCGATTGCTTCATTGCAGCAATAGCTTTTTTTGTGAATCTTTCAGTTTTGAAGTTCTTTCGTTGTGTGAATTGTGTTTTCAGTGGTTGGAATTCAGAAACACCGATTTCAGTACATTTCTCTATTAGGTATTCCATTCGCTCTTTATCTAGTATCATACCGAAAGCAACTGTAATATACTTTGGTGGCAATGCTTCTGCTTTACCAAAAATGTTCAAGAACGCGTGTTTGCCTTTGAATCTGATTTCACAAAGACATTCTAATCCTTTACCATTCACAGCTAGTAATTGGTCACCCGAATTTAGTCGGAGTGCCTTAATGTGTTGCTCTTCGTGTTGTGGGACATCAATTTCATCATGATCTACTGTCATTTCGGGTATGTATATACATTCCATTTTTTCGCACCTTTTTTTATTTCAAAGATACGGAAGAACTGATAATATTTAGAATTATTTGGCTAATTCTGTATTAACTACTTCAATGAAATCTGAACTTTCAGGATGTAATTTTCTAACTACCTTACCCTCTTTACTAATAAGATATGAGTCTGGGGTAAATCTATTGCTTGCGTGAGTAGCTAACGAAGTAGAAATAGTTCGACCATCATATATATTAACCATATCATTCATCTTGAATTTATCTAAGAAGTCTTTGACTTTCTCTTGCGAGTTACCTTGTCTAAAGTCTAGCGAAACCATAATCGTAATGAAATCCTTATTTTCTATTTTATTTACATTATCAACTAATGCCGGCATAGCTTCTACACAGAAATGACAATCTGTACGCCAAAATTCCAAAAACACTACTTTGCCTCGTAAATCAGAAAGAGAGAACTCTCCTTCTTTACCATCGTTTACTAAGAAGTCTGGGAAAAACTCACCTATAGCTAATGACTTTTCTGCCGATTGTCCTAGTACTTTTATATCAGTATAAAAACCTGAGTTTGCTTCGCCACTCCCGTAGTTTTTATTAGGGATTCCTACTGATTCTTCATTTTTACATGACACTAATAGTATAGACAGAAATATTGTTATTAAAGCACTTTTCATGGTATTTATCCGTTTTGTTTAATCAATAGACTAACAAAAACACATATTGTTACATCATTAGTGTAGTTATTCTGTTGTAATGTCATTAGTTTTACAATAAAGGAAAAGGAGAGAGATGGGAGATATTAATTTTAATTCGATAGGTATGGAGCTATGGGGAGTACTACTTATGGTAATATACGCCGTAGTAGCATTGATAGTAGGCTTTTGGTTAGTTAGTAGAGTAGTCAAGATAATGGAAAAATTACTACTCAGTAAGGAAATTGACTTATCCTTACAGAAATTCTTAGTTACATTGGTTCGAATCGGTCTGAAAGTACTCGTACTGATTTCGGTGGCAGGGTTAGTAGGTATTCCTACTACCTCATTCGTAGCTATAATAGGTGCGGCTGGTTTGGCTGTAGGTTTAGCTCTGCAAGGTTCACTTGCTAATTTCGCAGGTGGAGTACTGATACTATTCTTGAAGCCGTTTAAGGTTGGTGATTTCATAGAGGGTGCTGGTCATACTGGTACTGTCGAGGAAATCAGTATTTTCTATACAAACTTGACAACGCCAAAGAATCAAGCGATTGTAATACCAAACGCTCAGCTTTCTAATAATAGTATTGTCAACTTCTCATCTAAACCAATTAGAAGATTGGATATAATATTTGGAATAGATTACAGCGACGATATAGATAAAACTAAAGAAGTATTAAAAAATATAATCAGCACTGACCCAAGAATATTAGATGAACCTAAATTCCAAATTGCCGTTGATACATTGGGCGATAACGCAGTGAATATAGTTACAAAATCGTGGTGCAAGAACGAAGATTATTGGGATTTGCACTATTACATAACTGAAAAAGTGAAGAAAGAATTTGATGCGAATGGAATTTCATTCCCGTTCCCTCAACAAGACATACATATAATAAAAGACTAAAACACAACAGGAAATAATAAATGAACGAAAGAATATTTTCGGAAGAAAGCACAAGCGGTAGCTTGATGCAAAGAGATAAAATAGAAGAAAAATATAAATGGAACCTCAAAGATATATACGAAACAGAAGAACTTTGGGAAGAAGAATTCAATTATATAAAAACTAAAATTGACGAATACAAGAGCTACGAAGGTACAATCGGCAAGTCTGCTGACTCTCTACTAGCTTTGTTGCAGTTCGATGAGGAAGTTGGAATCAAGTATGACAGACTACACCTCTACTCATTCCTAGCAAAAGACCTAGATTTGGCTAATACTAAGTATCAATCAATGGCTGGTAGATTGCAAGACCTCGGCTCAAAGCTAGGTAGTGCTGGCTCGTACATCAGACCAGAACTAATAGAAATCGGCAAAGACAAGATAAACCAATATCTATCTGAGAAAAAAGAACTAGCTCACTACACACATTATTTCGATAATATGTTCCGTACGGCAGAGCACTCGCTAGACAAGGATAAAGAAGAAATCATGTCTATGACTACACAAATGCAGCATACGGCATATCAGACTTTCAGCTATTTCAAGAATGCAGATATAAAGTATCCAACGACAACAGATAGCGATGGCAACGAAATAGATATAAGCGAAGGCCGCTACTACTCGGCACTATTCAACAAAGATAGAGCATACAGAGAGCGAGTTTACAAAGGATATTACGCACCGATTGTGGAACATAGAAATATGCTTTCATCTCTATTCAACGGGAATATACACGCGCATATATTTACAGCAAAAGTTAGAAAATTCAAATCAACAAGAGAAGCAGCACTAAAGCCGAATAATATTCCACTGGAAGTGTATGACAATCTAGTAAAAGCTGTGAACGATAACTTAGCACCACTACACAGATGGGCAGCCATCAAGAAAAGAGTATTGGGAGTCGATAAGATTCACCCTTATGATAGTTATGTATCTATTTTCGATTCAGATGATACTAAATATAGCTATGACGAAGGAGTGAAGATAACTAGAGAATCTCTATTGCCATTAGGTGAAGAGTATTTGACGGCACTCGACAAAGCATTCGATAATCGCTGGATAGACGTATATGAGACCAAAGGCAAGCGTGGCGGAGCATACTCTTCTGGTACTAGCTTTGGGGTGCATCCTTATGTGCTTCTGAACTGGAATCATCAGATGAACGATGTATCAACTCTAACCCACGAGATGGGTCATAATATGCACTCATATTTCACTGAGAAAAATCAACCCTATGTATATGCTGATTATCCGATCTTCTTAGCAGAAGTTGCTTCTATCACGAACGAAGCAATGCTAATGGATTACCTAATAGCAAATAGTAAGAACAAGTTAGAGAAGCTAAACCTAATAGAAATGTATTTGAATAAAATAGTTACTACATTCTACAGACAGACTAGATTCGCTGAGTACGAGCAGTTAGTACACGAAAAAACAGAAGCTGGTGAAGCACTAACTCCTGATGATTTGTGTAAGCTATACGCAGAAATGTATCAGAAGTATTGGGGACCAGATATGGAAGTAGATGTAGAAGAGTCATACACTTGGGCTAGAGTACCTCACTTCTACTATGGCTTTTACGTATTCCAATATGCGACTGGACTTGCTGCGGCAGAGCTAGTAGCGAAGAACGTAAAAGACAAAGGCCAAGAAGGAGTTGATAGTTTAATGCAATTCCTAAAAGCTGGTAAATCAAAATATGCAATCGATGTACTGAAAGACGCAGGCGTGGATATGACTAAACCAGAGCCAGTAAAAGCAGTAATCGACACTATGAATAGACTATTAGATGAGTTAGAAGCTGAGCTATAACACAGCTTCAAGTATTAGTTATTTACAAGCAGCCGAAGTAGAAAAATTTATTCTCTCGGCTGTTTTTTTTTATAAACTGTTAGCTTAATATTTGGTTGCCGATTTGAATATTGTTATTTTAGATTACTCAACAAAATAAACATTGGAAATGATCTATCTGCTGAAATTTGTTGATCAGATAGAAAATGGAAATGGATATAGTATAAATTGGTTAAATCTAAACATTGTACGAGATACCCAAAACGCAAATTAAATGATGAATAAGACAGACTATAATACACGATTAAGAAACGAAGTTGAAGTACTCAAACATCAATATAGAAATGACAATTCAGCTTTCTTGATTTGGTTTTTAAAGAATATTTTTTGTCTGAGCGAGCAAGAAAGTGTAGATAGCGTAGTTGATGGAAATAGAGATAAAGGAATTGACGGGATTTGGGTTGATGAAAATGATGAAGAAATATACATTTTTCAATCGGAATTTTCGCCAAATGATGATAGAGATGCAGGAGACTCTAAAATAAGAGAGTTTTCAGGAGTTGCAACTTGGTTTTCAAACGAAACAGAGGTTAGTAAGCTTAAAGTAGCCTTAATTAATCTTGAACTTAAGGAAAGATTAAATTCTTTAAAAATTTCAGATAAAATAGCGAGAGGATATGTTGTAAGTTATGTTTATGTAACTAATAAAATATTTGACATCAACGCTACGGAATATTTGGATACTACAAACATAGATGCTTATGATAACAATATAATTTTTAGCAAATACACGTACATGGTAGAGGCTGATATAGCCAATACACCAAAAACTTTAGCCTTATTCAATTCTACAGCTATAATCTATAATTCTGCTCCGAACAATTCTTCAGTTGTTCTTGCAGTACCTGTTAGTCAACTTTTAAAGCTTGATGGAATACAAGACCATTCTTTGTTTTCAAGAAATGTACGACTATGGTCAGGCAAAACACGAGTGAATAAAGAATTAGCTAATACTATAAAAGATAATTCCGAACACGATAGATTTTTTTTATATCACAACGGAGTTTCAATTACTTGCTCTGACTTCGATTTTAAACCTTCAAACAATGAAATAAAAATTTCAGGTTATCAAGTTATTAATGGTTGTCAATCATTAGTTTCATTTTATCAAAATCGAGAATACCTTTCTGATAGAATGTTGGTATTAACAAAAATAATACAAGTAGAACCTGAAAGTCCATTGATTCAAAAGATTACAAAAAATGCTAATAATCAAAATTCAATAAGTCCCAAAGACCTTAAATCTAACGATCGAGTTCAAATTAGTTTACAAAAAAACTTTTTTGAAGCATTTGATAATAAAGTTTTATATAGAATAAAGAGAGGGGAAAGTTCAATTGGTTATAATGATGTAATTGATATAGATTATGCAGCACAATTAATAAAATCATTTTATTTTGACGAACCTTATAAGACACACTTAAAAACAAGTTTTTATGGTGATGAATATGAAAATATATTTTCAAGAAAAATGACTTCTCAAAAAATATATTTGACCTATTTAATACATAATACAATAATTGAAAACATTGATAGAATTGAGAACATTCCAGTAAGGAACTATGGTTTAGCTCGATTTACAATCTTGAGGATTATAAAATCCATAATAATTGAAGATGATCTTGGATCAGCGATTGTAGGAAACCCAAATGAATATGTGATTGAACCTGTAAGAGATAAACTATCAGGTGGAATTAGAAAACTTTTTGAATTAGTAGCTCTTGACATTAATGGATTTATAACAGACTACATTGAAACAGTTGACCTATTTGATTATAAAAACCTTTTTAAGAAAAAAGAATTCTGTGATAAAATAAATACTGCTGTTTTAACAAGTCATAAAAAATCCGTTGTTAGACATCCAGAAGATAGTTTCCAAGCAATATTTGAGTCATTAACAACAGAAGAATAAAAGTACTTCTTACAACACCAGCTATAATACATGCCCTGCGGGATGCTGCAATTCATATATTAACCGTAATATTTAAAACAACCCCTCTTCCCTATTATCAAACTTAATAAGAAAACTATTACGATGAATCCGGCACTTACCGGATTTTTTTATGGCTGCAAAATGGGATTTGGTGCCATAACCCTTGTGTTTATCAAATCCATAGTTAGGAAATTCAGCGTGATATTCTTTCATCATTCTGTCCCTAGTTACTTTCGCTATTATTGAAGCGGCAGCAATAGAGAAGGACTTTGAGTCGCCTTTTACTATTGTTTGGAATGATTTGTATTTTGTTGATTTGAATCTGTTGCCGTCTATTAATAGCATATTGGGTTTGGACTTTAGGTTGTTAACTGCTAGCTCCATTGCTAGGTATGTAGCATTCAGAATATTAATTTCATCTATTTTCGCTTCATCAACTATCCCGATTCCATAAGATATTCTTTTGTCTGATGTGATTAGCTCATACAGCTCATCTCTTTTTTTCTCTGAGATTTGCTTCGAGTCATTCAGCTTGGGGATTTCAAATTGCTCGTGGAATATTAGTGCGGCAGCTATTACTGGGCCTGCTATTGGGCCTCTACCTGCCTCATCTACACCAGCTATTATCGGGTAGTCTTTTATGTGTGAGTTTTCGAATTCGAAGTTTGGGGAGGTCATATTTATAATCTTCATTTTTTAATGTAACTTAATAAATCTATTATCTATTTCAATAACTAATTGTCAAGCCTACACCAAATTTCATATCACTATCATAATGAGTTGCCAATGCGACATTACGAGTTATTATATATTTCAAACCGCCCATATATTCCCTATCTGTATTTAGCATAAACGCCATTCTTAATCTAGCAGTTAGAGGTATATCTTCTCGCATTAGCTGAAATCTTACTTTGCCATCATGGAAGACTTCACCTTGTAGAATTAATAGCATTGGTAGAGTGTATTCCGCCCCTAAGCTGAATACAGCTCTCTTGTCTTTAGTGCTCTTTTGACCAAATATATTCTCTTCTGTTTCTCCTTCCATTTTTCGATATCTGACATCAATTCCAACAAAAGGCATAAACCATTGCATTTGTCCTATATATCTGCCGAAGTGCGTTTCAAGTTCATAACCGTGATGATCATTATAACCGAGTCTCCATTCAGATGTAAAACTCCATCTCGTATTCTGAATCATCAACATACCATCATTTCCATTTGATGCGAAATCATTTTCTGCCATAAAGTGAAATTCTTGGTCATCAGATCTAACCTTATCATAAGCCGCTTCTTTGTCTGGTAATTGTGGGTTAGGTGGTGAATTTTCGTAAGAAAAAACTCTTCCCATTCCACTCATCATGTGATATAGTATATGGCAATGAAAAAACCAATCACCATATTCTTCTGAAGCTAAAAATTCAATTGTATCCCTTTCCATCGGCATAATATCAAGAACATTTTTCAAAGGTGCGTAATCACCTTGACCATTTATAACTCTGAAAAAATGACCATGTAAGTGCATCGGATGGCGCATCATAGAATTATTATATAATATAATTCTAACTACTTCACCTGCTTTGATTAGTATTTTATCAGTTTCTGAAAGTGTTTTATTGTCTAAACTCCACACATATCTATTCATATTACCAGTTAATTCGAATTCTAATGTCTTAACTTTTGAATCTTTCGGATAGACAGTTTTAGTTGGTGATTTTAGCATTTTATAATTTAGTGTTACTATGCTTTTATCATTAGCCTTGTTATGATTAGAATGATCCATTTCTTTAGAATTCATATTCATCTTTTTACTTTTCTTTTTTATTTCTGGGTACATAACACTATTCATATCCATCTTTTGTAGCCCCATATTCATTCCCATATCGTCCATTGTGCCGTCCATATTCATCATATTGTTCATCATTTTCATTCCTTCGAAATATTTAAGTCTAGGAAGTGGTGGTTGCGGAACTAGTTCGCCTTCCCCAAAATTCAATATTGCTGAACCAATTCTATCTTCCGAAGTAGCCATAAATTGATATTGTTTCTGGTCTTCTGGTATTGTGATCACAACATCATAAGTTTCTGAGACACCGATTATTAGTCTATCGACCTCAACTGGCTCAACATCAACCCCATCACTCGCAATAACTGTAATTTTACCACCAGAATAGTTCAACCAGAAGTATGTTGATGCACTCCCATTAGCTACACGCAATCTGATTTTGTCGCCTGCTTTCAAATTAGAATTATTTAATTCAGTAATGGTATTTTCATTTTTGCCATTGATAAGAAATTTTTCGTAGTAAACATCACTGACATCCATTGCTAACATTCTCTTCCACTCATTTTCAAGTTTGGTGCCGAAATGCCCCTCTACTAATGCCTCTCCGTAACTTTGCACAGTCCCTTTTTCTATTGCAAACCAATCATTTGCATTATGAAGGTATCTATGAACAGTGTTTGGATTCATATTTGTCCAATCGCTCAATAGTACATTGAAACTTGGTATTTCGTCGTATATTCTAAATGTTGGATCATCTTTTTTCTTATTGATAGTTAAAGAACCATACATTCCGATTTGCTCTTGTAGACCTGAATGTGAATGATACCAATAAGTACCACTTTGTCTTAACCTGAATGTAAAAGTATGAACTGTATTGGGTTCAATTGGAGCTGTGGTAAGGTATGGCACACCATCCTGCTCATTTGGTACTAATAATCCATGCCAATGGAATGAAGTCGATTCGTCTATCAAATTATGGACTCGAATTATTGCACTATCTCCTTCAGTAAATGTAAGAGAAGGCATAGGTATCTGACCGTTCACTGCTATTGCTCTTTTTTCTTCACCTGCAAAATTGACAAGAGTATCTTTCACGAATAAATCGTATTCGACTATGCGGTTCTCTTGAGAATAGGAGATGGATAAAGTAATAAGTAAGAGTATTATAAAACATATTTTATTTTTCATTTTAATGACTTCCTATAATTATTATTTTCTATTTATAGTTGAAACTACACTACCGCATTTAATCATTTTAATCCCATAATAAGGATTTTTTATTTCTTTTGATTCGCTAATCCACATCCCACCTTTACTGTTATTATACATAGGGCAGTTTACTATATATAGTGTTCTATAAGAACCAATTGAATTGATTAGAATTTTAATATTCTTAGATAGTTTTTCAAAGTACTTCCTCTGAAGTTCAATGTTTTTTGAGCTTTCACTAATTTGTTCAGTTTGTTTAATTGCGTCTACTAATAAATCACTAAATTCTTTTAACTTTGATTTTGCTTCCAATGACTTATTATAAAATTTTAACTTTTTAATTAAATTTTTACCTTCAGTAGCCGCTTTAATACTGTTATCTTCGACCAATGAATTTTTTAAATGTAAGTAACTATTAATTATTGGAGTAAGAGTAGAGTTATTAGAATTGTTAATTTTAATATCCGACTCTTTTTTATTATCATTGATTTGTAAATGAAAATAATG
>JBLWYD010000009.1:0-101428 GCA_048267165.1 Bacteroidota bacterium
CGACCACATTTTTATGTAGGTAAAGAAAATCCTTATTATGATAAACGATAGAATAAATATATACAAACGATATATTCTATTTTGGGATGTAAGGTGATTTTAATAATCAATGCCAAAATAAACGGTAAAGAAATTTGAAGGAAGAACATCCCCCCATTTGATAAAAATAACGAAAAATATAATGGTAAGGAAACTGATAAAAAGTAATCAAACGAATAGCATTAATCAGACTTTATATAAAGATGCAAATGGTATTAATATTTTTGTTAAATACATATTATTATTAATTCTGTTATTGTATTATATAGCACCTGTTGTCTGGTATGAAATACTTAATAATCCTATGGATAATATTGTAATAATGATATTATTTTTCATCCCGCTTCTTATATATGGGGTTATTGAATTTATTAATGTTGGTTGGGCATTATTTACAGTAATTTTATCTGCTATATTAAATTGGTATTTAATTTACACTGCAATAAGAATTTTTAAAGCAAGTGAGATTGAAGAATAAGAGACAAAAATGAAGGGAGGTCATATATTTATATTAAATTTTATGAATGACCAATTATTGAATTTTGGTCTAAAAATATTATCATACTAGAAACTGTGAAACAACCCAAAATAAAAATCCCGATACTTTCTGCAAATATCGAGATTTATATTTTAGTTGTTATCAGTTAATTATTTGATAAGTATTAGCTTCTGAGTTGTGTAATTACCCTCAGCTTCTAGTTTTACCAAATAAGTACCAGCTGCCAGTCCTTGTGAATTCCATTTGCTGTTTATTACACCTGTTTGGTGGTAACCTTCAGCAAGTTCAGCTATTCTATTTCCGAACATATCATAAATTGCCAATCTTACATAAGAGTTATTATTCAACTTGAATGATATATTAGTTTCATCAGTAACTGGATTAGGTACTATTGCGATTCTACTTTCATCGAAAACTAAACCAGTAATAGGTTCTGTTTCTACATCAGTAACAATATCTATTGGTGCTGATGGGCATCCACTTCTGTAGTCTTCATCAATTGCTGCCATTCTTATGGTTACACCTTCATTATCTTCCAAATTGAACTGAGCTTTAGTGTCATTTGCATAAGCTATAGCATAAGTGGAATCATTACCCTCTTTGTCAGTAACTATAATATAATATCCAGCCACGTTTACCATATTATTCGGCATCCACTCAACTGTCATTAGCTTTCCTGTTGTGTAGTAAACTGCAGTCATGTCGTGCGGCGGAGGCAATGAATTCTTTTCATTAATAACTGGCGTGTCCGCATAGCCTGTAGTAAGCAGCTCTTCGATTTCTGATTGTACATAAGCATATATGTAGTTATTGCAGTAACCCAATGAATCTGCCATTGTGAATATATATTCCGCCTGAGTAGCAGGTACTTCAGCAAATTTATAACCATCGAACCCATTACCATTGTCATCTATATAGAATTCAATAATATCCGTCGGATCAAAAGAACCTGTATTCCATGATAATGTAACTTGATTATCTTTCTGAGTAGCAGATACTGAGAAAGGAGTATCACTTTCTGTTATGTAAACTTCCACAATATCCGCCTCAGCACCATCTAATAATACGATTTTCCAATCGCCTTCCATAGGAGCTTCAACAGACCAGAATGAAGTTAAGCCATCTTCAGAATTAAAGTGCAATATATTTGCGTCTTCATCAGGTCCTGTCAACTCTGTTTTGTCAGGCATTATCAATTTGCTTTCAGGAGCTTGTCCTTTGCTATTAATTCTAACATACATCCACTCTGAATTTGAGGGGATGTTGATGCTTTTTTCAATATCTGCTTGTATTGAATTCCCATCATTACTTTTTTTACCATTCGGATTAATAGATGGAATAATTTGTATATCCTTATTATATATAAAGAATTCTGTGTCATCGCTTGCTTTTGTCAAGTCAAGCTGGAAATTAAATTTCCCAAGTTGAGCAAAATTGCATTCTGTATAAATGTGGCGCGTATTTTCTGACATATTTATTAACGCATTCATTGATGCAGTATATGGTAGCTTTAATCTTGCTTGGATAATATCGTAAGGAAATCCCTTAAACGGAAGTTTAGGTAAAGTCAGACTACCATTTACTCTTCCGGTAAACTTGCCTAAATCTGCCTTATACCCCATGTCGAACGAGCCGTTTAGCACATAAGCTTTACCGTCAAACGTACCACACTTCAATTGTGAAGTCATTTTCAATAAGGCATTATTATAGTCAAACCTTACTTCAGGAGTACCTGATATCTGCCAATAACTAGTACCCGGCAACTTCATGAAATTTGCATCACCATTGATATATATAGTAGATGGTGCTTTGTAGCCAGCTCTAGCCGTTATCTCCATCAGATCTTTGTTTAGGCAGCTATTTACTGTCCCGCCGAATGTAAGTTCAAGAGGTGGAAATGCAAGTCCATGGGCTTTCCCTTCTAATCCTAAAACACAAACACCTGTATTCCCAATTGGTATTCCTTTTGCCAGAGTACCTTTGAATCCGACACTGTCAAGCTGTGCTTCCCTGAATGACGCACCAGCACCAACTGACATAAATGGCACAGTGAATTCAGCTGCCAGATCAAGTTTGTCTATTTTCTGATCATAGTTATATGTTAATTTGTTAAGGCAAAACTTTGGTGCAGGAGATAAATTAGTTACTTCAAAACCATCAAAATACAAACCTGTATTTCTTTGTATCTTCAGACCAGTTACCTTTATGCCCGTATCAACTGGTTTCTTACCATCTTTATCACAACCTGGAGCGAATCCAGGAATTTTAATCGAGGCACTGATTTCAACACCAGTAGCATTTGTACCACCTATCAACTTAATATCAGTTATTTTTTCAACTTTCACTCCGCATATACTTGGAGCATTAGTAAGCGATTGATTCAACAAATTCGTAAAAGTGCCATTTGATCCTAAAAGCTCAACATTAACCAGATTACCGCTCATTAATGTGATGCTTCCATTACCACCTCCGGGAAGTGGAACATTTTTTACTGAGAAAGTACCATTTGCATTTAGTCTCAGAGTTTCTTTATTTATTTCCATTGTTCCGCTAAAAGATATGAAGTTGTTTATAAGGACTTCCCCATTTGCTTTTATAACTGGATCACCCTCTTTCTCATCCCACCCTTCTTTAGTACAGAATTCAAAAGAGCCTTCCTTCCAGCAAGAGTCAATACTTACTTCAACTTTTACAATAGACTTCTCAGAATCAACATATTTTTCCTTTGAAGCATAGAATATTACTTCATATTCACCTTGTTCTTTATCTTCGGGAACCAGAATATCATACTTCCTTACTCCATTTGCATCAGTTGCTCCCAAAAGTTTGAAAGACTTATCACCTTTCAAGCCATCTTGTATATATATTTTAGCATCTTCAACTGGAACTATTTCGCCGTCTATGTCTTCTGTAATTGTAATATCAATTTTTTCCGACTCATTGGGTTTCATCTTGTAGTCAGTGTTAGGTGTAATTTTAACTAACAGAATCGGTGTATCACCAACTATAACTCTTACTTTTAATGGATTAGATTTTTGCGCATCATCTAGTGTTTCATTTGCATAGAAAGTAAATTCATAAACTGAGTCTTTTGTATCTTTAGGAATAGGGAATTTATACGTTAATTTTCCATCAGCGTTTGTTTTTCCAAGATATTCCTCAAAACCAGCTTGATTTATAGGATTAATCACTGTTACTCTCGCACCTTCTACTATTTCACCGTCCTTATCTCGTACTGTAAGTGCTATTTCAACTGTTTCTTCCTGCAATATTTCGTATGAATCTTCACCAGAGGTAATCTCTAAATCCGGCTCCGGCGAAACTTTTATTACACTTCTTATCGTTTTAGATTTAAGTGACTCAATATCATCAGTTTCTGCATATATTTCAATACTGTACAAGCCAAATTCAGTTTCTTCAGGAATTATGTATAAGTACTCTAATTCACCATTTGCATCGGTTTTGTCTTCAAGTTCAACAAATTGAATATCCTTATTCACCTTATTTCTAACGAATATCTTTACACCTACAGCAGGTGAGAAATCACCTTCATCGTCAGGTTCATCTACTTTTACACTAAAAATCAAAGTATCTTCAGGAGCAACCGGCTTTTCGATATAATCCTTATCTGCAGTTACTATTAGCTTAAGAGCAGGTTTTTTATCTATTTCAACTTCATTCGAAGCTACAGGATCAGATGATAAATATTCTAATTCCAAGGTGGCATCAGTTGTTGATGTTGATGCTAAATCAGGACTCCCGTCGCTAGCTATACCTACTACTGCAGTACCTGACTTTTCATCACCTGTGTAATGTATTTGGAAATCCCATAATTTTTTGGCTCCAGGAAGTCCTTGCATTTTACCAGCTGCGGCATTTATCCATATCTGTCGAGAGTTTTCATTATCCTTAAATGCAAAAAATGAAGAACCACTCAGCAAAGTAGGTCTTCCATGAAAATTACTTGAACTATGTCTGTAAAGAGGGAAATCTGTTACGGAACCAATTCCATAGAATTTAGCTTCATCTGGCAAAGTGCTATGCCAATTTCCTAAAGGTGAAAGCCCTGTATATGGTTCAAAATCATCTGTTGGCCCCTCTGAATTTCTGAGTATAACTGGACCAGTTTGGTTTTCATACTGTAGCATAATATCCCCCAGATACATCTTTATAAATGCAGGTTGGGATGATTTTGCACTAAGAAATATCTTAACTTTCAGTTTACCCGATATATCATTGTCAGTTAGTGTAGGCTCATAATACCATTTGAAAGTCTTTGTAGATGTACCTGAAGTTTCAGTAAATCCAATATCGCCGACAAGGTCATTTTCGCTTATATTATCTTCTTTCAATTCGTAATAATTAACATCCTGATCAATTAATTCAATTTTATCGATTTGTATAACTGATGATTCACGTAAAACATATTTAACTTCTATATATGGGTCTTCTTCACCTTCTTTTGCAGATGCAACAATTGTTACAATCGGGTTATCCTGTGCATTTGTTATAGTGGGAAAGTTGAAAAATATCATAAATGCCAGAAGGCAATTGATGATTTTATCCTTGTTTTTAAATCTGGTATGAGAGTGTTGCATATATACTCCAAAAAGTGTTTAAAAATGGTAATTTCTTTTCGCATCTCTAAATTACTCAATTCAATGGTTTTATGCAATAGTTTTTATTGTTTTCAAATTAATTCTTATCCGTTTTTGCTCAATTTCCTTAATTATCTTTGTTTTTGGCTTGTGGACTGTTTGTGGACTAAAAATATAAAATTACAGAACTTTTTAGAGCTGATAAGAACTAATCTAGTAGGAATAGGGTATGACGAATAAAACGAGAAAACCCCTTGCAGCATGCACTACAAGGGGTTTTATATTGTGGGCCCAGAGGGACTTGAACCCCCGGCCAACGGATTATGAGTCCGTTGCTCTAACCAACTGAGCTATGAGCCCTACATTCTATTATTTCGTTTTCGTCCACAATAGAGTTTCAAATATAAGAATTTTTTTTTAATTCCAAATAGAAAATATTCTTTTAAAAATTTACTAATCCTACCATTACTCCAAATCCGATTTTCAAACCTGATAAATCGAAGTCTGGATTAACTGAATTCGTGCCTAATGTATTATAAGTCCAATCTGTGTCTTGACCGATTGTCAAGTTATAAGTAGCGTCAGCTCTTATGATTATAAAGTTGGCAAGGGCATATTCCAATTGGATATTTGGCATAGCAAAAAAGTAATTCTTTACTAACCTGTTTGTTCCGTTATCACTAAACTCATTCTCTTTGACGGATAAAGCATTATAAAACTCGTAAGTCATATCTCCCCAACCTGCGTTTACACCTGCAAGTATAGCGAAATGCTCGAATGGGACATAGCCATAATGCACACTAAACCCAAACATACTCGCGGTTAATTTGCTTTGAACTAGTCCATCAATACCTGTCTCGCTACCATCTATATTTGTACCCTTATAAGTTGAGACCTCTGACTCTACACTCCCTCCATAACCAAAAACACCTAGTCTTAGGTTCTTCACCCAAGGTATTCCAGTTGCACCTTGTCCACCAGTTAGTTGGATTGGACCTGAAAGTTGTAAGTCACCTAACTCATTATTGAAAAATGAATTTAGGTGGTCTTCTTTTATCATTAGCCAATCAAATGTAACACCACCAGCTAGTACAAAATAGCTGCGTGAAGCTTCAGTCAGTGGTTGATTATCAAAGGGCAAATCTAACTCATCATCCTGCGCCGTTAAGAATATTGGCAACATTAGTACCGAAATTAACAATAATACTTTTTTCATATTTATCACTCTTAAATTTATTAGAAATTAGCTAATCCAACCATAACTCCCAAACCCAACTTCATACTTGATAAATTGAAATTTGGAATATTTGAGCGTTTAGTTAAGTAATTAAAGGTCCATTTCTCGTCTTGACCAAAGATTAGATTGTAACTAGCATCAGCTCGTAAAACTAGAAAGTTAGTTAGAGCATATTCAAATTGGAGACTAGGCATAACGAAAAAATAATTCTTCTCGAATCTACCCATACCGTAACCAAAATTATTTTCTACATCTTTATTGACAAAAGTTGAATACAGTTCATGGATTACATTTCCCCATCCGGTATTGAACCCTCCCAATATGGCAAATTTCTCATAAGGGACATAGCCATAGTGCATTGATAACCCGAACATACTAGCAATAAGACTTATTTGAACATCTATTTCTCTAAAATTCGGATAATCTCCCGAATTATAATCATTAATAGTTGAAATTCCAGATTCAATACTCCCACCATATCCGAGGACACCAATTCTTAGGTTTTCTGCCCAAGGAATACTAACAACACCTTGACCACCTATTAACTGCATTGGCCCAGAAAAGCTAATGTCAGAATACTGCTCTCTACCATAAAAGTATATTAAGTCTCTATCTGTTAACATTAGCCAATCATAAGTGAGACCACCAGCTAATACAAAGTAGCTTCGTGATGTCTCGTTCAGTGGCTCATTATCGAATGGGATATCTAATTCTTCCTCTTGTCCCATTAAGAAGATTGGAGTCAGTAGAGCCATAATTAGTAATAATAGTTTTTTCATTTTTATCTTAAGTAAATACTAAAAATTAACTAATCCGACCATAATACCTAGCCCAACTTTGAATCCGTTTAAATCAAAGTCAGGGTTAACAGTAGTTTTGTCTAATTTATTATAGACCCAATCAGTATCTTGACCGATTGTTAGATTATAACTAGCATCAGCTCTTATTACAATATAACTAGTAATAGCATATTCTAACTGGATATTAGGCATCGCAAAGAATAATTCTTTCTTATATCTATCCATCCCAAAGCCAAATGGAGCTCTTTCATCAATCTCAGCAAAGGCAGTATAAACCTCATAAGTTACATCACTCCAGCCAGCATTAACACCACCAAGGATAGCAAAATGTTCGAATGGTACAAATCCGTAATGAACACTAAAACCGAACATGCTAGTGCTAAGACTACTCTGTGCAAACATGTCATCAGTGTCCGATATGAAGAATCCTGATCCAACTTTAATTATTGAAATCTCAGATTCTGAACGTCCACTATAACCGAGTACTCCAACTCTAAGATTTTTCACCCATGGAATACCAACTACTGCCTGACCACCAATTAAATGGAGAAGCGAAGAAAGCTTTAAATCTGGCCACGATTCGAACGAATTCAAGTGGTTATCGTTTAGTAGAAGAAAGTCATAAGTCACACCACCAGCTAACACGAAGTATGTCCTAGCATCTTCAGTTAGTGGTTCATTTTCGAAGGGTACATCTATCTCATCGTCTTGTGCCGATAGGAAAACCGGCAACATAAGTATTGAAAATAGTAGTACTAATTTTATCATTTTTCTAATCTTTTCTGAATTTAGAAATTAGCTAAACCAATCATAACACCGAACCCTACTTTCATACCATCTAAGTTGAAATCTGGGTTAATCGAGTTTGTACCTAAATTATTATAAGTCCAGTACGTGTCTTGAGCAAATGTTAGATTATAACTAGCATCGGCTCTTAGTATTATATAGCTAGTAATCGCATACTCAAATTGGATATTAGGCATTACAAAAAAGTAGTTCTTTTCAAACCTTGAAACACCTAATGGCATATATGTTTGAACATCTTTTGGACTAGTAATCGCAACATATCGTTCATAAATTACATCGCCCCATCCAGCATTAATCCCACCTAGAACTGCGAAGTGCTCGAAAGGAACAACCCCATAATGGAGACTAAAGCCAAACATACTAACATTTAGGCTCGATTGAACACTGTTTGTTGATTCTATAATCGCTTCACCTTCAACCGCTGAAGGGTAAGAGCTATCAATTGTACCCGATTCAACACTACCACCATTACCAAAAACACCTATTCTTAGATTTTTCACCCAAGGAATACCTAGAACACCTTGACCACCAATAAGCTGAATTGGCCCTGATAATTCTAATTCTGATTCTTCAGGTGTGTCATTGAAAAAAGAATTTAAGTGGTCTTCTTTTATCATTAGCCAATCGTAAGTCACACCACCAGCTAATACGAAGTATGTCCTAGCATCTTCAGTTAGTGGTTCATTGTCGAAAGGTAAATCTATATCGTCGTCTTGCCCAGATAGGAACATTGGCAGCATTAGTACTGACATTAATAATAATATTTTTTTCATTTTATTTTCTGTTTTTATTTTTAGAAATTAGCTAAACCTATCATAACACCGAATCCTACTTTCATACCATCTAAGTTGAAGTCTGGGTTTACTGTCGCAGTCCCAATTGTATTATGAGTCCACTTTTCATCTTGACCGATTGTTAGATTGTAACTTGCATCGGCTCTTAGTATAATATAACTAGTGATTGCATATTCTAATTGGATATTAGGCATAGCAAAAAAGTAATTTTTCTCTAATCTATCCGTTCCAAAGCCACCTGCCGGATTCACATCATCTGAAGTAAGTGATGAAACGAATCTTTCGTAAGTTATATCACCCCAACCAGCATTTACTCCCGCTAATATAGCAAAGTGTTCGAAAGGTACATAACCATAATGCACTGAAAACCCGAACATACTAGCTGTTAAGTTGGTCTGTGCCCCTGATATTTCTTCTTTCTCAATACCATCTGGCCCTTTTGAAATACCATAGTATTTTAATACATCTGACTCTACACTTCCACCATACCCAAATACACCCAATCTAAGATTTTTCACCCAAGGGAGACCAATTACACCTTGTCCACCAATTAACTGCATTGGAGCTGAAAGTACTAAATCAGGACTAGCTCCAAACGAATTTAGGTGATCTTCTTTTATCATCAACCAATCATAAGTAACACCGCCAGCTAGTACGAAGTAGCTACGTGAATCATCTCTTAGGGGTTCATTGTCGAATGGTAGGTTATCTATCTCATCATCTTGTGCCGTTAGGAACATCGGCAGCATTAGTACCGACATTAGTAATAATATTTTTTTCATTGTTTCTCCAATTTTTAATTAATTTATTTGCTACAAAAATAATGAATTATACGAGACTTACATATTATTACGATTATTTGCCTATTAGTTTTTATATTTGTAGTCTATTTTTAGACCAAAACTCGCATAATTATTATGAAAATCACATTTCCAGATGGCAACGTCAAAGAATTTCCGCAAGGGACTAATGGATACGAAATTGCAAAATCTATATCGCACGGCTTAGCTCGTAACGCATTAGGCATTGTACTCAACAATGAAGTAAAGTATGAACTCCATAGTCCTATTAATGAAGATAGCACGATAAAATTCGTAACCTTTGCCGATGAAACGGGCAAGGATTTCTTCTGGCACTCTTCTGCTCACTTATTGGCAGAGGCATTGCAAGAGCTATACCCTGGGGTGAAATTCGGTATCGGTCCCTCTATAGAAAGTGGATTCTACTACGATATAGATATGCCGGGTGAGGATACATTATCATCTGATGATTTCCCGAAAATAGAAAGCAAAATGAAAGAGCTAGCTCAGAAGAAATCGGAATTCGTTATGTCCGAATCTACTTGGGACGAAGCTTATGCGTTTTACAAAGAGAAAGGAAACGAGTACAAGTTGGATTTGCTAGACGGACTAAAAGGTCAGCCGATTACTTTCTGTACTCAAGGAAATTTTAAAGATTTATGCCGTGGCGGTCATATACCGAACACAGGCGAAATCAAGGCAGTCAAGCTGCTATCAACAGCTTCAGCATATTGGAGAGGCGATAGTGACAATGCTACATTAACTCGTATTTACGGTATTACTTTCCCCAAAGCATCTATGCTAGATGAGTTTATGGAAATGAGAGCCGAAGCACAAAGACGTGACCACAAGAAATTAGGCCCTGAACTTGGTATCTATATGATTAGCCAGAAAGTTGGACGTGGACTTCCAGTTTGGTTGCCAAATGGTACAGTACTTCGCCGTAAATTAGAAGGATTTATAAAAGAAGAATTATTGAAACGTGGCTACCAAGAGGTAATAACTCCTCACATTGGTAATCTAGAACTTTACAAAACTTCTGGTCACTACCCATATTATGCCGAATCACAATTCGCGCCTATGAGTGTAGAAGAAGAAGAGTACATGCTAAAGCCAATGAACTGCCCACATCATCATCAGATATACAGCGCTGAGCAACGATCGTATCGTGATTTGCCAGTTCGTATAGCTGAGTTCGGTACTGTTTACCGCTACGAGCAATCAGGTGAGCTGAACGGTATGTCGCGTGTACGTGGATTCACTCAAGATGATGCACACATATATTGCACAGAAGAGCAACTAAAAGACGAGCTAAAAGATTGTATAGAGCTGACTCAGTTAGTGTTTGAGACTTTCGATATGGAAGTAACGACACGCCTTTCGTTCCGTGATGACCAAGAAGGCAAATATGCTGGCGACGAAGAAGGTTGGGAAAAATCTGAAAGAATAGTAAAAGAAGTTGCTGATGAATTAGAGTTAAACTATTTCATAGGATTGGGCGAAGCTTCATTCTATGGACCAAAGATTGATTTCATCGTTCGCGATGCTATCGGTCGTAAATGGCAGTTAGGTACAGTCCAAGTTGACTACGTAATGCCAGAGCGTTTCGAGTTAGAGTACATCGGCTCGGATAATGCTCCGCACCGTCCAGTTATCATACACCGTGCACCATTCGGTTCTATGGAGAGATTCATATCTATACTAATAGAGCATTATGCGGGTAATTTCCCATTTTGGATAGCGCCAGTGCAAGTAAGTGTATTGCCAATAACTGATAGACAAAATGACTTTGCAGAGAAAATAGTGAACTCACTATTAGCTTCGGGCTACAGAGTGAAATTCGATAATCGCTCGGAAGGAGTCGGTCGTAAAATAGCTGAATCAGAACAAGCGAAAATCCCTTTTGCCTTGATAATAGGTGATAGAGAGCAAGAAAGCGAAACAGTTTCTATCCGTCAGCATACAAAAGGCGACGTAGGAACTAGCACTATAACTGAGTTAATGGAGCTATTCGGACAGCTCAACCAGCCGGGTGGCGAGAAAGAAGCAGAGGGATAATGTTCAAGAAAAAACTCATAGTACTTTCTTCTCCTAGCGGTGGCGGTAAATCAACATTAGCTAATTATCTGATGACTCTCTACCCAGAGATTCGTTTCTCTGTCTCATGCACTACTCGTAAGATAAGAGCTGGTGAAGTCAACGGTAAAGATTATTTCTTCCTCACAAAAGAAGAATTCGAAGAGAAAGTAGCGAACGGAGAATTTGCAGAATACGAACAGATATTCGGCAATTATTATGGTACTCTAAAATCTGAAATCAAAAAACATCTGAATTCTGGTAACTCTATCCTTTTTGACGTAGATGTAAAAGGAGCAGTATCATTGAGGAAAAACTTCCCCGAAGATACATTGCTTATTTTCATCTATCCTCCAAGCTTCGAAGAACTACAACGCAGATTACTAAAGCGTAGTACCGAAAGTCCAGAAGAGCTAAACACTCGACTAGAACGAGCTAAAGAAGAACTAACTTACCAAACACGATTCGACCACGAAATACTCAACGACGTTTTGCAAGATGCATTCGACAACTTAGAAAGAGTAATAAAAGAGAATGTAGGGTAAGGTAAATTCGTTGAATACGTCACTCTGAACGAAATGAAATCCAATTACGAGGGCTCTAAGTGTAATGAAGAGGAACGTTGTAATCTCTCTGTGAAAGAACGGATGATAGCCAACGCGTGGCAAGCACGCTTCGAGTTCTGTGCATTATTAAAATTCAAAAACGTTTAGTGAACTGCCCCCAAAAAGATAGTCTCAATTTGGGGGCAGTTTTATTCCTAGAGAATGTGTTTCAAATTCTATTCTTTAATTTTTAGGCGGATTATTCTACCGGGGGATTGAGTAGCGGCATATAGATAACCATCTGGTGACATCTGTACATCACGGAAGCGTGCATAGCCAGAAAGACTACGAACAGTTTCGGTTACTACATTGTCTTTCACTTTTATTCTATGCAAATGAGTACCAGCTAATGCTCCAATTATTATATCAAGCTCATTAGTTTCTTCATTATAGTTTACTAGATCCATACCACAAGGCGCTATTGATGGAACCCAAAATGTAATAGGGTCTATGTACCCCGGAATTGATCTTTTCTCAGTTATAGGAGTACCATCATAATTGATTCCATAAGTCGCTAATGGCCATGCATAGTTACCACCTGCTTCTATTATGTTTAGTTCATCTCCTCCTCTTGGGCCATGCTCTATTGCCCATATTTCATCTTTTTCAGTTAGGTAGAACATACCTTGTATATTCCTATTACCCATAGTATATATCTCAGGTTTTGCTCCTTGTGCATCTAGGTAAGGGTTGTCTTTAGGTACACTACCGTCGTCGTTTATTCTTAGCACTCCGCCATAGTGGTTTGTGCTATCTTGTGCATTGCTCTGATTTCCTCTATCACCTATTGTGAAATAGAGCTTGTTATCTTTGTCAAATATAATTCTAGAACCGAAGTGGTTACCACCACTTACTAATGGGTCACCTCTGAATAATTCTTCGTAATTATCTAGTTTATTATTATTCAAAGTACCACGTCCAACGGCTGTAGTATATTTAAAATTCTCACCAACGGCGTAAGCTAAATAGACCAATTTATTTTCATCGAAATTAGGGTGAAGCGTTACATCTAAAAGCCCACCTTGTCCAGTAGATACGATATTAGGTAGTCCAGTAATTTCACTTGTCTTTCCTTCCGATATATTGTGTCTATATAACTGACCTTCTTTTTCAGTGAATATCAAATTATTATTATCTATAAAATCAATACTCCAGGGATTAGATAGGTTATCAACTGTGATTTCATCGACAACTAACTCACCAAAAGGGTATCTATTTCCAGTTACTATTTCTTCAAATTCGATTGATGATATTTCATTGAGCGTGAATTCGTCGTTGCCTTTTTCACTCGTAAATATCATCTTCCCAGAGTCGAAAGTAATCTGTGATTTACTGTCTAGCTCTATTTCGACTATTGTATTATCCGAAGTGCTGACAATTGCAATTGTTTTGTTTTCTAGTGCGAACGAAATTTCTGATATATCTTCAACAGAATATTCCTTTACAGAATCATCTATACCGATTATCTGTACTTTATGTTGGGAGTAAAGATAACTAGTAGTCAGGAGTGCTAAAATTAAGATTTTTATTTTCATATTATTTTTAATTTTTAATAAGTTTAAAGTTGTGGTATTTATTATTTACTATCACTGTCAGGAAGTAATTCCCAGTAGGGTAATTATGCATATCTATATGATTTTCATCAAATTGCGAATATAGTATATTGCCAGATATATCGCTAATAACTATTTCGTATTTAGTAATATCACCCATTTCTATAAATAGTGAATTTTGGATTGGGTTGGGGTATATTCTTATTGCATCATCAGAAATTTCAACTGAAGTGATAGGAGTCACAACTACATTGAGCATATCTTGCAGCTCGCCGTCTTCTGTTTCCACTGTTATTACAGTGTTACCAGCGGAATAAGCGGTTATCAACCCATTACCATCTATCGAAGCCACGTTGTTATTGCTTGAAGACCAACTAACGGCCTTATTAGTAGCATTTTCGGGGGAGATATTATATATTACCTGATAGGTTTCTCCGTTTTTCAAAACTATATCATCTTCGGTAATTGAGACTGATATTACATTAACTACATCATTTACTATTCGTAAACTACTTATGTCTTTTAGTAAATAATTATCAGCACTACCACCATTGAGGTTAACAGTCAGTTGACTCTCCGCCGACCACAGCGAGGTACAACTTAATAATAATAAAAATTGTATAAAATATCTTTTCATCTACTCTCCATTAATAATTTCATTTCCAACATAACTCTTATAGTAATAACAAATAAGTCGAAGAATAATTACATTCAAGGTAAAACTAATTTATTCATCACATTCGGATGTAATAAATTAATACAAAACCAAATTTCCTTTTGGAAAATAATAGATATTAGCATAAGTTGTATCAGATAGTGTACTTCAACAATTATCATATTACAATATTGTGAAAATACTGATAAACATACTCCTGCTTAGTTTCTTCTTTACTGTTCAGGCAGAAAAGCAGTTTGACTTAGTGCCTATTACACTCCCTTACCCCTCACTGAAATTAGAAGATATATACGCTTTTAGTTCGACTATACTAGTACGAAGCGGAAACAGAGTTTTCAAATCGGACGATGATGGTGCTAATTGGAAAATAGTATTCGATAGTGAAACAAGAGTTAGACAGCTATACTCGCTCGATGCCCACACTATCTTTGTAGTTGGTGACTCAGGTATGGCGTACCGCACTTTCGATTATGGAGAGAGTTGGGAAGATATTTCCTTCGAGACTAAGGAGAACTTCACCGCAATCGCCGCTAAAAATTATGAAGACTATCTCTTGCTAAGTGAGCAAGACTATATTTTTCATAAGAGAGGTGAGGAAAGTGAGTTACTACCTATAAGAAGTAATTCGATTGTTCAACTTTACACAATTACTAATTATAATGGCAATTACTATTTTGGTGGTGGCGCTAAAATAAGAGATTATAATTACTATGGTCAAACTAACACAGAATTTAAAATACCATATTATATCTATGATGGAAGTAATGTTATAGATAAGGGGGCTTTGGATATCAGAGCAGCAGGTGATTTATTTGAGTTTAAAACTGATACATTAAAAATACATTCATCAAAGTATGGAATTTATCTTTCAGCAGTTAATAAAGGTAATGCTGTTAGTCTATTACTTAATGAAATAGGTCTAATCTTAAAAGAAGACAGGTTTATTTATACAGATGATTATGATGGTAATACTTTTATAATTACTAGAGAAGGTTATTTAGTAATAATGGACTTTAATTATTTTATAAACCCTACATACGCGTTTAAAATTTTATCTGATGAAGAAAAACAATACCTCACTATAACTCCTATCAATAGTGCTTTTAGAACTGATACAAATGCATTTTTCATTGCTTCGAATGAATCTAAACTATACAAATTGAAGATTAATGAAGCTATCTCTGGGATTCAAGATAGTTTAAAACCGGGGGTAAAGTTGTTTGGAAATATGTTAGTTCTAGATAATGAATCCAAGCTTCTCAATATTTACAATTATATGGGTATTCCAGTCAATTACGAGATTCTATCTGAGAAAGTATATAGATTACCAATGGGTCTCAATTTCATATCTTACATCCGAAATGGAAAGATAACCACAACTAAAGTATCGGTGGTCGAATGAGATATTTTGTAATTATATTTTTCTTAATAATGAATTCTGTTACCTACTCATTTGTTGTTCCATTTTATGATTCATTAAGAACTGAAACAGTTACTACTACTTGGACTAAAGTGGAAGACTATTCTGTTTCTAATTATAGAGTAAATCCGAACGGAGTATCTAGAGACTATAAAGGTCTATTATTCTATAAGTTCGATTACGAAGGTTTATATATAGATAAAATTAATGGGAATGTATTCCAGAGAAAATGGTTATCACATAGTTCTAGTAGGGATGCTGGTGGGTATTCGTATGGTATTGAGACAGGTAATTGGGATTTATCACCAACCGATACGAGCAATATTTTGATTGGTGAGTATGACGCTTATACAAATGGTGATAATAGAATATTGTCCTACAAAAATGGGATAAGAGAAGTTCTTTATTCATGGGTAACATCTGGTGGTGATTACTATAGGAACCAAAATGGGCGTTATTATTTTTATGCTTTATCTGATTACAACTTCTTATGTCAATATGATAAATCAGAAAGTCATGCTGGTGAAATTTATCATTATACTTCAACTAGAGAAGTTAACATTAATACTAATATAACTAATGGACTAGGATACTTAAACTTAAGCTCTATGGTCGTTAATAATGAAGGGACAAGAATCATTTCAAGTACAATTAACCAAAATCCATATATAATCAGTCAGGAATATCTTGATACTTATAACTACTTTAAACTTGAAAATGAAACTTTAAAAAATTCCAGTAATGTTGAAATAAGAAGTGGCACTTGGTTCAAATGCTTTATAGATGATACACTTTCAGCATATAAAAATTCAGATACTCTTATTCTTTACAATTATATTTCGAATAAGATAGAAGGCTCATACTACTTAAAGGGCACTAGTTATGTCAATGGACTTTACCAAGACTCGGTACATGGTATTTCGACATTTGTATTATCTACAACCGAAGGTAAAAAACTAATGTCAATACACCTTAGCAGTAAAAAAGTAGTGATGGATAAAGTTATTACCGCTCCATATTTCGGGAAATTCCTGACAACTCTAGCTGATGGTAGTAAACTCTCGATTGGTGATGGTGGGTATTTGTACAAACATAATCTGAATATTCTAAATTTCGATACAGTGACTAGTAATTTCAATACAACTACTATTGCTGATAATAATATTCAGTTCTATGATGATTCCTATGGGCCAATTGTAGAATGGAATTGGGATTTCGGTGATGGTACTACATCCAAATTGACGAACCCCATCCACAAGTATGACCAATCGAAAACGTATCAAGTAACTCTGAGAGTTAAAAATGATTATGGTCGTGAACACTCGATAACTAAGGCAGTAAAAGTAGAGCAGAAACTAACACCAGCATTTGATTTTGGTACTTTCAGCGGTTCTGTTCCGCTTAAGATTGATTTCATTAACTACTCAACACCCAATGCAGTACGTTATATCTGGAACTTTGGCGATGGGAAATATTCTTATGAGCAAAACCCAACTCACACTTTCATGGCAACAGGTACATTCTCTGTTTCTTTAACAGTATTCGATGAGAACGGTAAGTTTCGTACTCACGTATCACAGAAGAAAGTAGTTGCAGAAGAGTAATCCCCCAATAAATGCAAGTCGAATTTATTTAGTATATTTGTGGTATCAAATAACAATCAATACTATACATCATGTGCTTTCACTATGCCTATATAGCAGATAAAATTAAAACAGGGAATCGATATGGGGTTGCAAATCCCCCAGATTTCGAATCTGTATTCCACTCCAACGCATTTGCCAATCCGAGTATGCCTATAATCACCGCCGAAGAGCCGGACACGGTTAGTTTCTATAATTGGGGGTTAGTCCCATCATGGATAAAATCCCAAAAAGATGCTGATGATATAAGTAAGAAAACAGGGAATGCTAGGTCAGAAACTGTTTTCGAAAAACCGTCTTTCAGGAGCGCTATAAAAACTAGACGATGTATAATACCTGCTACTGGATTTTACGAATGGAGGCACGAAGGTAAAGAAAAAATACCTCATTTCGTTACTACTTCTGATCAGGAGATATTCTCATTTGCTGGTATATACGAGCACTGGACGGATAAAAGCACGGGAGAGATACTTCACACCTATAGCATACTAACAATGGAAGCTAATGAGCTAATGGGCTATGTCCACAATAACCGTGAGAGGATGCCGGTTATACTCAAGAAGGAAGATGAGAAATATTGGCTCTCTAATCTGAAGAGCAAAGATGAAATAGAGCAGAGTATAACTCAATATCCATCAGATAAGATGAAATATGAAGTAATAGATGATAAAGATTTATGGGCTTGGGCTAGTAAGCGGTTTGGGTGATTTATTCTATAATTAACTCAAACAAAAGAGTCTTTCGTTTGTAGAATTTAAAACCCGTAATATTTATTCAATATTATGAGATTGCCGCTTCCTCATCGCTTCGCTCTGAGTCATCGCAATAACACTGAAAGTGAGGTTTTTAGAGTTAACAAACACATTTACAGAATATTAAAAAATAGATTTATCTTACTTATTTCCTTGTAATGTAACAATAACTGAACGAGAATAGAACCTACCTTCTGGTAGTTTATTATCATAGATTTCGTTCTTCACTTTACCACGACCAATTGCTTTTTCAGAACTTACGTTTAAGGCCTTAGCAACAGTCAATGCTCTATCCTGAGATAGTTTAACATTGTATTCCTCATCACCTATCATATCCGAATATCCCTCGATAGATACAATTTGTGATTTGTCTGTTATTCTTTCTTTAACTAGGTTCAGAGTAACTTCGGCTACTGGTGGCAGTTGTGTTACATTATATCCAAATAGGATTAGATTGTATTTCTCAGTTTTAGCATCATTTACGAACTTCTGTACAAAGCTCATTTCCGAAGAGTTCTTTTCATCAGTTAGTATCTCACCAGCGAAGCTCTTCTCTGTTCCTATACTGTCACGTACGTTAAGCTTAAAGCTAAGTGGGTTATCTTCTGTCGGCAATGCACCTAACTCTTCTAGTGGGTTCCATTCTAGTGATTCTGGAGGGGTACCAACACCTGCGAATGTTTTCTTCACGCCATCATTATTGAATATCTGTATTTCCCAGTTAGTAAGCGGAAGTTTAGAGTCCACTTTCGGTAGCATTGTTACTTCTAGGTTTTTATCCGTAGAGCTAGTCGTGTCAGACATTAGCTGTGGTTTGAATATAGTCCAGTCCTGAGGTACAATTTCAACTCTTCGGTTTTCAGCTCTACCAAATTCATTATCAGTTTTTGATGGTGTTTCTGGTAAATTTCTAGCAGAGATAGTGAATCTGTCAGGATTTAGTTTCCAAGTATTCACGAAATAATCTCGTACTGTTTCTGCTCTTTTTTGTGATATTTCTTTATTGCCTTGCTCTAAATCAAAATCAGAATTACAGCCAACTAGGTCAATTTTCACTTCTGGGAACTTTTGGAAACGTTGCCCCAATATGTTCAATATATTGTGGTAACCAGAAAGAGAATTTTCAAATTTTAATTTATCCGTCTTGAATACTTCAGCTTCAGATTCCGAGATTAGATCATATCTAGCCGGAATATTTGCGTCATTTTCTTCAAAGAATACGTAACCCAAAATCGCTTCGAATTTCAAATCTTTGTCGTACTTCACGAATATAGTATCGCTCGAATATTCTTCGTTCAGCTTCACTTGAAAATTAGCCGCAATAGCAGATGTTGCAATAGGTACTATTATCTCTGGTTCTATTGGTTTGACTGGCTCTAGCTCTTTTACTATTGGTTTTTCTTTTAAAGAATACTTGAGTTGAACGCCCAGATTCAAAGTGCTAACAGCCCAATCTACTTCAGGGACAACATTGCCAAATCTATGAGTATAACTAATAGTTGGTGAAAGGAACATATCACTATTATTGTCCAAAGGTAAGTCGTAACTTGCACCTAAAGTAACTAATGGCAATATGCTCGTTATGTTTTCTAGAGTACCACTTTTCTCATTTCTAACGGCTTTACCATTTTCAAACGTAACGTCGTTGGGTTGTTCTAGCGTTTCTTTCTGAGACAAATCTGCAGATAGTAAATAATTCAGACCGACACCTAGGTATCCTTTTAAGTTCTCAATCAAGACCATAGATACAGTAGGTTCAAATACTATAGATGGTAGTTTTACATCCAAATCGTGACGGATTAGACCATTACTTTTAGTTCCAAGGTTATTGTCAAATATCCCATATTCAGATTGTGAAATTAATGCCGATAAATCGCTAAAACCTAATTTCAAACCAACTTGTAATTCATCATTAATATTATAATTTGCCAAAAACCCCAAGTTCATTCCTAGTCCATCACCACTTTCGTAGTTTGGGTTGCAACAAGGGTAATTTGGTAAAGATTGGAATGAAGTCGAATATTTATTCAGACCCATACCACCGTAAATACCGATATCACCTATTTGGTCAAGTTTGCCCTGAGAAATCAGTGCAAAAGGAAGAAGGAAAGCTAATAATACTAATGTTATTTTTTTCATACTACTTCTGTATGGCTATTTTTTTAGTAAAAATCTCATTTGGCGTAGTAAGCACTATATAGTAAACGCCTGAAGGAATGTCTGTTACGCTTTTTGTTGTGCTAAACAAACCCGACTCACTCGATAAATCATTATATATTGCTACTACTTCACCTTTTGTATCTACTATTTCCATTTTGTTGCTACCTGATTCACGAAGCTGATAATCTATATTGATAGTAGTCATAGCAGGATTAGGGAAAGTATTTGTAATACCTGCTTCAACTGAACGTAAGATAAGTCTATATACTCCATCTATCTCACAGACTCCTTTGAGTTGGAATAGACCATTATTCGTTACTGTTACTATGTTCTCTGTCCATTGAAAATCTTCTATAACTAAGTCAGTTGATAGTACTGCACCGAGTTTTGTTTTGAATCTCAAATTATAAAGCACTCCAGTAGAATCCGAAAATTCACCTGATATTTTAATCTTACAATCTTCATCTAGCCCACAATCAGGCATTCCATCTATTGGGTAAAGAATTGTAGAGTTGAAACTTATAGTCGCAGTCCATTTGTGACTAGATCCGGCAAACTGTCTAGAGTTAACTAGCATAAGCGGAACGTCTATATCTACACCAGTCTCTGATTCTACTTTTGGAAGAGTTACGACTGCCGTTGCTACGGTGTCGTTTATTCCTTTATCAATCGAATACCAGAATCCGAGGCTTTTGGTATTGTTTCCGTCACCAGTTATGCCGATGAAACTCTGACCTATAGTAGATCGGAGAATGTGATTGCCATCAGTAGTCTTATTACCACCAGAGCTTAGCACTCCTTTCTCTAATTTTGTTTGAGAGAAGAGATTTGAAAAGCTGACAAGTAGTATTATAAATATAATTTTTTTCATAATCTTAATCCATGTGGTACCATTTAGAACCATATCTAATAAAGCTAGCCGCTGTATTTGATGCTAGAACCCAGTTTGTAGCAGAACCAACAGTGATTGTTCCACCCGAAGAATTAATAACGGTCACCATAGTTCCGTTTTCAGAACTAGGTAGCCCTATTGTTCCACCGGGGTCAGAGCTGTAAACTAATACAGATTTGCCTTTAGAAGGACTAGTAGAAGTAGAAGATTCTGTAGAACCAAATACTAATACTCCATAATCAGAGCTACTACCAATCTTTATTCCATTGTCGCTATCACTAGTAGATGCAATATACAATTTTGTATTTGAAGTGGCAGTTTTTCCGATTCCGACATTACCATCAAAAGTTTTATTTCCAGCAAAAGTTTGTGCTGATGTAGTTACTACGCCAGATTGTGAATCTGTAGCCGCTTGCACTGTAAATGGATTAGTCGAAGTACCAGCTCCTGTAATTGGTGCAGAGACTGTTACTGCACTTCCACTATTGAATGTAGCCCAATCTTCTTTACTCAAATATCCATCAGTTGTAGAAGTTGCCTTCGGCATAGTAATAGTCATATTAGCTGCACCTACTAGTCTGTCAGTATTATTTGATAAGATGATAGGCCCATTTGCTGAAATACTACCTGTTGAAATGTCAATAGGGTTCGTTGCAGAACCATTTCCTTTCAACGGTGGATCAACATAAACGCTGTCTAATTTTTTCTTGAATGATAGATAGTCAACAGAGCTAATGTATCCATCTTGAGAGCCACTTGCTTGTCTTACATCAATAGGATTAGTAGTAGAACCATCACCGAAGACGGGATCACTTGTTGCTATAGCACCAACAGTAGCGTTATAGAAAGTATTCCAATCAGCAGAACTCAAATACCCATCAGTCGTACTGTTTGCTTTAGTTATACCCAATGGAGTACCGCTAGTACCATCACCAGTTAATGGCGCTGTTCTAGAAACAGTTGACAATTTATTATTGAATGTATTCCAATTTGCTTGTGATAAATATCCACTTGAAGATGTACTCGCTTGAGTAATAGCAATACCAACGTTTGCACCACTGACTACACTATTATTACCGTTTGAAATAGTTATAATGCCGTCACCAGTCATGCTTGATGTACGAACAGAGAGTGGGTTACCTGAAGTTCCATTACCATTAAGTGAAGCATCAGAAACTACAGTTGAAAGCTTATTGTTAAATGTATTGAAATCAGAATTATGTAGATAACCACTCACACTAGCAGTAGAACGTGCCATTTTAACAGGGTCGGAAATAGATCCATCACCCGTAATAGGAGCCGTCGTTGCAACAGATGAGCTATTATTATTGAATGTTGTCCAATCAGCTGCAGATAAGTATCCATCAGTTGTAGAAGATGCTTTTGTAATACCTAGTGGTGTTCCACTAGTTCCGTCACCAGTAAGCGGCGCTGTTCTAGTAACAGAAGTTAGTTTGTTATTGAATGTACTCCAATCAGCAGAAGACAAATATCCATTTGTAAAGCTATTCGCTTTTGATAGAGTCAAAGGTTGTGAGCTTGTGCCGTTCCCTGATAATGGTGCTGATGAAGTAACATTAGTTAATTTGTTGTTAAAAGTAATCCAATCAGCAGCAATTAAATAACCTGTTGTTGAACTAGTTGCTTGATCCAATTTTAGCGGGTTACCCGAAGTACCATCACCTGAAAAAGGAGAATTAGCAGAAACAAAGTTAAGCTTAGTATTAAAAGTATTCCAATCCGAACTAGCAAGATATCCATTTGTAGATACATCTGCTTTTGGTAGTCTTACTCTATCAGATGAAGAACCAGTACCTAGAAGTGGAGATTGTACCCATGTAGTAGCAGTATTATTAAATCTGGACCAATCATTAGCCGTTATATATCCATCTCTAGATGCATTTGCACTTTGCATAAACAAAGGGTTCCCCGAAGTACCATTACCAAATATAGGCGATGTAGCTGAAACATTAGTTAGTTTATTATTGAAAGCCGTCCAATCAGAAGAAGCTAAATATCCATCAGTAGATGCACTAGCTTGACTCATAGTTATTGGATTGCCAGAAGTGCCGTTACCACTTATTGGAGTACTACTTGTTATTGATGATAATTTATTATTGAAAGTCGTCCAGTCTGACGATCCTAAATATCCATTTGTAGAAGCACTCGCTTGACTCATAGTTAACGGATTACCACTTGTTCCGTTTCCACTAATAGGAGCAGAACTAGTTACATTTGATATTTTACCATTGAAAGTGTTCCAATCAGTCGAACTCAAATATCCGTTTGTAGATGTATTTGCTTGAGCTAAGCTAATAGGTGTACCAGTAGTACCGTCACCAGTCAAAGGTGCATTCACAGCTGTTGTTGATGAGTTGTTGAACTTTGACCAATCAGTAGAACTAAGATAACCATTAGTAGAAGCACTTGCTTGTGAGATGCTGATACTCATATCAGAGCTTCCTAATACTTTATTAGTTCCGTTTGAAACTACTATAACACCAGAGCTTACTACATTTGCTGCTGTTACACTTAAAGGATTTCCAGAAGTACCATCACCACTTATGCTAGCATCATTTGCTACGTTTGTCAGCTTACTATTGAATGAGTTCCAATCAGTAGAACTAAGATATCCATTATTACTTGTGTTTGCTTGTGCTATGCTTACAGGAGATCCAGTTGTACCGTCACCTGTCAAAGGTGCATTCACAGCTGTTGTTGATGAGTTGTTGAATTTAGTCCAATCAGTTGAATTAAGGTAACCGTTTGTCGTAGCATTCGCTTGTGGTATGCTTAAGCTCATATCAGTTGTTCCCAATACTTTATTTGTTCCGTTAGAAACTACTATAACACCAGAGCTAACTACATTCGCTGATAATACACTTAGTGGGCTACCACTTGTACCATTACCACTTAAACTAGCATCATTTGAAACATTATTTAATTTGTTATTGAAAGTGTTCCAATCAGTAGAACTTAGATATCCATTATTACTTGTGTTTGCTTGTGGTATGCTTACAGGAGATCCGGTTGTACCGTCACCTGTCAAAGGTGCATTTACAACAGTAGTTGCAGTACTATTGAACTTCGTCCAATCTGCTGAAGTCAAATATCCATTTGAACTAGCGCTTGCTTGTGTCATTGTTATAGGTGAACCAATAGTTCCGTCTCCAGTAATAGGAGTAGAACTAGTAACATTCGTTAGTTTGCTATTAAAAGTGTTCCAATCAGCTGAAGTCAAATAACCATTTGAACTAGCACTCGCTTGTGCCATTGTTATAGGCGAACCAGTAGTTCCGTCTCCAGTAATAGGAGTAGAACTAGTAACATTCGTTAGTTTGCTATTAAAAGTGTTCCAATCAGCTGAACTAAGATAACCATCACTAGTTGCATTCGCCGAAGCAATGACTAAAGGATTCGCCGTAGTACCATCCCCAGATATAGGTGCACTTGCTACAGTAGTTCCAGCAGCATCGAATCTAATCCAATCAGCTGAACTAAGATATCCATCACTAGTTGCATTAGCCGAAGCAATGGCTAAAGGATTAGCCGTAGTACCATCACCTGTCATAGGGCTGTTTACATTTACATTATCTAATTTACCATCAAATTTCTGCCAATCACCCGAAGTCAGATAACCGTCTTGGGCTGAATTAGCAGAGTTCATACTTAATGGGTCAGAGCTAATACCTTTGCCTGTTAATGGCTGATTTGCTTGTACTTGCGATAATTTCGAATTGAATGTATTGAAGTCAGTTGATGTTAGATACCCATTAGAATTCACTGTAGCTCTAGTTATTTCCAGAGGATTTGCCGAAGTACCTTCCCCTGTTAATGGTGCTCCAGATACTACACTTGATAGCTTACTACCAAAGAATTTATATGCCTCTGTATCCAAATATCCTGATACAAGACTTGTCGCTTTAGGTATATTAATTACTACATCGCTATTACCTATTACAGTGCCTTCACCGTTTTGTATAGTTATTACCCCATCAGTAGTAATATCCGAAGTTAACATTGACAAAGGGCTAGTTTTAGTTCCCTTCCCCGAAAGTGGTGTATTAACAGTCAGATCACCCGCTGGTGTAACTGTATTGAATTTATTGAAGTCTTCTTTTGATAAATATCCATCAGTAGTTGTTGATGCTTTACCGATAGAGATAGGGTTTGAGCTAGTTCCATTACCTTTTACCGGTGAACTAGTCTGTATGTCAACACTTCCTATCAAATCATTGTCTGCTATCCATTGGCTTCCATCCCATTTTAGTACCTGGCCACTAGTAGCACCTTTGCTAGCTAGAGTAGGGTTCGGATAATTCCCTTCCAAATCGCCTCCAGCTGTACCGCTTGGAGTGTACGAAGTAGGAGCGTTTTTTACTTTAGACCAATCAACGTCTTTTATTAGATTGTCAGTGATGGAATTGTCTTTTATGTTAATATCGAAGTTCGTTCCATCCGATTGTATATCCAAATGTGCCCTACTAGACTCCAGATTTACTGAAATGTTTGATTCAGCACTTATTAATATTTTACCATTGCTATTGCTTATAGTTATATTATTCCCAGCTTCCATATCTAGCTTTCCTTCCATTCCGTTCAATGATAGTACAGCACCTGTTGCGTTGTCTGTCAATGACTGCGAAGTATTTGAGTTGAAAGAGTATGGTGCAGCGACTAGTGGAATTCTCGGCGTCATCTCATTTTCGCCATCTAGTTGTATTCCAAGCCAATACTGAGTATTGAACTTCAAATTAATAGCTGTTACTTCACCCAATACAACGTCGAACACACCACTCGATGTGGAGATAGTCCTGATTTCACTCCATACGGGTAACCCACCATTAGGGTTACTGTACAAGTGAAAGCTAACGTTGTAGCTGCCATCAGGTACTGGCTTTAGTGTTTGGTTAGTGAGTAATCCCTGATATGAGATACTCTGAGGTATTTGCGAATATGAGGCTATGCTCATAGCAAATAATAAGACTGCGATAATTAAATTTTTTTTCATTTTTCACTCCACCGATGAGAGAATAATTAACTTATTACTAAATAATTAAACAAATCTAATTAATTAATTCATAAATGAAAAAATATTTATTTGATTTTCTTTTTATACTCTATCGGGTTTTCTTTGAACCTCCTCTTAAATCGGTTTGAAAATGCAGACCTATCTGTAAAATTTAATTTTCTTGAGACTTCTATTGTATTGTAAGATCGTAATAATTTCTTTGATTCTAAAAGTTTAAGTTCTAGAATATAGTTGTAAGGAGACATACCAAACATTTTTTTATACATTCTCAGAAAATGAAATTTCGATGTATAAGACAACTCTGCTAACTGATTTATATCGAGGTTTTCATAATAATTACTATCAATGAACTCCTTAACCTTTATCAATCTATATGCCAAATCGATGCTAAGTTGATTATTTTTCATATCTAAGCAATTTAATGAATGCCTCGTTACATTTATATCATTCGTTAATAAATCTAAAAATGAACTAAAGTTTATATTTGTTTTAGTCAGTCTATTTCTAACCAAATTGTTCTGAATAGAGATAATATTATTCATTAACTCAATATTATCAAAGATACTATGTTTTTTATTTTCGAATACAATGTCAGAGATATTGTTGTCATTGCTATTTTCAAAAAATAAACAAATACCCTCTGTATTCTTTTTATCTGCTATTATTTCGAAATTTTGATCCGGATTAACTAAAATAAACTCACCAGGGCTGAGTCGCTTTTCATATCCGTTGATACGGTATATTTCTAGCCCAGAAAGACAAAATTTTAATGAATGAAGCTTTGCTCTATCATGTACTGCTGTATTTGATATATTCGAATACACTATATGACTATTACTAATTTGCTTATTAGTATAGTACATATCGTCTGTTATGTATTTTATTTCAATTGTTTCTTTCATAAACTTTAGTCAACCAATTGTGAACATATAATGCGATTTCTTCATTGTAATTGTCAGCTGCATAGTTAAACATTTGACCAGATTCGGATAATTGAGCTACATGTTTTTGACTTTCAACTTTCATAAATATATGCTCAGTATTAGGGACTTCAATGAAATCAGCTATATCTTTACCATTGTAATAGTCAACTATTTCTTCTATTTTGCTTGCACTTTCGTTGTCCAATGCCTGTAAGTCGTACTGACCGTGTAATGATAGTACTGGATTTCGTATTTCGCTCCAATATTTAACTATATTAGTTGCATTCAAATCCACAAAAAAATCGCTATTTCTTCCAAAAAATTTATTGTTACCCATATAGTTAAGATGAATTTGAAATAACCTTCTCGTGGAATCAGAATCTATCAAATCTTCAGCATTTTTACCTTTATAATAAATCTGATATAAATAATCACGGACTTGGTTTTTTACATCATTACCTTGGACGTAATCTCCACCAGTCCATAATGGGTATTGAATATCGAAAGTTTTTAGCATATAATCATACCAACTATCTATCCTAATACCATAAACAATTGTTGCTGCTGGTTTCTTTTCTGCAGAAATGATTGGTGCATGCATACCACCTAGTGAATGACCAAATATAGCAATCTTATCTGTATCTACATATTCTGATTTTAACAGCTCATCATATCCCATCGAAAAGACTTCATCTTCTGTAGTAAAAGTTATCTCATCACATTGCAAATCACCTCTCGAATCACCCATATTCGGTTTCTCAACTCTGTAAACCATATAGCCAAGTGATACCAAATCATCTATAAATCTACGTATAGGGTTACTTTGCTCAGTGTATTCGCAACTTTGACATGGGTAGCCTTGTATATAATAAATGACAGGGAATGGTCCTTCGCCTTTTGGCTTCTCAATTATAGTTCTGATATAATTCCCCTTATAATTGAAACTACTTAGTATATACTCATTTTTTACAACGAATGGTGTAGGTAGAAGTTCACCTTTGACTTTAATATTTTTGCCTTTGCGGAGAATACCTAATTCAGTTTCATTCGACTTCTTAGTTTCACTTAGTTGCTGCATTAACTGTTTGAAAGTATTTGTTACATTCCCATTTACTGAAATTATCCTATCCCCATCTACTACACCCATTCTATCAGCAGAACCATTAGACAATACTTTTTGGACTATTGCCCCGCTCTCCTGAGTTGTATCTGGAGATAAATGTACGCCAAGGGTACCTCTCCGAGGTAATTCGTGGGCTTGAAGCGACAAAGATAATAGCATTGTAAACGACAAGTAAATTAAGTTTTTCATAATTATTCCTTTATATTTTGTATATTTGATTATTACTTATAACTAATGTGATTAGTTACGTTTGTACCATTAATAGCAATAATAAACACATGGCGACTAAAGACTATATAAAAGAAGACTTAACTGTGCATTGGGATGCTTCTGTTTGCATACATTCGGAGAAATGCTATCACGGTCTGACTTCTGTATTTGACCCCAAAGCAAGACCTTGGATTAATGTAGATGGTGCCACCAAAGAAGTGATTATGAAACAAATAGACCAATGCCCATCGGGTGCATTGAGTTATACTTATGATAAACAAAATAAAGGAGAGAAGATGTCAGAACCAACTAAAGTAGAACCATTGCTTAATGGACCACTAATGGTGTACGGAGATTTAACATTAAAAACTGTTGATGGAGAAGAAAAACTGGATAGAAAAGCAGTAGCTTTCTGCCGTTGCGGTCACTCAGCTAATAAGCCATATTGCGATGGGCAACACAAAGCTCACGATTTTAAGGGGTAAGAAACCTAATTAGATAAAAAAATCAAGCGAAGCTAACGAAGTTTCGCTTTTTTTATGCCCAATTCGTTAAATTTGGAATTACTATAACTTAACATTCTGTAAATATGCTTACTTCAAAAGAAATTAGAAACCAATTCATAGAGTTTTTCAAATCGAAAGGACATAGAGCTGTTCCTTCTGCTCCCGTAGTACCACACGGTGACCCTACATTGCTATTCACTAATGCAGGTATGAACCAATTCAAAGATGTATTTTTGGGGCAAGGAACGAGAGATTATACTCGTGCCGTAGATACTCAGAAATGTATTAGAGTTAGTGGTAAGCACAATGATTTAGAAGAAGTTGGGGTTGACACATATCACCATACATTCTTCGAGATGCTTGGTAACTGGAGTTTTGGTGATTATTACAAAGAAGAAGCTATAGAATGGGCTTGGGAGTTAATGACAGAAGTTTGGGGATTGCCAAAAGACAGACTCTTCGCTTCTGTGTTCCGTGATGACGACGAAGCATTCCAAATTTGGACAAAGTACCTGCCTGAAGATAGAATACTAAAGTGCGACGAGAAAGATAATTTCTGGGAGATGGGCGATACAGGTCCTTGTGGTCCTTGCTCGGAATTGCACTATGACGGTACTCCTGATAAATCGGGACGTGATCTAGTAAATCAAGATGACCCAAGGGTAATAGAAATATGGAATTTGGTATTCATACAGTATAATAGAAATGAAAATGGCGAGCTAGAAGACCTAAAGAATACTCACGTTGATACTGGTATGGGTCTTGAGCGTATAGTGCGAGTATTGCAAGGCAAAGACTCGAACTATGATACAGATATATTTATGCCTTTAATTGACAAAATCTCGGCACTTTCTAATATCAAATACGAACACAGCGAAGCCGGAAAAACTGATATAGCAATGCGAGTAATCGCTGATCATATCCGTACTCTTGCGTTCTCGATTGCTGACGGTGCAATTCCGGGTAACGAGGGCAGAGGCTATGTACTAAGAAGAATACTGCGTAGAGCAGCGCGTTTTTCACGTGAATTGGGTTTCAGAAAGCCTGTATTATTTGAGTTAGTGCCTGTTCTAGTTGAGAATATGGGAGACTTTTTCCCAGAGATAAAAGAAAATCAAGACTTAATAACTAAGATAGTAAAAGCCGAAGAAGAGAGTTTCTTGCAAACACTTGACCAAGGGCTAATAAAGTTCGAAGAATTGGCTGCTAATAGCGGCAAAGTAATTAGTGGTGACGATGCGTTTTTGCTTTACGATTCATTTGGTTTCCCGTTAGATTTGACTGAGCTAATAGCTCGTGATAAAGGAATGACCGTTGATACAGATGGCTTTGAGAAGAATATGCAAGAGCAAAAAAGTCGTTCTCGTAGTAGTAGAAAAAATGTAAGTCAACAAGCTGAGAGTGATAGCTATGACTTCGTTTCAGAGTTCGTAGGTTATACGGCTATGGAATCTGAAAGCACAGTACTCCACGTAGATGGCAATATCATAATACTTGACAAAACTCCCTTCTATGTAGAAAGCGGTGGGCAGATATCTGATACTGGTACTATAAGCGTAGAAGGCAAAGATTACTATGTAACTGGTGTAAAAAAATCTGGTACGGCTATACTTCACTTTGTAAAAGGAGAAATATCAGCTGATATAACTGGTAAGAGAGCTACTGCGACTATTGATAAACAAAGAAGACAGAGCATAATGCGTAATCACAGTGCTACTCACTTGTTGCACGAAGCTCTGAAAAGAGTGTTGGGGACTCATATCCAACAGCAAGGTTCACTTGTTTCTCCTGACTATCTTCGATTTGATTATAATCACTTCGAGAAGATGACGCCTGAGCAAATGACCGAGATAGAAGAAATGGTTAACTCTAAAATACTTGAAGCTCATACAATTGAAACGAAAGTTATGTCACTAGAAGAAGCACAGAACAAAGATGGGCTTAAAATGTACTTCGGTGATAAGTATGGCGAAACTGTCCGTGCTGTAATTATGGATGATAACTATTCGCAAGAGTTATGCGGTGGTACTCACGTAGTAAATACTTCAGAAATTGGATTTCTAAAAATTACTTCTGAATCATCTATTGCATCTGGAATAAGAAGAATAGAAGCAATAACTGGTGCGGCTATCCCTCAGCACATAAGAAAACTAGAGCACGATATAGCAAACGAAAAAGAAAAAGAAGCCAATCTACAAGACCAAATTAAACGATTGGAAAAGGAAATTTCTGACCTGAAAACAAAAGAACTTTCAAGTGGCTTGTCAGACCTTTCGTCTGAGTCGAAAGATGTTAATGGAATTAGCGTGATAGCTAAGAGAATAGAAGCTGAAAATATGGATCAGCTACGTGATTTGGGTGATGAGCTAAGAAAAGGATTCAAAGCTAATGGAATCGGGTTACTCGGTACAGTAGTTGATGATAAGGTACAGCTAGTTTGCGTAGTATCAGATGATATCACGGGAAGTTACCCAGCTGGAAAAATAGTAGGAGAAGCCGCTAAGTTCCTCGGTGGAGGTGGTGGTGGTAAACCACACATGGCTACTGCTGGTGGTAAAGACGTTTCCAAGTTAGACGAACTATTAGAGACTGAATTCGTAAAGATAGTTGAAAGTTTTAATAAATAAAGATTAAATATAGAGTAAGAAATGAAAAAGATGATTTTAATTGTGTTGATTTTTACGACAATGGCACTATTTGCAAAAGATACTAGCCCTTATTATTCAGTTCCATCGCATAAAGTATTCGAAAAATTTATTGGTGATTGGGATGTAATATACGCTAATAGAACTGATAAAGGCGTTCCTTCAGGTGGTAGAGGTGAAGCGAAGGTAGAACTTGACCTAGGTAAAACGGTATTAAAGATAAATAGTAAATTAGGTTTTGATTTAGGTGAAGTGAATTTATATTCAATAATCGGATATGATAAGAATTTCTCCAAATACTATTTTATAAGCTATGATAATTCAGGTGAAACCCCAGCTTTGTTTTGGGGTGATTATATAGCTGAGAGCAATTTATTCGAATTTAGGACTTATGACAAGTTCCCAAATGAAGGGGATGTACGACTGGAAGTAAAACTAGAAAGAAAGGATAAATTCACGGTTAAGTCTTACATTAGGACTAATGGTGTTGACAAAGTATCAACAGATATGGCTTACATCAAAAAATAAAAAAAAGCGATATAAAATGAAAAGGGCCGATATAAATATCAGCCCTAAAATCGTTATCATTTTCTAGAACAACCGTAGATTAATATCTATCGTCTCTATCAAATCTTCTGTTGTTATTTGTTCTTGGTCTTTCTTCTCTTGGATTCGCTTTCTTAACAACAATTGTTCTTTCTTCGAATTCACTTTGATCAGTTTCGTCGATAGCACGTTGTGCTTCATCGTCGTTTGCCATTTCTACGAAGCCATATCCTTTAGATTTGCCCGTAACTCTGTCCATAATAACATTGGCAGAAGTAACTTCACCAAACTCTTCGAATAAATCACGAAGACTGTCGCTAGTAGTTGAAAAATTCAACTTTGCAATAAATATATTCATACAATAAACTTTAAATAAATTTTAAAAAATTTGACTGAAATAATACTTTTCTTTAAAGTATTTAACTTAACTCAGTCAAGAATATTGTAACTTATAAATAATCTTTGGATTATCAAAGAAAAAAATAAAAATATTTAATTATTTAAGTACTATTTTTTTCAATTTGTTGAAAACAAACTTACCTAATTCGGAGGTTAACACCCCAAACATAAGAATAGTAGCCCCTATTAGCTCAAGTGTTGATAGTATTTCACTTAAGAATATAGCTGCAAAAATAGCAGCAAATATTGGCTCCAAGCTGAAGATAAGAGCCGCTTTCACGGGTGTTGTATATCGCTGGTATGTAGTGTGAATTATAGTCAATACAAAACTCGCTAACACAGCGTTGAATGCTAATGACATAAGTAAGTCTGAAGTGAAGTTTACTTCGAGTTCTGGTAAATCAAATAGAAGAAAACCAATAATTGGTAATGGCAAAGCAAATAAAAACTGAATAGCTACTAACTGCATCGTCTGTTTATTCGAGTCATAATCTTTGGTAAAAGTATCCATCAGGGTAATATAAACTGCCCAAAACCCCGTTGAAATAAGCGTAAGTACATCACCAGTATTCAGATTGTCAAAATCGGGATTGGTAAATACATAAAGCCCAATGAACGCAATAATTACCCCTATCTTTGGCCAAAACATAAGTTTATCTTTAGATATCAGCTTGAATGCGAATGGGGTAAGTACTACTGTTAGACCTGTTATAAACGCGGAATTAGTTACATTAGTCATACCTAATCCAACTGTTTGCAATACGAAGCCACCACCGAACAGCATACCCAGAATTGCTCCTGCTTTCCATGTCACTTTATCAATATTATTCATGTGTCTATGAAAAAAGATTAGTACCAGAGTAAGTGCAATAGTAAATCTTAATATGACATATAGGAATGGAGGGCAGCTCTCTAGCCCTAGTTTTGTAAATAGAAATGTTGCTCCCCAAATCAATGTCATTAGGAATAACATAAATTCGGCCTTCCAGTGAGATACTTTATCACTCATCTATCTTTTCTCTGTAGTGTCAGTTGGTGCAAGGGGTGGGTTGCTACCTTCTAGTTCTTGTAGGTTTTTGCGGATTACATCTATATCGGTGCTAGATTTCACTCCATTCACGGAATCTAGCCTTGCTCTTTCATTTTCTTCTTTTAACTTCTTCGCTTGTTTCTCTCTTCTTCGCTTGTTGAAGTTGACCGATTCTATTAGAGTCACATCTTCTGGAATAATACCCCTAGCTCGAAGAGTATCTTCAGCCACTAAGTATCTCTTTCTGTTGGGAATCCAGCCCTGTATTTCTTCGGGTATTTGCTTTATCGGTATATATGCTTCTTCTACTAGCATTGGGTCGCCAGATAGCTTTACTCTACCTTCTTTGTTATTAGCTAGGTCGAGCCAAGGCCCTACTTTTCTATCATAATCGAACATATCTTGTATGACTACTGGTGTACCAGATAGCCAAATCTGCTGTCTATTAGTGTCTAGTTGTACTCCTTTGCCCCAATTGAAAAGCCATTTAGAGTCAGAAAGGAATTGCCTAACACAAGAGTGAGAAACAGCACGTCCCGGCATTTCAAACTGATGGAAAGCATTGCCAGCGTATCGGTGGAAATTCCAAGTGTTGGGTAACACCCAAGTAGAGTCGAGTGATGATTTGCGAAGTTTATCTCTCCAAACTAATGCGTATCTACCAGGGTAAGTAGGTGTCCGCTCTTTGCCTGTGTTCGCTGCAGCGAATCTTACTAATACTCCATTTTCATAAGCAGCATAGCATTGATACTTATTAGATACGATTATTAACTTTGGTATATGCTTAGCGTCGCAATAGTATGGCGGATATATAGAGTAAGCTCGCATATCGGGGATAATAGTATCTGGTACTACTATGCTATCACCTACTTTCAGGAATCTCATTTCTTTTCTATTCAGAGTGATGAAAGCCTTGTTCGCCCAAAGGTTGGAATCGCTGTACGCATACTTTTCCTTTATCTCTAAGAACTGAGCGTAGTCTTCTATCACCAAAGTTTTATAGTTAATAGTAGGGAAAGTGTCTAATTCAAGGAATCGCTTTTCGCATTTGCTTATTTCTTCTTGTTCTATTGATGCAGTTAAGTCTTCCTCAGATATATCTTTGGGAAGTTCAGATTCGCTACACGATAGTAGAAATAAAAATAAAAATGCAAAAAAGGCTTTATTCATGATAATATTTTTTAATCTATTGACTATTTTGGATATTAAGATATTAATAATTTTGCAAAGTTAGAACATTTTTTAATAAAAGGTAGATTATGGAAAGAAATACGATATCAAAATTCATAGAAACGAACTTTCTGCATTTTAATTCGGCTGCATTAGTCGATGCTGCAAAAGGGTACGAAAAGCAATTGGAAATGGGCAACAAGATGATGATAACTCTAGCTGGTGCAATGAGTACAGCTGAGTTAGGAATATCACTAGCTGAGATAATCCGCCAAGGAAAAGTAGATATTATCTCCTGTACGGGTGCTAATCTTGAAGAAGACATAATGAACTTAGTTGCTCATAATAGCTACGAAAGAGTTCCACATTACCGTGATTTGACTCCACAGGACGAATGGGCATTGCTAGAAAGAGGGCTAAACAGAGTAACTGATACTTGTATTCCCGAAGAAGAAGCTTTCCGTAAACTACAAAAGCATATCTACAAAATATGGAAAGATGCTGAGGAAAATGGTGAAAGATATTTCCCTCACGAATTTATGTATAAGATGCTACTTTCGGGAGTACTAGAAGGTGATTATGAGATAGACCCTAAGAACTCTTGGATGCTAGCTGCAGCTGAGAAAAATCTACCAATTATTGTTCCGGGTTGGGAAGATTCGACTATGGGTAATATATTCGCTTCATACTGTATGAAAGGCGAATTAAAGCCAAGCACTATGAAAAGCGGTATAGAATATATGACTTTCCTCGCTGATTATTATATCAAAAATACAAAAGACAATGGTCTAGGTTTCTTCCAAATAGGTGGCGGTATAGCAGGTGATTTCCCTATATGCGTAGTGCCAATGCTTTACCAAGATATGGAAATGGAAATAATTCCTTTCTGGAGCTATTTCTGTCAGGTTTCGGATTCCACTACTAGCTTTGGTTCTTACTCTGGTGCAGTGCCGAACGAAAAGATTACGTGGGGAAAATTGGATATAGATACGCCAAAATTCATAATTGAATCTGATGCAACTATTGTTGTTCCATTAATTTTCGCTTGGCTTTTAAATAAATAATATGTTATTTTAAGTTATTAGTATTACAACAGTTTGAAAATATATTCAACTAATCAACGGAATTTTAGACTATGAAAAAAATAGTTTTGATAATAATTGCTGCCGGTCTAATGACTATGAGCAGCTATTCGCAGGAAGACGTACTCAGACCTAAGGGGCGAGTAGGTGGAGGTTTCTCATCACCTAGCGGTCATCCATGGGCATTAGGGCTAGAGGCAGGATTGAGTTATAATAAGTATGGAGCCGATTTGAATTGGACAGATGGTATATCTGGCAATTCAACGGATGCTAATTCTGTTTATAATGTATTCGAAAGTCTATCAGGGTTATCACCACATGTAGGCTTTTTTGTAGATTATGATATTAATAGAACCTTCGGGATTCATGTCAAATTCTTATACAATCAATTCAAATATAGTAATAATTCTGATGGAATTGTTGATTTTTATGACCCAACTACTTTTCCAAGTACATACCTAGGTACAGAGATTGTAAATTTAGAAGTTGAAGATTCTTATAATTTCTTAAGTTTTGACCCTAGTTTAAGAATAAATGCTAACGAGAAACTATACTTTCTTTTAGGTCCATCATTTAACTATGGTATTGGAACAAGAACAAATCAATACGATTTCACTAAAAAAGATACAGATATTAATTTTGTTGGTGAAAATGCAACAGGTGAAAATTCTAGTTCTATTGCAGCTAGTGAAGATTTCAAGACCACAAGATATGGTATTAACTTAGGAGCTGGTTATAAATTCAAAATATCTGATGATATTTATTTGGCCCCTCAAATTAACTATAACTTAGATATTACGAGTTATAATAATCAACAATTCCTTAACGATAATCAGACTCTTACGGAAGGTATTAAAATTCTAAACTTATCTAATCAATCTGTAAACCAATTACGATTTTCTGTCACTTTATGGTTTGAAAACCTAAAATAAGGAGAAATTAACATGAAAAACTTAAGTATATTTATAGCTTTAGTAGTTGCATCATTCTCCTTGGCTTTCGGACAGAATGTAATAGTTAGTCCTATAGGAGTGAACACAGATGGCGATGAATTTTCGAGTGGAATTACTCTCCGAGCAAATGAGATGTATTTCACAGCTGATAAATCTGGTGAGCAAACAATATTCCACGCAAAACTAAAAAATGGTAAATGGGAAATCTCTGAGAAAGTAGATAGTGATGTGAACTCTGGTGACCAGAACGGCTCGGCTACTCTAACTCCAGATGGTCAGTATATGGTCTTCGCATCTTATGAGCATAGTGTAGATGGGGCAGGTAGAACGGACCTATATAGCGCTAGAAAAATTAATGGTTCTTGGACAGATGTACAAAATCTGGGTATGGCAATCAATAGTGAGTACTGGGATTCGCAACCATCACTAACGAGCGATGGACGTACATTGTATTTCGTTAGTGATAGACCGGCTACTACTGACGGTTCTAATATATTCTACAGTGAGCGTACTAGAGAAGGATGGGCAAAGGCAAAGGAACTCACTTCTGTGAACACTGGCTCTGACGAGATGAGTCCATTTATAGCTGCCGATAACAAGACATTCACTTACTCAAGTAATAAACCTGGTGGTGAAGGTGGGTTCGATATTTATTTCGCAAAAATAAATTCTGACAAAAATGCCTTCGGGTTCAAAAATGCTGGTGCTGCAATCAATACTGAGTATGACGAGCATTTTTACGTAGTTGCGGCTAACTCGGAAACTGCTTTTTTCAGTACTAACAAACCATCGCAAAAAGCGAACTTCAATATTTACTCTGCTGTGCCTAATCCGCACGTTGCAGAAGATGTAGTGTTCGTACATGGAACTGTAACTGATATAGACGACAGTTCTCCGCTTGGTTCTGACATAACAATCACTGATTTGACTAGCGGACAAGTAGTTGCAAACCTAAGAAGTGATGATATATCAGGTGAATATAGCTCTGTACTGACAGCTGGTAGAAACTATTCTATCACTGCTGAAAAAGAAGGGTATCTATTCTACTCGGAGAACTTCAATATTTCTTCGGCTATAACTAACAAGGACATCACGAAGGATATTACTCTAAGTAAAATAGCAAAGGGTAAAACTAGATTGCTTATCTTCTTTGATTTCGATAAATCGACATTGCAAAATGAGTCAAAACCAGAGTTAGCTAGATTAACGAAATTCATGAATGATAATCCTGATGTGAAAATTGAGCTACACGGTCATACTGATGACAGAGGTGCAGATGATTATAACAACAACTTATCACTAGAAAGAGCAAAAGCTGTTAGCACTTACCTTGGTAATAGTGGTATCCCTAATGGAAGGATTGGTACTAAAGGATTTGGTAAATCGCAACCACTAATAGTGGATACTTCTGATGAAGCTAGAGCTAAGAACAGAAGAGTAGAGCTAGTAATAGTTTCTATCTAGAAGATCTAATCTTATTTAAAAATCAAAAGAGATTGTCTGATTAAGGCAATCTCTTTTTTTATTGCCATTGACTATTAAAGACAATCCTGATGTCCATTTGTAATCGATCATTGCAGCTATAAAAGCGAGCTTGCAATTAATCCTTCGTTGAATATTCATCATATTTGTTTTTAAAACGAAGAGAAAAAAGTGCGGTAGTAGAATAAGTTAGTTGGAATCATCAGAATTTTGTTTCAAGATATAAACGATATTCAGGATATAATACGCCACTCAGATAACACCGAAGTCGTAATCTCTCTAAACAGATTGAAATGGATATGTTCTCTTAAAACTTATAAGTACTTACGCTAAATTCTGTATCAGGTATTGGTTTTGTATTCAGGTCGAATTCCACAATTTTGAATTCTAGAGGTCGAAATTCGGAGAATATCCTTAGCACCCATTTGTTCTTTTTGAATATTTTCTTAGGTAACCGTACAACTTCGAAAATTGGGTTTTTGATTTTTTCGCTTTTACTCTCGTTTATCAGTTTCACTTTTATAGCTACACTATCATTTACATGATATGTATCTAATATTATTATTTTCAGATTATTCGAGATTGCCATTAGTAAATTATTTCTTGCGATTATATATAAATACTTCTGCTAATTTACTCAATTAATCCTATCTAATAATCATAAAGGGATAATAAAAAAGAGTGCTAAAAATTAACACAGCATTCTAAATATTAATTGCTAATATCTATAAATCACAACGACCGTATTTAGTCGCTGCCCCAAGCTCCCTTATAGCTGTATTTGAAGGAGTAAACACCAGTATTCTTGATCCTTGCCCTCCTTAATCGTAGTGCATTTGCGATTACGGAAACCCTATAAGTATTTGTGGTTGTTGAGTGGTGCCCAAGGGGCGATATTTGGAGATAGCCACATTATTTCAGAAGCTGATACTCCTAATTATGACAGAGCTTTTTACCAGTCTTCTCTCCCATATTAATAATTATTCCGTAAATTGATAGATATGAAATTCAACAAAATAAAATACTTTATAGACAAATTTCACGATACTCGTGGTAGTGGCAAGATAATCAAGTTCACTACTCAGGCAGCATTTTTCTCTGTATTTATCGGTAGTTTCGCTCTTATTATGTCGCTGTCTATACTAGACGGTTTTGAGGATATGCTAACCGAAACAACTGCCAAATTCACATCTGATATTTCGATTGTGAGTATGAATGGCGGGTACGTTAGCAAAGATAGTGTTGACTTTTCGGGTTTGGGAATCGCTGGGATTTCGGAAGTAATAGAAAAACCAGTAATTGTAAGAAAAAAGAATGATATAGATGGATTTATACTCAAAGGTATAGACTACAATAATGATATTAATAATTTCCGTCAGAATATAGAAAATGGTAAGTTCGCCTTCAGTTCGGATAGTGCCAAAGAAGTAATTATCAGTGAAAAAGTAGCTAAGAAAATGGGTTATAAGTTGGATGATGATATTGTCATTTATTCAATAGATGCTGGTGAAGAATCTATACCCAAAACTAAGATTTCCAAATTCAAAGTTGTTGGACTTTACGATACTGGATTAGGCGAGTATGATAATTCTATAATCATTGCTCCTTTGAAAACCACGCTTAACTTTTTCGATATAGAAAGCGGTAATGCTACTAGATTGGAAATAGCTTTGAAAGATAAAAGTAAAATAGCAGCTACCACTGATAAAATTGCTAATGCTTTGCAGTTCCCTTATATGACAAAAAATGTTTTCGATTACCAGCGCTCAGCACTTATATGGATACAAGTACAGAAAGAGCCAATCCCACTAGTATTAGGGATTATCACAATCGTAGCAGTGCTGAATGTAGTGACTATGTTACTTATTCTTATTGTCGAAAAAACTCGTCAGATTGGGATAATGAAAGTATTAGGAATGCCGTCAATTGACATAATCAAAATTTTCGTTTTTATTGGTGTTCGCTTAGCTCTGAAAGCAGCACTAACTGGAGGAATAGTGGCATTAATACTGTCCCTACTCCAACAGCAATTCGGCTTTATCTCTCTCGATAGCAATGTCTATTTCCTCGATACTGTACCCATAAGCATTAACCCTTGGCATTATTTCATCGTTATATTCAACGCTGTTGTAATCTCAGCTATTGTTGTGCTTATACCATCTATCGTATCATCGAGGATTAGACCCGTCAAAGTACTTCGCTTTTCATAAGTGGCTAATTTTGAACAATATTGGCTTATATTGTTCAAATTATTCTTGCCAATAATACCCCTTGCGAGTAAGTTGAAATATTCTTAACTTACACTATATTATGAATTAACTACCAATTGAATATACCGAAAAAAGATTTGGCATATACATTGCAGAACAATCTAATGGATAAAAAGATTAATAATTTCCTAAAGGCTTATGGTGCCGAAAGTAGCATCAATAAAAAGAGCATAATCGAGAAGCTTTTAGCCCAAATCGGCGAAAAAGACGGAAGTTCTAGAGAAGAGCTGATGAAATTAGTAAAAAATCTATCCACAAAGCTGAAATCAGAGGAAGACGATTTGGCTATAATTAGGAAAATAATAGAAGAAATTGATTAGGAAGGATTCCCGTGATCAAAGAATTATACACTGCCGCGTTGGGCATGACATCCCAGCAAACACGACTAGAAGTAATATCTAACAATATTGCGAATGCCTCTACTGTGGGGTTCAAACGCGATTCTGTATTCGAGCGAAATTTAATCGACTCGAAAGCAAATCTGTACAATATTGCTGGAAGTGCTGAGCAGAACGACCCACCAATCGGCTCTTACATTGATTTTAACAAAGGAAGCTTTGACCAAACTGGTAATGACTTCGATGTTGCTATTGATGGCGAAGGCTTTTTCTTGCTGAATGATGAGCAAGGGAAAGAATTTTTGACCAGAGCTGGTAATTTCAAGATAAATCAAGAAGGCGACGTTATTTCGGCTAATGGCAAATATCTAATGGCAAGTGGTGGTAGAATCAACGTATATGGTACTTTGCAGGGTGATAACTTCAACTCAGATACAAGAAAAGCTGAAGTGAAAATAGATAACTCAGGTGAGATATTCATCAATAATTTAAGCCACGGTAATCTGGATATAGTTGATACTAACAGCTATGCTGTTTTAGAGAAAGTATCATCATCTGATTTTATACTAACTGATGACAATCAGTACCAAAAACTATCAAATGATAGAATTAGCGTCCGTCAAGGATGGCTAGAAAACTCCAACGTAAACGTAATTGACGAGATGGTAGAGATGATAAATCTGCAACGTCAATTCGAAGCTGGGAGTAAAGTAATTACAACTAATGAGAACACACTAGAGCAATCTATTGCATTAGGTAAATACTATTAATAACTAAGAAATTAAATTGATCCAACATACAGGAAGTATCAAATGGACAAGACACTAAGAACCGCAGCCACAGGGCTATCAGCACAGCAAAAATTTGTTGAGATAATCTCGAACAATATAGCGAACGTGAATACTACTGGTTTCAAGAAAACTAGACCTGAGTTCCAAGATTTGCTATACGAAACGCTGAAACCTGCTGGCAATAGCGCAAGAATAGGCGTAGAGCCACTGAACGAAGTACAAATCGGTAGTGGTACTCAGCTTTCTGCGACTAAAAAACAATTCACTCAAGGCGATATAACATCAACTGGAAATAAGCTAGATATGGCTATTGTCGGTGATGGTTTTTTCGTTATCCAAAAGCCAGATAATTCAAGAGCTTACACAAGAGACGGTAGTTTCAAAATGGATAAGAACGGTAGTCTTGTTAATACGCAAGGTTACTACTTAGACCCCGGATTCCAAATACCACCAGACGCTGTAGAAGTACAGATAAGCCGTGATGGTGTAGTGGGCGTATATGCTGAAGGTAGTACGGATCTTGACACTCTAGGTCAAATTGAGTTAGCTCGCTTCGTTAATCCATCGGGATTACGTGCAATCGGTGATAATCTATTCGAAGAATCTCCAGCATCGGGTGACCCAATACTTTATCAACCGGGTAGCAATAATACTGGCGAGATATACCAAAGTCATTTGGAAAGCTCGAATGTAGATGTAGTTGAGGAAATGGTGGACATGATAACAGCTCAAAGAGCTTATGAGTTGAACTCGAAATCAGTAAGAACTGCTGACGAAATATTAAATACTGCGGTTAACCTAAAACGATAATATGAGAACAATATTAGCCATATTAATACTAGCTATGTCGATGCAAATAAATGCAGCGACCTTTTCTGCGGATAGAATAGAAGAAGCATGCCGTACATTCTTGATTCAGAAATATGGTAATGATTTTCAGATAGATTTTATGTCCAAATTCAATGATATAACATTGCAAGATGAAGATGTAAAAGCTATTTTCGATGAGCAATACACAGCTTATAATAATGGTGTTAAATTAGAATTTGTGGCGAATGACAAAGTGCTGAAAAGCCAGACATTCCACTATACTGTGAAAAAGGAAATCGGTGTTTTCAAATCGAAATCGTTTATACCTGTGAACACTAATATAACTAGCTCTATGTTAGTCAAATCGACTGAATTCGTTGATTTAGAGAAACTAGAATCGTATATAAACCCAGTGGGTAGAGTAGCAAGTCAATCTATATACCAAGGTGAATCATTCACAGCTATCAATACTTTACCTGACGTTACTGTAAAGCGTGGCGAAGAGATAGTAGTCATTGCTTCTAATGGAGCGGTTACAATCCGCGGTTTGGGGACAGCAATGCAAGACGGCAGAGTCGGCGAGTCTATAAAAGTGAAGCGTGACGATAGCAAGAAAATATTAACTGGAAAAATAAATGAATCGGGCGAACTGATTCTTGGTGAATAATATGAAATCATTAATAATAGCAATACTATTCCTATCAGCTTTTGGGCTAGAAGCGCAGTTCGTGCAAAATAGCTCAAACTCGCTATTCTCAGATTTCAAAGCATTCCGCAAGGGAGATGCCTTGACAGTACTGATAGTAGAAGATACGAAAGCTGGGAATTCGGCAAGTACTGACAATGGGCGTGAGTCTTCTGTTGGAGCTGGTTTTGGAGTTTCAGCAGGTGGTAGCAATACCTCTGGTGACGTTTCTTTAGGAACATCTACAGATTTCAGAGGTGATGGCTCAACTTCTAGAAACGAATCTATTCGCTCTAAGCTAAGTGCTAGAGTAATAGATTTGGAAGAAAATGGCAACCTAATAATAGAAGGAAAACGCACAACGAAAGTCAACGGCGAAACTCAGTATGTAACTATCAAAGGGGTAGTGAGACCAGTTGACGTAAGACCCGATAATTCGGTTTACTCTTATAGTATATTGGATTTGACATTGCTAATAGACGGTGATGGAACTGTTTCGGAATACCAAGAACCCGGTATGATTACAAAATTTTTAAGGATGCTATTCTAATATGAAAAAGATAATAATATACATATTAATAGTATTTACACTACCACTGATGAATCTAGATGCGGCACGAATCAAAGATATAGCGAACATAGAAGGTGTGAGTGGAGTGCAAGTAATCGGCTACGGATTAGTAGTTGGGCTGAATCAAACTGGCGATAATAGAATGGTTTCTTACACGAATCAGTCTGTTATAAACATGCTAAAAAGATTTGGGTTAACTATAGATAGAAAAAACAATGGCACAAGAAACATTGCCGCAGTTATGATAACAGCGACTATTCCCCCATTTATGAAAAAAGGCTCGCAAGTGGACGTAGTAGTATCGGCGATGGGTGATGCTAGTTCTCTACAAGGTGGAACATTGCTGATGACTCCACTATCCAGAGCAGATGGTAGTATAATCGGTAATGCACAAGGCCCACTTTCAGTAGGTGGATACGATGTACGTGCATTCGGTAGCCGAGTATCTAAGAACTTCGTTACAAGTGGGAGAGTACCAAACGGACTAATACTTCAAAAAGAAGTAGAGCAAAGTTTAGCCGATGCATCTAGTATGCGAATCATACTTCGCCAACCAGATTTCACAGTTGCTAATACTGTAATGACAGCTATTAATGCTTCTGCTGATTTGGATGGAAAAGCTACACTAGAAGATGGAGCTACTATCAAGGTAGATTTGACTGGATTTACAGAAAGAAACGATCAGTTAATTAAAATTGCTCAAATAGAAGCTCTTAACGTTAGCTTAGAAGCAACATCGAAAGTAGTTATAAATGAAAGAACAGGAACAATAGTAATAGGCGGTAATGTGGAATTACTTCCATCTGTGATTGCTCACGGTGGATTGGATATAACAATCCAAAGACAAGTAATAGTACCTCAACCTGCTCCATTCACTATCTTCCCACCAAGATATGCAGAAACTGCTGTCATAGAAACTGAAGAAGAGATAAACCAAGCAAGACCGTTGGTAGTACAAAACCCAACTGTAGCTGGTATAGCAGAATCATTAAATTTACTTCAAGTAAAGCCAAGAGATTTGATTGCAATATTCCAAGCACTCAAAGAAGCTGGCTCACTACAAGGGGAGTTAATAATACAATGAGTATAGAAAATTTAGACACTGGACAGAGCCGCAATATGGCTCAGACGGCACAACTTGCTCGCAAGATGAGTGCATTCGATAATATAGGCAAGACCTCAAAGTCAAGAATGAGCGAAGCTGAGAAATCGAAAATAGAGCAAGCCTCTCGTGGCTTCGAATCTATTTTCGTGAATATGATGCTTAAAGAAATGAAAAGTGCTCAGTTAGAAGAAAAAGACGATGAAGGATTTGGTGGAAATACTATGCAAGAGATGGCTCAACTAAGTCTTTCTGACAAAATTTCTAAAGATGGCCAAGGTATGGGCATAGCTCAGATGATGTATAAGCAAATGACGGGTGATAATCTACCAACTAGAAGCTCATATTCTGTACCACCAGCGCAAGTAAAACCAGCAAGTATCTCGAGTACTGCAGCTGAGAAAATTTCAAAATATGATGATATAATAGACAAAGCATCTAAGGAATATGGCATTCCTAAAAATCTTATAAAATCGGTTATAGCTGCTGAATCGGCTGGTAATCATACAGCAGTTTCACCAGCTGGTGCCAAAGGACTAATGCAGCTAATGGACGGAACTGCAGCAAGTTTAGGTGTGCAGAATTCGTTCAACCCTGAAGAGAATATTTATGGTGGTACTAACTACCTTAATAAAATGCTCAATAAGTTCGATGGCTCAATAGAGCTAGCTTTGGCGGCATATAATGCAGGCCCGGGCAACGTAGAAAAACACAATGGAATACCTCCATTCGATGAAACAAGAAAATATGTAAGCAGAGTATTGTCGTACAATTCGGCATTAGGAGAAGAATAATATGGATGAGAAATTTGTAGATTTCCTGAAAAGAGAAAAGGAATTGACTGAAAAGCTGTTGATGCTTTCTAATAGATTGCGTGAAGCTCTGATGTCACAAAGGCAAGATTTGGTCGAAAAAATCTCACAAGATCAGCACATTATAACTGCAAAGCTAAAAGAAATGGAAGAAAGAAGATTGAGATATATGGTCTCTAAGCTATCTATTAGCAGAGTAGAAGCGTCTCAGCTCCGACTTTCGGAAATAGAAAAAACAGTAGAAGGCGAAAACAAAATCGACCTTCGTAGAATAAGAATAGCAATGAAGAAAATAGTCTCAGAATTGCAAGAAGTAAACACTACTAATAGACTACTTTCTAACAGAGCAAAGAACAGTGTTACCAATATAATCTCTACACTTAACAGTAGAAATGGTAGAAAAGTTTGTGACGTAAAGGTATAAGATATGAGTTTTTCAACATTACAGATTGGCAAGTCAGCACTCCTCGCACAGCGCTATGGATTGGAAGTTGTTTCGAACAATATATCCAATGCAAATACTGAAGGGTACTCTCGTAAAAGAGCGGACATGACTTCTGCCAATTCGAAATTCGAAGCAGGGAACTTCGTAGGTACTGGCGTTATAGCTGACCAACTGAAATCATTCCGTGAAGAATTTTTCGATAAAGAAATAAGAAATTCCATAACTAGAAATGCCGGTTACGAATCTGATCAAGAAGTGCTAAAAAGAATTGAAGGCGTATTGGGTGAGCCATCTGATACTGGGCTAAACAACCTAATCTCGGACTTCTTTATTAGTTGGGATGAGCTAGCTTCCAACCCTGATAATGCTGGCTACAGACAGAAAGTAATATCAAGTGCTAAAAATATGACGGATAAGTTCCATCAGCTTTCTGAAGGATTCGAAGAAACTCGAATAGATGTACTATCAAAGCTAAAAGACAATGTAGCAGACGTTAATAGTCTAGCCAAGAGAATATCTGAAATAAACTCTAGAATCGCTGATAACCATAACTCATCTCTGGATGGAGATTTGAATATGGCAGACGAGCGAGAGGTAATGATAGAGCAATTGGCAGAATACGGCAAGACTAACGTTAGCCAGAACGATGATGGTACTGTCAATGTCTATATGAACGGTATTAACCTAGTAACTGGTAAAAGTCTGAATGAATTGAAGCTAGTAGAGACTACAAACGGTACTACTAACGAGCGAACTATTGGCCTATATACTACTGATAAGCAAGGTAATCTGATAAATAAGATTAACCCTGGTGCTGGTAAATTAGAAGCCCAAATGAAGCACTACAACGAAACTTTAGACAAAGATGACACGAGTGGTAATTTCTCAATAGCAAAGTCGATTAATGAACTTGCAAAAGAGATAGCTGCTAATGTTAATATGGCAAGTGTTGCCGGATTTGGTTTGAATGACACTGGAGCTATTCCTCCGGGGCGTTCGTTCTTTGTTCCTTATCCAACTGATGCAGACGCACTTTCTATACAAGTGAATTCTGTAATACTGAATGATACGGATAATATCCCATTATCATCAGTAGCTGGCGAAAGTGGCAATAACCAAATCGGTTTGCAAATAGCCGCATTGGCTGATGATATTAACTTCATCAACAATAGAACTCCGGGTGAGTATTATTCTGATTTGCTTTCCAAAGCAGGTAATATGCTGAATGATTCGCAAACTGGATTGAAAAATAGTACGATGGTACTTGACCAAATGAAAAATCAACGCGATACTATAATCGGTGTGAATCTGGACGAAGAAGCGATAAATTTAATCAAATTCCAGCGTAGTTTTGAAGCCGCAGCGAGAGTTGTAAATATGGCTGATGAAGTATTAGGAACAATTGTAAATCTGGGTAGATAATGAGAGTAGGTACTAATTCCGTATATAGAGATTACCAAAGAAATCTGAATGACTCACAGTTCAAAGTGAACAAGGAGAATCTGCGGATTTCATCTGGAAAAAAGAATCATAGCATATCAGAAAATACGGCAGATATAGTAGATGCAGATATGTTCAGAAATAAGATAAGCCGCAATGAGGCATTTCTGAAGAATATTGGCTCGAACCTAGACAAATTGCAACAGACCGATACTGCACTGCGAAATATCTCTGACAAAATGCAAGAGATAAGAGACTACGTAGTAGATGTATCGAAGACAAGTACTGGCTATAACCATTTTGCAATAGCACAATCTATCAAAGGGGCATTAGAAGATATAGTAACAATTGCCAATACGGATAATAACGGATCGTATCTCTTTTCTGGGAATATGACTTCACCAAAAGACATAAAGAACGCAAACCCAACTTTAAATAATCTTCCTTTTGAGATAATACAAGGCACAGCTACACCGACTAATCCATCGGGATTGTCGATAGTGTACAAAGGGAATAACGAAGACATAAACGTTAATATAACTGACATGTCGCAAGAGAGAGTGAACACCAAGGCAGAAGAAATATTCGGTGCTGGTGGTACTGAGGCACTTCAGAAAATTATAGATATTTACAATGTAGTAGCGTTCGATCAATCGGGTGCACAAAGACCAGCACGTACATTACTAAATGCAGATGAACTAGCCGAGCTAAACACATTACAAAAAGACATAGCTGATAAATATGACGAAATGAACATATTAGCAGCAGTCAACGGTAGTAAAATCAACCGACTAGAATCAACAAAAGATTTTCTATTAGACGAGAATCTTAGACTAGACGAATACCGCTCTATCAAAGAAGATACAGACATAGCCGAATCAGCTATGAATCTAAAACGAGAAGAAAACATACTCCAATTCGCCCTACAAGTAGGTAGCCGAATCAACCAACTGAACCTATTCCAGTTCTTGAGTTAGGATGACAGCGTCACTCAGAACGCAGTGAAGAGTCCAGGAGAATACTTGTCACAGCGAGCGAAGCGTGCTTGCCAAGCCAAAGGCATGGGCTGTCCCAATTATAACTAACCTATCATCATGTTTGTTTTATCACTGAGTTCACGAAGTTGTAATTTTCTAATTTATAACACAGAGGTCACAAAGTGTGGGTGTCCGAAGAAACAATGTAAAACAGAGTATTGTCGTTGGCTTCAGCCAATGGATAGAATAATTCTATCTGTAGCCACCTTAAATTTTCATGCCTTTGGCTTGACAGGCAAGGGGGTTCCTGCTTTCAGCTGGACAAGTGGGGGATTTATTAGATTTGCCCACTTGCATTATCCACATACTATTACTATATTTAGCAAGGCCGATTTCAACTGGTTGCGAAAAACATTATGAAAACTATTCTACTACTTCTAATATCTATACTCATTTCGGCTTCAACCGTTGAAGCTCAAGACACCCTACCTTTTTCAGGTAAAACATATTACAACTGGTATTTTGGAATATATGCGGGTGTTACATTCGATACTCCTGATAAAGAACCGATATTTTTACCAAATACAGTACTTGGAACTGGTCAGAATTCAACTACCATTTCTGATAGAGATGGTAACTTCTTATTTCATTCTAATGGTGAGATGCTAGAAAATTTTAAGCATCGAATTGTTCAAAGAGATATGGGTGGGAATGATTCTCAAAATGAAGGTAGTGTATTGGCTCCACTTTACGGAAATAAATTTATTTTTTTTACTTGTGTCTTTGCTAATTCCATTTTAAATGAAAGACAATTTGACCCTCCTAGAAGGCTGCATGATTCGACTGGTTTAGTCTATTCTATTTTTTCTTATGATTATGATGCTGATACTTTAATTTTTGAAGTATTTAAAAAACAGTTATATAAGTCCTATAGATCAGAGGCGATTCAGTTATCATATAGTGCTTTGACTGGTAATTATATTTTAATTGCTGTTGAACCCAAAGGAGAAATAAGTGCCTTCGAATTCGATTTGAAAGGGAACTTGCTAAGAGAGAAAAAACAATCTTTTTACAATATTGATCCCAACACAAACCTTCTAGATATTAGAATAAATCAAATGTGTGATAAAGTTGCAGTCAATTCAAGTTATGGTTTCTACAGATTTGGGAATGAAACAAATAAAACTGTTCATAATAGTTATCTTTACCTCATGAATTTTGATGCTAAGAAACTTGAATTTTACAATTATAAAGAATATGACTTTGGTAAATTTCAATTTATCTCCATTGAATTCTCATCCAATTCAAATTATCTATATACAATCCTGTCAGACCTAGATTTAGATCAAAATAGTAAAGAGTATCTTAAACGAATTGATTTGAAAGAAAATCAAATAGAAGATTTATATTCAGGCGAAATACCTAAGAGTAAAGATTATAGGCGGACTAATGAAAATATAATAGCGTCCGCTGTTATTTCTGAATTAAAAATAGCCCCAAATAATAAGATTTACATTGCAAGAAATCGAGCAAACCATCTTTCATCAATTGAAAATCCTAATAGTAAACCTAATCCTTTCTATTTGTTAGACCCTGTCTATTTTGAAGAATTTAATGGAATAACCCCATTTGGAAATATGGATCTTCCCCAATTCATATCCGCATCATTCGCACCAGTTTATGTACGAAGTGAAATAATTCTATGTGAGGGTGAGAAGTTAGAACTATATGCAAAAACACAGTTGCCCGATACAAACGCAACATATAACTGGACTGGTCCAAAACAATTCAAAACAAGTGAGCAATATCCAAGTATTGATAATATTCAACTAGACCAAGCAGGACTATATATAGTTACTGTCAGAAGCGGTCAAGAGACTTACACCGCAGAGACTTTCGTAAGAGTAAAACCCACTCCCAAACCAACGTTAGAAGCATACCCGAAAGCATTTTTATGTAATGATGGTGTCATAGTTCTTAGATTGAAAGAGCAGTTCGCTTCATATCTATGGTCAACTGGTGATACAACAGAGTTTATTAGTGTTACTAAAAGTGGAATGTATGGTGTAACAGTTACTAATGAAGTAGGTTGTGAAGCTTATGTAGAGCTGAATGTAGGTTTCGGAAGCGATTATGTAATAGCGATAGAAGGCGACACTTTAAAATGTACTGGCGAATCAGTAACGCTAACTAGCACAGATGAATACCCTGAATACAATTGGTCCAACGGAGAAAAGACACGTTCAATCACAGTTATCAACCCTGCGAGATATACACTTACAGTTAAAACAGAAGAGGGATGTACTGTATCACGTACTATCGAAGTGAAAGACCATCCGAAAATTAATGCAGTACTAAACCCAACACCAACAACAATTTGTAATGGAGACTCGACTTTACTAGAATCAAAATACGATGTTCCTTATTATAGCTACGAGTGGAACACTGGAGCTACAACAAGGGGAATCTATGTAAGTAGTTCAGGGACTTACAAGTTAATAATAACGGACACAAGAACTGGCTGTACTGACAGTACAGAAATCGCAATCAGCGTTGAAGACAACTTGAAACCTGAAATCATAGGTGGAGACATTTGCTCTGGTCAATCTGCAACTTTAGAAGCTCTTCCCAACGACCCAAGTTATACTTACCTTTGGAGCAACGGCGAAGAAACACCAGTAATAGAAGTAACCCAAGCAGGAACATATTCAGTTACTGTTAGCAAGGCTAGTTGCGTAGGAACAGCCGAAACAACAGTAAACGAAAGCCCAACACCAGAGTTTACTATTCTGGGTGAAACTATCATTTGTAATAATGAAACAGCGGTGCTAAGTAGTAGTGATGACTTCGCAGAATACCTCTGGTCAACAAATGAGATAACTAAAGAAATTGAAGTAACAGAAGCGGGTATTTATACGTTAACCGTAACTGATATTAATGGATGCACGGCAACAGAAACACGCACGGTAGAAAAATATGAACTGAAATTCGATATTAGCAATGATAGCATTAACTTCGGAAAGGTTTATATTACTGAAACTAAATCTGATAATACTACTATAACTAACAACAGTGGATTTGAAATAACTTTACTTGGTGGTCAAACAATAGACGATGGACAATCATATCCATACAACTATGATTTTGTACCAATACAACTTGGTGCATTTAGTAACAGTATTGATATTAGCATTGTAGATCCATGCGATACAGTTATTACCATACCAATTACAGCAACTGTATATGCAAGAACAACTATTAGTACAACTGACATATACACCCAAATCGGTCAAGCAGAAACTATACCTGTATATCTAGAATGCGAAGCTGATTTACCAATACAAGAATACACAATCACTACAGATATTGATAGAACCGCTTTTTTCACAAATGATAGTTATTCTATAAATCAGAATCAACCAATTAATAAAGTGAAAACTAATATTCATAACCTGACGGGAACAATCCTATTATCAGATGATTTGGAATATGATATTACTTTCCCAAGTTATAGCTTCACGAATCCATATATTGAAGTTATAGAGCAACCAGGCAAGATTTACATAGATTCGGTTTGCGTATTTCCACTAAGAAACATCACTACATTTGACCCAACAACTCTTGATATATCACCAAACCCAGCTAGTGAACAACTGAACATAGACATCACAACAGGTGTACAAGGAACAATGAAGTTGGAATTAGTAGCTATAGACGGTCGAGTAATCTACTCAGATGAGTGGCTGCAATCTACAAAGTCAAAGCAGATGCTAATAAACACCAGAGAAGTACCAAGTGGGTTATATCAAGTTCGGTTAATTACTCCTTACGATGCTATTACTAAGAGCGTGATTGTGGTGGAGTAGTGTGATTTTACATTGTAGAGACGTATTGCGCATACGTCTCAAAATGAAAATGGAATCAGAGACGTATGCAATACGTCTCTACGAAGTGCTGTCATCCTGATAACGCCGCAGGCGTTATCAGGATCCAGGAAGAAGAAAGCATTTCCGTCGGCTAAAGCAAATGGGTAAAACACAATTTCTTAATCATCCTGTTCTAACATTTGAAATAATATCAAATCCGAGAAACCCCTTAATCCAAATAACCAGTGATTCAGAATAAGGGAGACAGCCACGTCCTTTCAGTCCTCGCTGTGACAGGTTTACTTCCTTGATCCTTCATTTCACTCAGGATAGACAGTGCTTTGGTAACTATATCAATACGTCTCTGCAATTCAATAACATCACAAAAAAAAGGGTTGCTTAAATAAATAAGCAACCCCTCTAGTATCTATACTAATGCTGACTTAGTGTGAGCATCCACAATTGTGTGAGTTAGTAGGATTGTTGAATACGAAACCGCTACCAGATGGTCCATCTACATAATCCAAAGTTACACCTTGGATGTAGAATAAACTATGGTCATCAGTTACTATGCTCAATTTACCTGCATCTAACACAACATCGTTTGCATTTACTTCTGAGTCAAAACCCAAAGAGTAATTCATTCCTGAGCAACCACCGCTGCTTGTGCTAATTCTTAATTTGAAATCAGCTGGAATTTCATTTTCTGCTTTTATTTGGTCTATTATTCCTAACGCATTGTTCGAAATGATAAATTCGTCTTGCTCTTCTGTTCCTGCGATCATTGTTGGTACTTTTACAAAGTCAACATTCTCTAGTACTTCAGACATATTATCACCTCCTTAAATTTAATTTATAAATATTTTCTTTTTGTATTAAGACTAATATTAGTCTCAATTATTATATTCGCAATAACAAACTTAAAAATTATCGTCGTAATCTACAACTACATTATTTGTTAATGCGTGAGATGTACAAGTCAAGACAAATCCATCTTCAATTTCTTCTTCAGAAAGTGCATCATCTGCTTCCATCTCTACTTTACCGCCTTTAAGCTTTGCTCTACAAGTAGAACAAGCACCTATCTGGCAACTAAATGGTGGGTCAATCCCTGCCTTAATCCCAGCTACTAGTATCGTATCGCCGTCGGCTATATCTATCTCGTGTTCTTCACCGTAAAGTATCACTTTAACTTTTTCAACTTTCTCGTCGGGAGCGTGAGTTTCGTGGTGTTTTACTACCTCAGTTCCTTCGTTTTCCGCTACAGTGAAAGATTCCTTATGTATTTTCTTTTTATCTATGCTGAGCTCTAATAGTGCAGCTTCTATTTCATTCATCATGCCACCTGGGCCGCACATAAAATACTCTGCATTAGCTATTATAGTCGGGTCTAGTAGCTTAACTATGCCTAAGCAACGTTGTTTGTCTATACGTCCTTCTGTGTGCTCTACACCATTGTTTATTGGCTTACTTAACTGATGGATTACCGTTAGTCTATCAACAAATTTCTCTTTCAAATCAATTAATGCATCACGGAAGATAATAGTCTCTTCGTTAGAGTTAGCATAAACTAGTATTACTTTGCTCTGTTTTTCTCTGTATAGTACAGATTTCAGAATAGAAACAATTGGCGTAATACCACTACCACCAGCAAATAGGATATAAGTTTTCTTATTATTATCATCTAGGTCTATAGTGAAATTACCCAAAGGAGGCATTACATCGATAGTATCACCAACTTTCAATCGGCTATTGATATATGGAGAAACCTCACCACCTGATACTTTCTTCACCGTTACGGCTAAGTAATCGTCAGCATCGGGGCTTGTGCATATAGAATACGCACGTCTTTCGTCCTTTCCATCGAAATAGAATCGAAGAGTTAGGTATTGACCGTGCTTATATTTGAATTCGTCTTTTAGATTAGAGGGGATTTCGAATGATATCGTCGTTGCATCTTCCGTTTCTCTTACAATATTGCTTACATTCAGCTTGTGAAATTGTATTGCCATTAAATTTCTAATTTTAATTTATAATTATAAAAATCCTAGTTCTAGCTTTGCTTCGTCACTCATCATCGACATATCCCAAGGTGGATCGAAAGTCAAAATTGCCTTCACATCGACTACTTCCTCTAGTTCCATAACCTTCATTTCCACATCACGAGGAATTGAGTCGGCTACTGGGCAGTTCGGAGCAGTTAGCGTCATTATAACCACTACTTCGCGATTTTCCGCTACAGTAATGTCATATATTAAGCCAAGCTCAACTATATTGACTGGTATCTCAGGGTCGAAGACTTCTTTAAGCTTTTCGTAAGCTTTTTCTTCTATTTCTTCTAATACGTCTTTAGTAACACTTTCCATATTGCAATTTACAAATAAATAATTAAATTAATTCCTATTTGCATAACGAACGAGTTAATCGGCTGTTGTGCAAATAGGACTAAAAAAGACTACTTTTCCTTATTTTCCTGCAAAAGCAATAGCATAATACTTCATTTGCTTGATCATAGCTAGTAATCCATTAGATCTAGTTGGAGACAAATGCTCTTTGAGTCCAATCTTATCTACAAAGTATAGCTCCTCTCTAGCAACAGTTTCTGGCTTTTCGCCATTAACCACACTTATCAGCAAAGCGATTATGCCTTTTGTAATAAGCGCATCGCTTTCCGCTTTGAATCTCATATTGCCATCAGCGTCAGTCTCAGCAATTAGCCAAACTCGGGATTGACAACCACGTATTAGGTTCTCTTCCCTCTTATCACGCTCTTCTATTAACTCTAGCTCTTTGCCGAGATCGATTATATAAGCGTATTTATCCATCCAATCTTCGAAGAACGAAAATTCGGAGATTATTTCATCTTGTTTTTCTTTCATATCCATATTACAAAATTATCATTTGTAGTTGCAAAGTAAAAATTTGAGCAAAATAAATTGGGATTATAGCGGTTGATATTTTTCAATATTGTAGAAAAGGAGCTAAATGAGGCAAACAGATATATACCATTCTGAAAATCTTCGGATTCTGTAACTTCTGATGGTAGATGAGCCCAGTCAAAGTGCAGACAATCAACACCCCACTCCAAAATGATGTGACTGCATCGAATTCCATATTCCTAAAAAAAGAGTGCTTGGAATAACCCAAGCACTCTTAGTAATTTCTAACTTTACCATTTCGTTATTTAGCTAAGGCAACTGCTCTTTTCTCTCTGATTACAGTTACTTGTATTTGCCCTGGGTACTCCATATCCTCTTGGATACGAGCTGCAATGCTATCAGCCATTTCGTCAGCAGTAGCGTCATTTACTATTGACGGTTCTACTATTACTCTTAGGTCACGACCAGCTTGGATAGCGTAAGTTTTGATTACTCCGTCCCACTGATTAGCTATAGATTCTAGTTTTTCTAATCGCTTTATGTAGTTTTCTAACGATTCACGTCTTGCACCCGGTCTTGCTCCACTTATAGAGTCAGCCGCTTGTACTAGTACAGCTATAGGTGATTCCATTTCTATATCTTCGTGGTGTGCACCGATTGCGTTCGTTATGATTGGCTTTTCTTTATATTTAATAGCTAATTCCATACCTACTAGCGCGTGTGGGCCTTCCATTTCTTTCGGGGCACACTTACCTATATCGTGTAGTAATGCTGCTCTTTTAGCGGTGTTTACGTCCAAATCTAATTGGGCCGCCATTATACCACATATATTTGCAACTTCTATAGAGTGATTAAGCAAGTTCTGACCATAAGAAGATCTATATTTCATCTTACCGACGAAGTAAACTAGTCCAGCTTTCATATTAGATAGACCCAAGTCTAGCAATGCTTTCTGACCAACTTCTACTATTTCTTCTTCTAGTTCTTTTTCAGTTTTGTTGACTACTTCCTCTATTCTCGCTGGGTGTATACGTCCGTCTAGCATTAGTACTTCTAGTGAACGCTTCGCTACTTCACGTCTGAATGGATCGTAGCCAGATATTATCACTGCTTCAGGAGTATCATCAATTATCAAATCGATACCAGTTGCCGCTTCGAATGCACGGATATTTCTACCCTCACGACCGATTATACGCCCTTTCATATCATCGCTTTCTAAGTTCACTATTGATACAGTATTGTCAATTGCAATGTCAGATGCAGAACGCTGAATAGCTGAAACTACTATGTTCACAGCTTCTTTTCTAGCTTTTACTTTGTAATCTTCTCTGATTTGATTTAGCTTCTGAGCCGAGCGTTTACGTACGTCATTCGCTAATTCTTCGAATATTTGCTTGCTCGCATCTTCACGTGACATACCAGAGATTTCCTCTAGTTTGTGTGTCATTTCTTCGAATAAGTCATTTGTTTTCTTAGACTTTTCGTCTAGAGTTTGTTCTTTTCTTTTTAGGTCTTGCTCGAAATTGTGTAGATTTTTTTCCTTTTTCAGGATGATATCTAATTTTTCGTCAATACCTTTTTCTCTAGTAGAAACAGCAGTTTCTTTTATCTTAAGTTCTTCTTTCTTATTCTGATAAGTACTATCAAAATCTTGCTTTTTCTTTCTCCACTCTTCCTTCAACTCTAACTTGCTTTCTCTTTTTATATTGTTAGATTTATCGTAAGCTTGGTCAACTACTTTTTTTGCTCTTACTTCGGCTTCTTGTACTTTCTTATCGCCGATTTTCTTTGCTGATAAATAAGCAATAGCACCGAGTACAGCCGAGACTGCTATCCCAATACCTATCGCCATCATTATTGATCCGTCCATTTAGTTCTCCTAATAAAATCCGATCGATTCGAATAAAAAACCAACGTTTACCATCCCTTTTAGCTCGCTATCCGAAGATAACGGCTATGTGACGTGTTGAACCCAAAGTCAAACACGGTGGGTGAAAGCTCAACTATATCTAAAATCCGCTGGCCCTTCGTGAGTTCTATAAATAACTCAAAATTGACAGTCTGCAACTAAATGCGGTTGCGGCCCGATATCAATAACTGAAGTCTAACTCCCATTATTGTAATTATAGATTCTATTACGTAAGACAAGGATAGTAAACGCGGTAATAATTCTGTAATGAATTGGTAATAAAGAGATTATATTCTAATCTAAAACTTATGAAATCGCTTCTTTTAACAAATTTGACATATTCCTTAATTCTTTCTGCAAATAATTCACAGAATCTTTCATCATCTCTTCGTTCTTTATGTCGTTCTCAGCTATATTCAATGCTGCCAAAATTGCTAAAGTTTCTTCGGGCAAATTACCCAAGTTTTTTTTCAAATGTTCTAATTGTTCATTTACTCTTTCAGTAGAAGCAATTACACTCGCTTCATTGTCACTAGCAAGTGAATATTCTTTATATCCAATTTTTACTTTTACGGTCTTATTCATTTGTTACTTGTCTTTTTTTAAGTTCACACTTTGTAAACTATACTATAATATCAAAAATTATTTAATTTTCAATGATTTTTTCTATTTTTTGTAGATATTTTTCTAAGCTATCTGCTAACTTCAATCTTTTTTCTTTCGTTTCCATTTTGAAGCTGATTGCTTCATTTAGTTCTTCTTCTAGTACTTGTATTTGCTTGTAACGCTTTTTAACTAGTTCTTCCATACTCTCATTTTTAGCGCTTATCTGCTCTAATCGATCTTTTAGCTCTTTATTTTCAGTATCCAGTAACTCTATTCTGAATTCTTTCTTCTCTATTTTCTCTTGAAGGTTGCTAACCTCTTGTCCTTCGCGCTTTATGTCCGTATTATCAAAAGACATAGTGCCAAATAAGGTTTGACCAAGTACACCATAGCCAGCTTCGTTCAGTTCTTTTACTTCTTGCTTTTTAACTTCTAGCTCACTTCTCAGATTGTCAATCTCTTTTTCCAAATCGAAGTTATTACTTTCTGGCTGTTCTTGCTCTCTTATTTCTTTTAGTTTTGATTCAAGTATTTCTATTGTTTCTACTTTTTGCTCTATCTCTTTGTTCAGTAGCTCTTTCTCGCGCGCGTGTTCAGATTCCAAAGCATAAGTCAGTTGCTTTAGCTCGTCTATATTTTTTAAGAACTGCTCTTCATCTTCTTTTGATGATTCTACTAATTTATCGTATTCCTTAGCTTTTTCTTTTAGTTCGGGAAAGTCTTCTAGTTTCAGTTTGAAATGATAGATCTCATTTTTCAGATGAGCGCTTTTCTCTACTATATCCGCCATCTCTTTGTCTTTCTCAAATATCTCTTCTTGCTTAGTGATTAAAGCTTTCTTCACATAATCGTGATTATTTCTCAAATCTTCGATTACTATATCTTTCTGGTTATTAGTGTTAGAGAGTGATTCTACTTTTTGCTTTAACTCCAATTCGTTGGCAGTTAACTCTGAATCACGTACTTTCAGATCATCTAACTGCAACAAACTATCTTCCAAATCATTGCTCAGAGAATTTATCTCAGCTTCTAGCTGCTCTACTTTGTACTCTGTTGCTTTTAGTTTATGCCTTAGGTCTGATTCTACATCCTTTACTTCAGTCAAAGAATTATCATTGTTCATCAATGATTCGTACAATTCGTTATTCTTTTCTCTTAGGGTCTCGTTCTCAGATTTTAATTCTACTAACAAAGTAGTAGCATTTACAAGTAAATCTTTGAACTCGTTTATCTGTTGTATCAGGTTGTCGCTAATCATTTCGCTCTATCTTATATTAGTTTTTTCTTAATTCTGCTTTGAATGTAGATTCTATATTCTTAACTAAATTCGCTATCACTTTGTCTATATCTTCATCTGTCAGAGTACGTTCGCTCGAAACAAATTCGAGTGAGTAAGCAACGCTTTTCTTGCCTTCGGCAATATTGTCACCTTTGTAAACATCGAATATATCTACAGATTTCAAGTACTTACCACCGTTCGCCTCTATCAGAGTAATCACCTTCCCCGCTTCTAAATCATCGGGCACTGTGAACGCCAAATCACGACTAACAGATGGGAATGAAGATACTTTGTTGTATCGGCTCTGCTTTTCTGGTAATTTGTATAACTCTGTCATATCTAATAGAAGTGCTACGACTGGTTGTTCTACATCATACTGTTTTAGTATTCTTCTATCGACTTCACCGACTGCACCAATTTTAGTTTTTCCTAACATAATATGGCATGAGTTTCCACCAAAACCAGTTTCGGCATTTTGTACTATTTGTACATTGCTTAATTTAGCAAATTCTACTATACTTTGCAATAAACCTTTGATATCATAGAAATTAACAGCTCTGTTTTTCACGTCCCAATTATCTTGATACTTATTCCCACTAAGGATTACCAATAGGTTTTCGCGTTCCATTACCCCTTTCACTACATTAGCTTCGTCATCAGTAGTCTCGAATATTTTACCAACTTCGAATAGTTGTAGGTCAGGAGTTCCCAATCTGATATTTCTACTAATTACTCTCAGCATAGATGGTAGCAACGAAGGACGCATAATAGAAAGTTCTCTACCCAATGGATTAGCGACTACTAGCGGACTCTCAGTGAAAATAGCTGCTGAGTCTGGGTCTATCTGATTTTGAGTAAGAGATTCGTTGTATCCATTGCTTATCAAATACTCACGCACTTTATTACGAAGTGCTGGCAATCTCAATCCTTCAGGCAACGGACGAGCATCAAATGATATATTAGCAAAGAATTGTGGTTCCAATTTGTCATAATTATACAAACGGACTACTTCTTCCAACAAGTCAATCTCTTCGCTAATGTCGTGTCTATAATTCGGGATTTCTAGCTCTATCGTTTCTTCGTTCTCACTAACTAATTTGAAGTTTAGTGAAGTTAGTATTTCTTTAATCGCATCATTAGTTAGTTTTAGACCAACAATTTTCTCTACTCTTTGGTAGCGAAGTTTTACTATTTTTTGAATTTTCTTGTTCGGATATACATCGACTATACCTTTCTCAATAGTTCCGCCAGCTACTTGCTGAAGTAATTGAGCACATCTATCGGCAGCCAAAATAACGGCGTCTATATCTATACCACGCTCAAATCTATAAGAAGCATCGCTCGATATACCAATCTTCTTAGCCGTTCTACGCACAGAATTCGGGCTAAAGAATGCAGATTCTATTAGTACATCAGTCGTGCTATCATTAATTTCAGAGTTCATACCGCCCATAACTCCTGCTACAGCTATTGGCTTTTCGCCATCGCATATCATTAGCATTTCGGAGTCAAGCTCTCTTTTTTTATCGTCAAGAGTCGTAAATGGTTGCTTGTCAGTAGCGTTCTTAATTACTATTTTCTTGCCTGCAACTAAGTTATAGTCGAATGCGTGAAGGGGTTGCCCCAATTCCATTAGCACGAAATTAGTCACATCTACTACATTATTAATAGGTCGCAAACCTATAGCCGTTAATTTTTGTTTCAGCCAGTCTGGTGATTCGGCTATCTTCACACCTCTGACTACTCTTGCCGCATAGCGTGGGCAAGCATCAGTATTTTCTATTTCAATTGTAATTGAGTTAGTGACATCGTCGCCACTTTCCTCGAATTTGACATCTGGTTTCCTTACTTCTTTGCGGTAGTAAGCACCCAAATCGCGAGCTATACCATAGTGACTAAGGCAATCGCCCTTGTTAGGAGTTATAGCAATCTCCAAGGTTACATCATTCAATCCTAAGTAATCAGCTATTGGCTGACCGGGTTCTACTCCTTCTGGGAGTACCCATATTCCGTCGCTATCTTCGCCTAGCTCTAGCTCAGATTGACTACATATCATTCCGTTGGACTCAATGCCACGTATTTTTCTTTTAGAGAGTGCAAACCCAGCACTTGGCACAACAGCACCTTCTGTACCCAATACAACATTCTGCCCTTCGGCTACGTTTGGTGCACCGCAAACTACTGTTTGCTCACCATTAGCCGACTGCACTGTACAAAGTCTTAGTTTGTCTGCATCGGGATGAGGAACTATGTTTAGTACGTGAGCAGTATAGAAGCCATCGTACTTCGCTTTGTTGTCTATTACTTCTTCTACTTCTAAGCCAATATACGTAAGCACTTCAACCAATTCGGGAATCGGTACTTCTAGATCTATATACTCTCTGAGCCAATTATATGATAATTTCATTTATTGTGTTTGCATAAGTTTTGCTATAAAAAATGCAATATAAATATTTTTTTGCGAAGCTAGGTAATTTGAACAATAAAATACTGTTCAATTAAAACGAATATTTTCCTACATTCACTATATTGTCGTTGCTACTAACAACAAATTCTAAAAATCCAGTTATGAAATTAATCTACATTATATTCTTTACCACACTATTGTCATTTACTTCACTTATCTCTCAGACAAATCACAAAGTAATAATTGATGAGAAATTCGACAATCCATCATCAACGGATTGGAATCAAAAAAACACCGATTCACAAAACTTGAAAATCGAGAATGGCGTCTATAAAATTGAGAGTAAAAGCGATAAATCTATGGGTTGGGCTATTAGGGATTTGGGTCTCAATATCAATAATAACTACATAATTGAGTTTGATATTAGACAAACGGCAGGCACTGATAATAGTGGCTACGGCCTAGTATTCGGTATGAATAAAAGTATATCTCAGTATTATAAATTCTCAATTTCGAGTACTCAGTTCAGAAAACTTAATGGCTATTGGAATAAAAAATACAATAACCTTCGAGATTGGAAAAAGAAAGAATCAGTAATCAAGAAGATGAACGAATGGAATAGAATAAAATTAGTCAGAACAAGAAATTTGCTAGAGCTTTATGTCAATGATGTTCAAGTATTAGCTTATGGTAAATACATAGACTATGGAAGGGATATTGCCTTATTTGCTGATAAGAAAGGAATGAAAATAGAGGTTGATAATTTCAAACTAACTACTTTCGATTTTGCAGTGAATGATGTGGTAGGCGCAGAAAAACCTTCTAACAAGAGATATTTATCTTTTAACACTAAAGATAATGAGAAGAAAATCTATGTCTCAGCAGATGGTAATACAATGTATGTAACACATCAGGTAGGTCAAGAGAAAAGTAAAGTTTGGATAAGTAACTATGATGGTAAAAACTGGAGTAGTCTGATAAAGTTACCTTTCCCGATTAACAATAATGGCGGAAACAGCGTTATTTCGGCGTCATCGGACAAAAACACCCTGTATCTGATGAATACTTATAAGCCAGACGGGAGTTCTGGGACAGGTGGTATTTCTGTTTCTCACAAAACTAAAGATGGCTGGGAAGTTCCAAAAACAATCAAGGTTGACAATCTAGTAAATAAAAATAGGTTCGCCTCATACTTTTTCACAGCTGATAATAAAATACTATTAATGGCAATACAGCCAAACGAAGAAGAACACGATGAACAAGCAATATTTGTCTCTTTCATCAAAGAAGATGGTACATATACTGAGCCTAAAGACTTGGGCCCAACTATCAATACTCTTGCTATGGATTTCAATCCATTCTTAGCCCCTGACAGTAAGACACTTTATTTCTCTAGTACTGGTCACCCCGGTTATGGCTCTGCTGATATATGGGTTTCGAGAAGATTAGATGATACTTGGCAAAATTGGAGTAAGCCCCAAAACTTAGGTCCAAACATAAATAGTGATGGTTTTGAATTGAATTTGTCTCTTGATGCAAAAGGAACTTTAGGTTATTTGGCTTCTTATGATTCTAAGCTTGCTGGGTACAAAGGTGAGGGCGATGTCATGGTATTAGACCTACCCGAAGGTGCAAGACCAGAGCCAGTTGTTCTAGTATTCGGTAAGGTATTGAACAAGAAAACAAATGACCCTATTGCAGCCAAGATTAACTATTTCGATTTGACAAGTGGGCAAGAATATGGTACAGCAAACTCTGACATAAATACTGGTGAGTATAGTATAGTTCTTCCACGTGGTATAAATTTTGGTTTCAAATCAGAGGCGGCTGGCTATGTATCTATCTCAGAAAATCTTGATTTGACTAACCTAGACAGTTACGAAGAAATAGAAAAGAACCTTTACTTAGTTCCAATAGAAATTGGTCAGACTATAAGGTTGAATAATCTATTCTTTGATACTGGCGAATATGCACTAAAAGAATCATCGAATTCGGAATTGAAAAACTTACTCAAACTATTGCAGCTTAACCCTAAGATGAAAATCAAAATATTGGGTTACACAGACAATGTAGGTAGTGAAGCAAACAACCTTACATTATCTAAGAACCGTGCTAACTCGGTATATGAATGGCTAGTAACTAATAGTGTAAACAAAGCTAATCTATCATCAGTAGGAATGGGGATGAAAGACCCAGTGGCTACTAACGATACGGAAGAAGGGCGTCAACTAAATCGCCGAGTAGAATTCACTATTATAGAAAAGTAAATTGTTGTGTTCACCGTAGAGGTGTTCTAGTCTCTACGGTGATTTCTTATTGCTTATTCTTTAATATAGTCATCTAACATTCCGCCAAATGTATTATATCCATACCATATACCGAATACATTTTCACCCTTTACATTTCCTTCTATATTAAGACCGCCGTTATTGAAAATACCACCATCTGACTCACCTTCGTAACGAGTTTGGTAATATGAATAAAACTGTACATCAAAAAATCGTAATATGAAGATTTCACCAATATTATTATATTCTGTAATTCTATCAGTTAATAGCTTAAAAGTTGTATTTTCTTTATTTAACAAGCTATAATCGCCATAATAACTGTATTTACTGTTAAAATCAAAGCTTAGCATACCCTTTTCTTTTGATAATAAACTGAATTCATACCTAAAGTCTGTTCTTCCAAACTCTCTGAAAGGTTTTTTTGTAATTGCAAGTATTTCTGGGTTCTTCGGTATAGTCGATTTAGCAGTTGCGAACTTATCCTTCCATTTAACTTCAAGACGATATTCTACTCCTTCTTCTAAAGTCAGTGTATCTTCGCTAACATAAAATGATTCAACTTGATGGATTAGGTTCATCACTTTACCTTTGTAGTAAACTTTGCAATCAGCATCTTTGATTGTTACTTTTTCAAGAGTAACTTCTTCTAATGGGGGTATCGATTTAGTGATTGAGACTGAAAGATTTCGGCTATTTATTCCGAATTGCCCTTGTATTATTAGCTTTTCTACATAAGGTAAATCCGAATCAACTGTCTGCTCCAAACCATCGCAAGATGAGAGCAAAGCGGATATTACCAATATTAATAATATAAATGATTTTTTCATATTAGAACTCAAAACTTAATCCTAGTGTAGGAATGATTGGGAATAATGTTATTTGTTTTAGTTTTTTACTACTTTTGCCAGTGTCATAGTCATAGTCATTGTCTATATACCAAGCGAATGGGTTACGTCTATCATATACATTATATATATTAATAGAAAGTACCCACGGCAATTTGTATGCTTCGAATTTGTACATAAAGTTCAAATCCATTCTATGGTAAGCGGGTAATCTGACTCCATTTCGATCAGAAAACTGATATTTTTCGTCATTGTAGTTGAAATCATCACGCCAAATATAAGTCGAGGTAGGCATAGTATAGGCCTGACCAGTACCATATACCCAAGCCATTCCTAGCTCCCAAGTATCATTGAACTCGTAGTTCAGAGTTAGTGATATATCGTGTCTTCTATCATATCGAGGGTAGAACTCTTTGCCATTGTTCAAATCTGCAAATTGTCTTTTAGTCCAAGCTAATGTATAGCCAATCCAACCCGTGAAATTCCCTATTTGTTTATTCAAGAACAGCTCAATACCATAAGCCTGACCGTCACCCCTAGTGAACTGTTCTTCAAGTGGAATACCTAAGGTGAACTCGGCATCATCACGATATTCGAGTAAGTTATTCATTTTCTTGTAATAGCCTTCTAGAGAGATTAGATAAGTATCATCGATTATATTCATCTCGGCTCCTAGCACCCCTTGGTAAGAGCGGCTAGGCAAAATGTTTTCAGTTGATGGGAACCAAAGGTCAGTTGGCAAACTTATATTATTCCTTACTACTAAGTGAATATATTGATTAGCGACGGCGAATGCCCCTTTTAGCCGTATTCCTTCGTCTGTGAGATAAGTTGCAGAAATCCTTGGTTCTATGTCCAAATAGTTCCCCTGCTGGAAGTAATAGCCACGTAAGCCATAGTTCACATCAATTCTATCATTAACTTTCCATTCGTCTTGAGCATATAGTGCTATATCAAATGTATTGATATTGCCCTCACCCAGAAAATCAAGACGTTCTTCTATTTCGGGTTCATTGAAGTTTGCTTTTGCGTTGAAATTGTGCCAAGTTATATCTGCACCTGTTTTAATTATATGATCATCATAAGCTAAGTACTGTGCGTCTCCTTTGAGTACTATATCCCTTATGCGAGAGCCAGTATTGAAGACAACATCGTTTTCACCAATATTAGATTCAAAAATATAGTCTGTATAGACCAAAGAGAAGTTAGTGAAAAGCTCAGGACTTACTATATGCATCCATCGCATATTGGCTGTGCTATTACCCCAATTCACACTAATATCGTCGTTATTATTTTCATTAACCCCGAAAACATCACGAGCTAAATAACCGCTAACGTATAGCACATCATTTTCTGAGAGTTTATAGTTTGCTTTAGCATTGAAATCATAGAAATAGTAAGTAGGTGCATCATTAGTAATCAAGCCAAGTAGTAAATCAAAATAAAAGCGTCGCCCCGAAATCATAAACGAAGAGTTCTCATTAATTGGGCCTTCCACAGTTAGCTTCGAGCTGATGAGCGAGACACCTGCCTTACCTCCAATTTTATCTTTTCTACCCTCTTTCATAGTCAAATCAAGCACGCTTGATAACCTACCACCATATTCGGCAGGGAATGCTCCCTTTATCATTCGTATATCTTTGATAGCGTCATTGTTGAATGAGCTGATGAATCCAGCTAGATGCGATGGATTATAGACAGTAACACCGTCAAGTAATATCAAGTTCTGATCGGGTGAACCACCACGCACATATAAGCCACTCGATAGCTCGGAGCCAGCAGCTATACCTGGTAGTAGCTGCAATGTTCGGAAGATGTCAACTTCGCCACCGAATGCAGGCATTTTGGATACGAAAGAAGGGCTAATAGAAATGGAGCTGATAGAACTTGTTGGGCTCGATTCTCTATCTGCTGTTACCGTTACTTCCTGAGTCATCACAGAGATTGATTCTAGTTGCACATTCCGCCTAACATCGTCATTAGTGACAATTATTTTCGATAGCATTAACTTGTAACCAACGGAGGAAACGGCTAGATAATATGTACCATTTGTGATGTTTGGCAAAGAGTAGAAACCGAACTTGTTACTGTATGCCCCTTTCACAAAATTGTCTTTGTTGATTATGGAGTCAGTGTATAGTGCAACTGTAGCAGAGATAACTGCTTCTTTACTTGTGTCGTCATTCACTATTCCTGATATGGAGTATTTCTCTTCAGAAAGCAAGGAGAACGGTAGTAGTAAAAATAAAAGTAGTAGTTTATATTTCATATGCGAGTCAGATTATTTTGTTGAAACTAACTAAAATTACGAAGATTTACATGAGAAGTTATGGGGTTATTTTACTTTTTTTTATTATCTATGGGACTAAAGTCCGAAAGGTGGGGATACTATGACCCGTCGGTTAAAACCGACGGCAATACTTTTATTCCCCAAAAATTAGATTCTAATTATTATTTAGCAATTTATAGATTTGGTTGCTATTCCCTTTCATTTCAATTGAGATGAACAATAGCTTTTCGTTCGTCTTATTGATGTTGATTTCGTTTAAACCTTTGTTCAAGTTAAGATTTATTGACTGCAATTCCTTGCCTTCTAAATTGAATATTCTTAGTGAGACATTACTCTGAAATTCTTCGCTAGTTATAGATAGTTTAGAATCGTTCAGACTAACTTTCATACCTGTTGAATTGTATGAATCTTCAACTGAGGTTAATGCCTCTTTTGATTTATATAAAATAGGTTTTTTGGTGTCTGACCTATAATCCGAATCGATTTGCTCACCTTTGATTACCCAAAACACTTTATCACTTGGATTGATTTTGAAATTTTTAATTAAGTTATTTTTATCTGTATTCTTATATATTAACTCCCACGATTCACCGAAATCGAATGTCTGGAAGTAGTACTGATGGACAAAATCATATACATAAGGAGCTAGTCGGTTATCATATTTGTAATGAGTCAACTCCATTATTTGATGATTAGGGCTGCGTAGGTTTGTTGTTCTACCACTAACCAACAATCGCTCATAGTAATCAATTGGTTCCTCTTTATCATCGAATTGCGTTAAGGAATCTGCATCCCAACCAATTGTTTTTTCTACAAACGGAAAAGACTGATATTCACCAGTTAGATAATCAAAAATTCTAAAGCTTTCTGAATCTACTTCACGTACTAAAAGTTCATTCTTTCCAGTACATTCAAGACATAAACCATTATTTTTTCTATTCTGTAATAATTCTACTTTTTCAGAGTTGGTATTGTAAGAAAAGTGAGCCGCACCATAAGATCTATAAACATCACCCCAATCGAAAAAGAAGAACATACAATCTTTAAATCCATTACTAAATCCGTAGCTTATTGTCAATGGGCCTGCACCACCTCCTTTCCCTTGAGCTTCCATTTCAGGGACAGGGTTAACTGTACTCCAACTTTTCCCTCTGTCTATAGAAGTGCTGAAACTTTGAAAATGCATATGATGATGAAACTCAAAGTAATTATAAAAATGTCCTAGGAAGTTCTCATCCAGAGGATTCAAAACAATCTCTACATCTCTTAGTGATTTATTCATAGGTTCTACTTTTTCAATTATATTTCCATCCAAATTGTAGTAATCGAGGGTTGTATCTTTTCTATTTACATATAAATAATATGAACCTAACTCACTAAATAGCTTTTCTTGAAATTTATCACCAATTGTAGATTGCATCTTCTCAGTTATATCAAGCCAGCTATTCCCTCGATCGGTTGATAATAGTAAGTCGTAATTATTATTCTGAGTTGATAGATTGGTATTCACTAAAATAGTATCCCCGTTCAGATATACTTTTGAGTTATCTGATGTACCACCATTAGGGTAAATCTGTAATACCTCTTCCAGCTCAACGAGTGAGAAAAGTGAAGTTACGCCGAATAGGAATGCCGTTATTATATAGATTGAATATTTCATTAAGTCCTAAATTTGAGGTATTTAACTAATTTACGGAATTAATTTGTATTAGTTATAAATATCTTGATTTTTTATTCCAATATTCTATCTCACTTTATTTTTCATTAGTTTGGATACTTGGAAAAGAAAGAATCAATAATAAAATACTACAAAAATCAGTCGGGTTTTTACGATATAACTCGGCCTACTTTTCTGTTTGGTCGCAGCGAAATAGTGCGATGGATTAGTGATAAAAACGCTAGTGGTACACTCCTAGAAATTGGTTGTGGCACAGGGCATATACTCAAATCGCTCACCCTAAGTACAGATAGCAAGCTAACCGGAATTGATCTATCACCTGAAATGCTCGCAATAGCAAATCGAAAATTACCACCTGAAATAAATTTACAACTTACAGATTTAGAAGATTTTAATCCAGATGAGAAATATGACGCTGTAATACTCAGCTATGTATTTACCCTCGATTTTGCTAAAAATGAAGAGCACATAAAGAAAGTGAAGCAGCTACTAAAACCTGATGGCAGAATATTCGTCGTTGATTTCCATAACTATGGCTCTGCACTGTACAAGCGATATATGAATTGGCACGGAATAGAGATGGGCGAAGAGCTTCTTAATTTATTAGAAAGTGAGTTCACAACGAAGAGAAAATCTATCAGAAAAGCTTATGGCGGAGTTTGGGAATATTTCATTTACGAGGGCGTGAATGTCGGAGATTAATAGCAAAATACAATCACTCAATAGTGTAGAGAAAACTATGCTTATCCCCCTATGGGCAAGAGCTGAGGAGTCGTTGAATGGTGGGCTGATTAACGACCAACTTTCTATTAATATAATCAATGAGATTGACACCTCGCTTTATGGCTTCAACCAGATGAGCCGATTTGTAAATAATTATCTGCTCACAGCCATTGCGAACAGGACTATACTCATAGATAATTATCTAGAAAAAGCCACAAACAAGGACACAGTCGTTTATAATTTCGGCTGTGGGTTGGACACTCGCTTTGCCAGATTCGCTGGAAAGGTGAAGCAATGGAATGATATAGATATGCCCGAAGTGATTGATATTAGGCAGTCATTCGCCACCGAGACTAATGATTACAGAATGCACTCACTAAGCATATTATCTGAGAACCCATTAGCTGGTTTGGAAATCGAGAAGGACTGTGTGGTTATTTGCGAAGGGCTGCTAATGTATTTCACAGAGGCAGAAGTCAAGGGATTTTTGAAGAATGTGATAGACGCAACCCACTCGGGTAATATGATATTGGAAACGCTGGGCAGTTGGACTAGAATAAAGGTAAATCCGGTGATAAAGGGTATCGGTGAGAGTAGTCGCTACACTTGGTCTTTGAATAATACGCAAGATTGCCGTAAATTGGATAATCGGATGGAAATGATTGACTCTAAAACTATTTTCGATTTGAACAAAGACCGTTGGGGAGCTATGGGAATACTGATGCGTTCACTATTTCTGAACAAGCGAATTAGTAGTAAAATTACTTTATACAGGTATTGATGCCAATAATCAGATTAATATTAGTAGCACTAACGACCGTGTATTTCACAATCAAAGAATTGTGGATGCTGACGTTTAGCTCACGTATAGACACACGTATGTACGTGGGATGGAGCCGTGCTTTGAACAAAATCATTGGCATAGATATAGAAATAAAAGGAATGGAAAACATTCGTCCCGACGGAAGCTATATATTTGTATGTAATCACAGCAGCTTACTCGATATACCTGTATTACTAGGGTCATTACCAGGTGATGTGAGGATAATATACAAAAGAGAATTAGAGAAAATTCCTATCTTCGGCTATGGGCTAAAACGCTCAAATCTAATAAGTATAGACCGCTCAGACCCACGCAAGGCAATGAAAAGTCTAGACGAAGCTATAGAAAAAATACAAGCGGGAGCATCGGTTATCATCTTCCCAGAAGGGACACGAGATGCAGGGAAAGAGGTCAGTGATTTCAAGCGTGGTGGCTTCCTAATTGCCGAAAAAGCACAAATGCCAATCATCCCGATAGCGGTTTGTGGAACTTATGATTTACTACCCTCAGGAAAACTAATGCTAAAACCCGGAAAAGTAAAAATTTCTATAATACCCGAAATAGACGTTAAGGCAATGGATAGGAATGAGTTGAAGGGTTTGAAGGAAAATGTACGAGAAAAAATAGTCAAAGAATTATCAGAAATATGCAAATAAATTTTGTTTTTTAGCAAATATGCAATATTTTTGTAGTCTTGTAAAAGATAACTGGTCGAATAGCTCAGTTGGTAGAGCAAAGGACTGAAAATCCTTGTGTCGGGGGTTCAAATCCCTCTTCGACCACACTTTAAAAAGCCCTTGTAACATGCGTTGCAAGGGCTTTTCTCGTTTTATACAACTTACCCCAATCCTACTGAATTAGCTCTAATAAGTTCTATTTTTTGTGAATTTTAGTCCGCATACAGTCCACAAACAAAGAAAACAAAGTAAATTGAGCCAACACGGATAACATATTCTTTACATCAATACTTAACCAGCTTTTGAATCTTATCGCCTATTCTAACAAAATAGACACCGCTATGTAAAAATGAAATATCAATTCTGGTTTCGCCTGTTACTTGTTTCATTACCCTACCAGTCATAGATGATATTGTCACCGGTTGATTAGTTGCTTCTATATTAATGTAATCAGAAGATGGGTTAGGAAAGAATAGATTACTAGAGAGTTCTTTTCCGCCATTTTCTACTGAAGTTAGAGGACTATGAACTTTGTACAATCCTACATCGGTTGAGACATAAAGAGTATCTTTGAAATAAGAAACATGGTTGATTGGCACTCCCAACTCTTCTTTTCCCGAGACAATTTCTATTGGAATTAATTCTCTGATATTCTTTACTCTATAAAGACCACCAGTTTCAGTTGTTAAGTAAACGTTACCATCTGAGCAAGCACCGAAGTATTTGATTGTACCTAATCCATGTTCACTTAAATTCAAGTTATCTAAGTTAGGGCTATCTAAATTATAAATAGCATTATCGCTAGATCCGAATAGAACCTCTTCATTTTTGGAGTATGCTAAATTACTCATATATAATGATGGATATCGTCCGTCTCTAAAGGGTAAATAATCGACATATTCACAATTCAAATTTTCATCTATTTTAAATAAACTCCTCTTTGTTAAAGCCCAAATATTTCCATGATTATCAATCTCTATTTGCATAGGTACCGAATCAACATAAGAAAAAATAAACCCTCCTTCTTTTGTAAAACTTGGTAAGCAGCTATTGTCTTTATTGTATTGGAACAGTTCTTTGTTTTCCTTATCCAATACTGATATGAATGAATCAAATACATAATCAGAAGTTTCATAAAATCCATATATAAATATCTTATCTTCAAATATCTTAAAGTCTCTGAAATCAACCCTTACATTAGAATCATTTCTTATATTATTATATTCTTTCGCCACCGTGTCACTTAAAGCATATATTTTATTATATACTTTAACTACTAAATCACCATTACTAAATCGGTCATAAGTCTCTTCGTAAAAACTATTATTTATACCAAAATCGCGAGTTCTAATCCACTCGCCTTTTTGAAATATTAAATCATCATATTCTCTATTAACAGTTTCACCACCAATAATTAGTTTTGTATTATTATCTTTTAAGTAAGCGTCGAACGCTGGTATAGGCAATTGGGATTTACCGTTTAGTCCGTAGTTAAATTTTTCTTTACTTGATATGTTGATTATTTTATCTGTATCATTTTCAGAATATGCTAGTGAATAGAAGTCATCTTTTACTTTCACTATTGTTCTGGAACTCAATATGTCTTCGGGAAAATCAGTTTTTTTAATCGTATATAAACTATCACCGTTTATTACATAATGCTCTTTAGACCCGGTAACTAATATATTATCGCCTAATAAGTAATAATTATAAATTTCATTAAATCGCTCTTTTATTTCATCTTCGAATTTAATTGTAAATGTATTAGTTTTATAACTATAGACTGCCATTAATCCAACTATCCCATCTGAATATTTATTCTTAAGACTAACCCACACATCTCCATTTAAGTCTACAATTCCATCCCAATATTTAAGTTCATATCCAGCTGGAATCAAATCTAAATGTTCATTTCTTCGCCATTTTGCACTTTCTAAGTCGTATATATAGCATTTGCTTGCCCCAATTGCTACCCATACTTCATTATTAGAGACTGCTTGAAATGAGATAGTATTCATATCATCAAAGCCTCTCTCTTGCTCTGTAAATGTGATAAGATCATTTGTTTCTAAATTATACGAAGCAAATCTGAAGGTTTTATACTGTAAATTTGAATAATAGTCTTCCCAACGACCAGTAATCGAATACATAGAAATCCATATATGATTATTGTGAACGTCTATTCGTGCTATCTCATAACTAGAATTTATATATTTGGTAATATCATATTTCTGTGTATATACGCCATCATATCTATAAATTGATCTAGCGTCAAAAGTCCAAATATCATCTTCAATGAAGTGGAGTTTTCTTGCTCCATTACTACCCAATTCAATCTTTATAAAATTTCCATCTGAGTATGTAAACATACCTCCAGGCCCCGTTATATAAACAGTTCCTTTATTAATAACAATCTCACCTATATAATTTGTCCCTAGGTTTGAATTTGTGGAGTTATAATAAGTAGCTTCTCCAGATTCTATATTTTGAACTACAAATCCATTATGAAGTCCGATATAGAAATTCTCTTCATCTGCAGCGAAGGCAGAATAGTGGTTATAGTTTGTTTCAAATGTTTCGGACTTAACAGTACCGTAAGTGAAGATTAGCAGTGCGGTTAATAAGTAGATAAATCTTTTCATATTGTCCTCATTGATTATTGATACAACCAAATATACAAATAATGAAGTTTATCCTACATTCTTTTTTAACATAAAAGTGGCAATCTTAATTAAAAGGACATAGTAGTTGTATTTTTTAAGTGATTGTGTGGAACGGAGTTCACAGTCTGGGGGTAGATTATTAGTACTTCATTATAATTTAGGTATATCCCGTAGGGATATAATTCTAGTAGCCCAAAGGTTACAAAAGAAATAACTACTCCATAGGAGTAGAATATTATACTATTTAACTCCTAACGGAGTTTCCTAGACTCTTCGGTACACTTCGCAGGCTCAGTGTCCCTCTGAGTGAATACCAGCTTGAAACTCGATTGTTAAAGGAGCTTTGATGGATTAGTCCAATTATAAATCAAAAGTCTTTAAGAACTACGTTTAGTCTCTATCAATGACTAATAATTTTTCCATTTTAACATCAAAATCCAAGTCTTTTGAAATTCTATAAGTTTTTTTTAGATACCTTTCTAATTGGTCAGCATAGAATAGCCTTTCTATTATGATCGTATCTCCATTAGTCTTAGGTTGATTCAACATACTCATCGCTAAGCTATCATTGGTTTTCTCATATTCCTTTATCTCATAAAAATCTAAGATATAATTGAGTTTATTATACAAGTCAATAATCTGATTTGCCTCATCTATTGTCTCGATGTGTTTGATATTTCGTTTTAGTAGCACATCGTATTGCGAATCATCAAAACCAAAAAGAAAATAGATTGTCCCTTCTTCGTCGAATGCAGTTGTATAGTTATGCAAACCCATATTAGTTAGTATACTTACGACATAGAGTTTTGGTAACAAACTATCACCTTCTATTTCTGTTGTAATATTCTCATAACCTCTTTGATCTCTTACTACATTTCTTTCTAAATTATAGAAATAATCTATTTGATAAAGTTCACTTTCCGCCATTATATTAACAGAATCATCATTCAAGTATTTCATATAATCATTTATTGATTCCCCCATAAGATAACCAGCTGTAAATTTATAAGCTACCATCTTCAAGCTGTCAACCTTACTGAGATGCTCTACTGGTGCTTGTTTTTCAGTACAAGAACAGATTAAAATTGAGATTAGGATAATGTTTATGTTTTTCATTTCATGTAAGCGTTTTTTAAACAATTAAAATAGTTTAGCAGAGATTCTTGAAGCAGTCGTTATAAACTTAATAAATCACCCAAGCCTCTTAATATTAAAGAGGGCTAGCACCTGCAATTACTCTAAAACCAACGACAATACTATCCTGCAAATCCTTAAATTCTGTAAATTCTGATTCTGACAAATTGAGACAGCCACGTCCTTTCAGTCCTCGCTGTGACAGGTTTCCCCAACCCTCTTATTCATTTCAGTCCTACCCTGCTATTTGAGACGTATGCACTTCTACTTCGCTCAGCACAGGCGGTTGTTTCGTACCCTCTGAATGACAACCAACTTTTAGCTGGACAAGTGTGGGTATAGGCATAGATAATTCCCCTCTTTTTAAAGAGGGGTGGACTGCGAAGCAGGACGGGGTGTTTAATAAGCAAACCTTAACACCCACCTAAATCCTCCCTCAATGGAGGACTTCCAAGAAATACGTCTCTACACGTCCTCATCCACCAGCTCGTGGATGTTCAGCGATTTGATTTGGGCTTTTATCTCTTGTATTTCGTCATAGCTGAAGCCGGAAAGTCCTATTTCGTATCTTTTTCCGGCCTTAGTTTCGAGTAATATTCTGTTTGACTCGTAGTGGATATAGTCTATATCCGCTAGCTTTACTGTGCGGCGTCTGTAGTCTGCCATTGGTCGGAACTTCAGTTCATCATTTTCGAATTCGAAATGCTCCGATGGGAAAATTAGGAATGCGACAATCGCAAACCCCAAGAAGAAAGCAAAATCCCAGATGGTTTCCGTCGCATCGCCTTTGCCGCCACTAAGCTGCGTAATCAATGTGACTGTGTAGAATCCAGCGATTAGACCAGCTACTATGTAGGCGATTTTTCTAGTTTTGCTTGATTTTTTCGAATTCACTATCATTTTGTTGCGAACTCTGTTACTTTCTGGATAACGTATTCGACCATTTCGTCAGTCATATCAGGGTACATAGGTAGTGATATTAGATTGTCAGCACACCATTCCGTTACTGGGAAATCACCGACTTTGTAGCCCAATCCAGCATAAGCTTCTTGCAGGTGCGTTGGTATCGGGTAGTGGAGCCCATTTTGGATTCCATTTTCATTCAAAAATGCCGTCAACTCATCGCGCTTTTCTTTGGTTTCTAATCCTAATTCATACAAATGGTAAACGTGTTTTGTGTGTTCTCTTTCTTTCGGTGGAGTAAGTCCTTCGACTTTCGAGAAAGCAACCGTATATCGCTCTGCTACGCTTCTACGGAGTTCCGTCCAGTTGCACAGATGTCCGAGCTTTACGTTGAGTATAGCGCCTTGTATGCCGTCCATACGGTAATTGTATCCCACTTCGGTGTGGACATACTTCACTGGCTGTGCGTGGTTGCGGAGTAATTTGCATTTTTCAGCTAGCACATCGCTATTTGTAGTAATTGCACCGCCCTCTCCATAAGCACCGAGGTTCTTGCCTGGGTAAAAGCTAAAGCAAGCAATATCAGCTAATCCACCGATTTTCTTGCCATTGTACTCTGCTATGTGCGACTGAGCAGCATCTTCTATTACTCGGAGATTGTACTTTTCTGCGACAATCATTATAGTATCCATATCTGCCGGTTGACCGTACAGATGAACAGGGATTATCGCTTTAGTTCGCTCTGTTATTAGGGCTTCTATTTTCAATGGGTCTAGCGTATAAGTATCGCTAGTAACATCACAGAACACAGGTGTTGCACCTACATAAGACACCGCCCAAGCCGTTGCTACGAAAGTATGAGCAGGGATGATAACCTCATCGCCTTGCCCTACACCCAATGCTAATAGTGCTAAGTGGAGTGCCGAAGTTCCAGAGTTCACAGCTACGCAATGAGCTACATCGTGAGCAGCGGCGTAGTTCTTTTCAAACTCTTCTACGAATGGACCAGAGGCATAAGCCGTTGATTCCAACACTTTCAGTACTGCAGTATCTATTTCATCTTTTATTGAGTGGTATTGCGTTCTTAAATCTAAAAAAGGGACGTTCATTCTAATTCCTTGCTCCAATATGTTCTAATTATTCCTGTACCGTTGAAGCTCTCTTTGAAATCGAGTAGCCCCCAGTTTACTATTTTGCCACCGTCTTCGGTGCTAATGCCCATATTCAGATACTCATACCCTTTGTCAGCTAGGACTTTGAGTAGCATAAATAATCCAAAAGTTGTGGGTCTTTCTACCTGATATTTGTAGTTCATAGAGCCATAGAATACGTGCCAGCCGATAGAGTTGATGTTGAATATCAAATACCCAGCAGCCATATCACCATCTATGAACACGCCATATAGCCGTACCCTCTCGGGGTAAAGCTCTTTTAATTTTTTTATATCTGCTAGACTGTGAGCTGGCTTTGCATCGTGCCGAACCAGATTGTCTAGCAATATCTCGTAATATTTTTCTATTTCCGAATTGTCTAATTCACGGAATTCCAGCCCTGCTCTTATGGCTTTGCGGACGTTCTTACGGACTTTATTCCTTCCATCATTCTCGAATAGCTTAACCATATCCTCGATAGGAATATCGCGATATTCTAACAATAGATAGCACGTAGAAAGCTCTTGGTCTTCACGTTCGTAGCCAAGTTGCACTAATGAGAAATCTAGTTGGTCGAAAGGCATTTCCACGAATATTTTCGGAGCTTGACGGAACTCCACTCGACTTATGCCATTAGATTTTGCATAAGCTTCGATAGATAACTGCACCGCCATCACCTCTTTTAGCTTAGCTAATGTGCCGAAAATAGCACCACCATACGAAGTACCGGGATGCGATTTTAGTACTCGCCTCTCCCCTCTTTGCAGCACTGCCGCAGGGAATACAGCGATTAGCTCATCTTTCTTATATATCATAAGTGAGCAATCTTCGAACTTGCCTTCCTCGTGGTAAGCGAGGAATTTCTGCTCGTGGAAGAGCGTTCCATTCACACTCATCCGAACGAAATCTTGCCAATCGTCATAGTGTTCCGAGCAATATTTTTCTACCGTGTAGTTGGACATTATAGCTCGAATATTTTTCTGTTGTTCATATACATAGACTTACAGTGAATGAGTTACAAATGATGTATTTCATCATTTTCTTTCATTAATAGGATTATTAACGATTGCAATTTAACTAAGATTCAATATATGAAAAGTGTTTTGAATATATCTATGATAGTGATTCAACTTAATAATTTTACATTTTCTAAATAGTTATTGGGTGGTTTGTTGAATAGTACATTAACAGTTCACAAGCTATAAGATATATGCTGTGTTGAGGTGTCGTTTTTTTTTATTTTATTCATCGCTTAAAAGTCCGATTGTATCCGCCTTATTTAGGTCAAAGTCAACTTCAGAGTCAGTCTTGCTCAAAAAATCAATAGTCCTTTTGTTAAGTCCAAAATACGGAGTTGAAGCTTCTGGATTGATGTCGATGTCAATTACAAATTGAAGTCGAGTCTCTAAATTCAAATCCCTTTTTAGTTGGTTAATAACTTCAATTTTAGGTTCAAAAATGTCAATCAGTTTTTCAAGAGGAGTTTCCAAGTCGATTTCTTTTCCTACTTCAATTTTGTACATCCAAGCAGTTGACTTTGGAACAGTTTCTTTTTTTATCATTAATGATGTCGGCTCAATTCCTAATTCTTTAGAAACCACTTCTGTGTCAAAGAATTCAGAGTCGAATGAGAAGTACAGATAATTATTGCACTCTGTTCCGCTATATGTTAGTTTTTCGTAAGTCATTTTTCAAATTTTAAACAACGTTCTGTGTATGGTGTAGTAGCTATCCCGTAGGGTAGCTATGGAATATACATTTTGTTACTTGCCTTATTATTTAAGTTCAATATTCGCTTTTTTAATTTTCCTTTTAATATTTTCTGTCAAGGTGCTATAGTAAAAAGGCTCATGTCCTGGGTCAATCTGGAATCGTCTCGTCAAGCCGAACATGGTAAATTGCAAATAATAGCCGCCTTGATCACGACAATCAGGACAACCAAAACGGTTTCTAGGATCAAACAACATAATTAAAGGTACACCCAACTTTAAGTCATTATAGTCGCCTTCGTCGTCTTGTTCTGATATTTCTTGATGTTCAACTGAAAATTTCGACAAATCGTTATAGGACTTATAAAAACTTGTCGTGTCTCTCGCAATTACTTTTTCGCCTATTTCATACATTGTTCCGCAATTACCTATACACATTCCTGCAAAATGTCCTATGACAACCGTTTTTGGTTTTACCCTGATTAGAAGTAAAATCACAAATAATATAATAAGACCAATAATTATGTTCCTAAGTCTTTTCATTTTTAATTTATTGTTAGTTTCTTAATTTCAGTCTATTCTCTATAGTTGCGCACAACGGTTTGGCTATGATCAGTATCCCACAGGGTATGCCCTATATACCATGTTGTGGTGTCGTTTTTTTTATTTTAATCTTATTTCAATTTTCTTGTTTTCTGGTTCAATGTCAATCCAATCCATGGAATCTGAACTTGGAATGCAGTCAATCATTTCAGTTCCTTTCGCATATCGTCTCAAAGCGTATTGACCAAATCGAACCGTCATTTCATATTCATTTTGTCCGTCTTTTCCAATCCACGCCTTAGTAACAATTTTCCTTGTGTCATTTACACTTTTCTTAGTCAACTGGTTGTCGGGGATTGGGACCCAAGAAATTCCATCACACCAAAATCCATTAAGGTCTTGTCGGTCAGAATTTTCAAATGTCTGTCCGAGATGATATTCTAAATGAGTACAGAAGTTCTCATTGAACGGAATGTCGTTATAAGTTTCTTGGTCTTTCATTTACTAATAAGAGCTAACGTTTAATATATGAAGCGTAGCGACCGAATGGAAGCTATGCACTATACAGATTGTTGTGCTTTCGTTTTTTATTTCTCTTTAAACATTTCATTGTATTCTTTCACGTGATATGGAAATTCTTCTTCAAAAAAGGGGTATGGAATTCCTTCCAAAGTAATTTCAAATCCTTCACTATCCATTCCATTAATTTGATTCCCAATTCCTTTAATTTCGATACCTGAATCGTCCTTAACCGTTAGCTGTTCTATTGTTCTAGTTGAAATGAGTTTGTCTTCTGGATAATCGCTTGCTAATTCAATTCCGTTGGACTTACAATACCCTTTAATGAAATCATATCCGATATTCATTTTTGTAAATGAAATCTCACCAAAAACAACTCCCAATGGTGCATCAGCCTTTTCTAATCGAGTTGTACCCAATTTTTCCTTGCTTAGAAATATGGTGTATTCTTTTTTCATTCGCCTTCAATATCTTTATCAATCACCCAAGGAATGTTTGTCATAAATTCAATTTGAACTAGACCTATTTTGTCATCAAAAAAAGACGATGCGCTACCTTCAGCAAAACCAATCTCAAAATTGTCTGTGATTTTAGTCAAATCGAAAGTATATCCACCGCTAGACAATGGAACTCTATAGTCCTTGCCAGATAAGACTTTCCCTTTAAAATGAAACCACCCACCAATATGATGTAATCCATTTTCAAGTTTTTCAAATGATGTTATTTCTACTTCCTTTTTATAATCTATTCCCAAATCACCGAACAAATGTTTAATCTCACTTGGGAAAACATTGTCCCGATACGCAACATAATTCTTGCAATCATTACAAATACAACCATCAGCTCCACTACCAGACACTTTTTCATAAGTTTTAATAGTCAATTGCCTATCAACTTCAAATGTCCAATCTTTATATGTTAATTCGCTTTCTGTCATTTCATTTCAGGAATTCTCAATTTCAAAAAATTCTTCTTTATCAACTCTTTTTGTGAGATTTCAACAGTTTGTTTCTCTCGTCCGTCCGCTTTCCAAATTGTCAAAGCATTGACTGAAAATTCAAGAGCGTTATTCATTTTTGGTGGTGAATAGGCTTTGTCAAAGTCAATCCAAATGGTTATTTCTAATTGCTCCAACTTGGTTAAGTCGCAGTTTTGATTTTCGAAGTGGTCTGGTAGCCAATCCAAATAGTCATTTAATAACTGTTGGCTCTCTTTGGATTCTGCTTGGTCGGGTTGAATTGTCTTATTGATAAAGTCAAACGTTGTTTTAGTTCCAAGTCCGAGATTGTGCAAGTTAATCAAGACATTCACAGCAAGTCGTCCACTTTTCATAAAGTCAATGCTTATGAAAGAATGAGTGAAATTGTGAATTGCTGATTTGTAATTCTTGTACTTCATCGTCTTTTTTTAATGCTCTACAACGTTTATATACACCCAATTTACGAAATTTATTACAAACCCCTTGCAAACATCATTATATCCAGCTGTTTTTCTTTAGTAAAAATTATAACTCTACCAATTTACCATTATTCTTAATAGAAATCTCGGCTGCTTCTAGTAGTTGCACTACGTACAGCCCAGAAGTACCATCAGTGATAGTAGCTTTTCCAGCTTTTATACATTCGTAGAAATGGTCAACTTCTGTTTTCAGAGCTTCTTTGTTTTCAACTCTTGGTGAGTGCATATCGCCCGTGCGGTATTGTATCAAAGTGTCGTATATTTCTTCACGATTCTGAATGCTGACACCGGTGTCATATATTTTCAATTTCTCGTCAGTACTCATATCATTGAATACGAGCATTTTCTTGCTACCACCGACTATAATCTGGCGTATTTTCACTGGCGACATCCAATTCACATTGAAGTGAGCCATAGTATTATCTTCGAAATGGACTGTGATATAGGCAATGCTTTCTATCTCTTTAGTGCCGTATTTCTCCAGCGCTTTACCTGTCGCATTCACTGCTATTGGCTTTTTGCCAATGCAATAGTGCAGAATAGAGAAATCATGGGGTGCTAAATCCCAAACCACGTTTATATCGTGTTGGAACAGTCCCAAATTCACACGAATAGAATCGAAATAGCGGAAATCACCTAGCTCGCCATTGTCTATTAATTCTTTAATTTTTTGCACAGCAGGAGTGTAAATATAAGTGTGATCAACGTGGAGTTGTACGTTGTTCTTCTCTGCCGCCTCTATTAGCTTGCGAGCAGTTGCTGAAGAATCCGTAAGTGGCTTTTCTACCCAAGCGTGCTTACCTGCTTCGAGTGCCGCCAGAGCTATCTCGTAGTGAGTATGCACAGGTGTAGCAATAGCTACCGCGTCGATTGAACTATCAGCCATTATCTCGGCATAATTGCTAGTCGTCTTAGCGTCTGGGTACATTGTTGCAAACTTGTCTAACTGCTTTTGGTCAGTGTCACAAGCGTAAGCAAGCTCCCAATCTTTTGATTGGTAGAAATTCCTAAGTAGATGAGTTCCCCAATATCCACATCCTATAACTGCAATTTTCATAGATTTCCAATGATTTTTATTTATTTTGTGATACAAAGTTAACGGCTATTCGTATATTATTAAAATCAATTATTAATTTATATTAAAAACAATGAAAAAGATTATACTTTTATTAGTCATTTTAGTTTCAATTAATCTACTCGGAGGCGGCTTGACAATAGTAGATAGTAAAATGAGTTTCGAAGAAGCAACGAAGGGGACGAAAGCACCGAAAGAATTACTTGATTCTATAGTCCTGCTCGATGTTGTTTATTATTCGACTGACAAGAAAAAGCACCAAGGGCAGATATTAGTCCACAAGACTGTAGAGGAAGACGTGAAATACTTCTTCCAGATGGCTATGGAAGAGAAATTCCCTATTAAGCAAGTAATACCAATTGTTTCTTATGCTTGGAGCGACGATGCCTCGATGAGTGCAAATAACTCATCAGCATTCAACTATAGATTCATAGCTGGTACTACTCGCTTGTCTAATCATTCTTTCGGTAAAGCGATAGATATTAACCCATTTTTCAATCCTGTGATATACAAAGACCCACCAAGTACTTCACCCAAAGGTGCTAAGTATATACCTGGAAACCCCGGTGTATTCGCAGCTGATAGCCGAATAGTAAAAGAAATGAAGAAACGTGGCTGGAGATGGGGCGGCGATTGGACTTCACTCAAAGACTACCATCACTTCGATAAGCCGTAAACTTCTTAAAATTATCTCAATTTTGTGGGTCTTTTATCTTCGTCTCTGATAGTTACAATTAGTGATTGAATTACTGTTTCAATCTGTTCAATTGTATTAGTATCCGTGATTTCGCTATTAGCATTCACCTTTCCTTTAGCTCCTTGTATCAGTAGCTTTGATTCCTCGGGAAGTACTGTCTCTATTGTTGTCATTATCAAGCTCAGCGACTCATAAGCCTTCTCACCCGAGGCAGCGGCTATAATCATAGCAACTGGTTTGTGCGAGAAAACAGTTGTTGATACACACCATTCTATAGCATTTTTCAAGCTACCCGGAATACTGAATACATATTCGGGAGTACAGAATATAACTCCATCTGCATCTTCTATTTTACTACGGAATTCTTTTACTTCTTTTGGTGTTTCTTCGTCTGTAGTACTAGGATTAAAATGAGGCAGTTTTTCAATTCCATCGAATACCTCTAACTCTATCTCATTCGTATATTTCGCTTTAATGTGATTTAAGATATTGCGGCTAGTTGAGTTTAGTTTTGTACTTCCAGATATGGCTAATATTTTCATTTTTTTGAGTAAAAGAAGATGTAAATGAGCTATTATTTTAATGTGATGATAAAATATTGTCTAACTATAAAAAGTCATCTAAATTTCGTATATTTGTTGTAGTATTTGAATAAACTAATAATACAGAATATGAAATTCACAAAAGAACAACTGCTTCAAGCAAAGACAAGAAGAGACCTAAAGAACATAGCAAATGAGAACGGCATTCCCATATCAAAGGCCTTAAACAAACTGAAATATGAGACTACATTAGCACAATTGCAATCTGAATTTGTTGATTTACAGAAGTGGATAGCTAAGAATAAACTAAGGGTGGCTATACTATTCGAAGGAAGAGATGCTGCCGGAAAAGGAGGTTCTATAAAGAGGTTCAAAGAGCATTTGAACCCAAGAACATCGCGTGTAGTTGCACTAACGAAACCAACAGAAGTAGAGCAGGGGCAGTGGTATTTCCGAAGGTATATCAAAGTTCTACCAAACCCCGGTGAAGTGGTTTTCTTTGACCGTAGTTGGTACAATAGAGCCGTAGTAGAGCCAGTTATGGGGTTTTGTACAAAAAAACAGTACGATAAATTTATGATGCAAGTGCCAGAATTCGAGCATTTGCTTTACGAAGACAATCATAAAATAATAAAGTTCTGGTTCTCTATTTCAAAAGGAGAACAAGCCGAAAGATTCGATGCTCGACTAAGCGACCCATTGAAAAATTGGAAATTCAGTCCAGTAGATATGAGAGGCCAAGAACTATGGGATGACTACACACATTACAAAGAGCAGATGTTTAGCAAGACCCACACTAATTTCAGTCCATGGATAATAGTGAAAGCAAATGACAAGAAACAAGCTAGATTAGAAAGTATGAGGTATATACTATCTCAATTTGACTATGAAGGCAAAGGTAATTCAGGTATATCATTGCTTCCAGACCCGAATGTAGTAATGAGATTTAACAGAAGCGTAATTCAATTAGATGTATAGGAAAGATAACAATGAGTAAAATAGATTTAACAGATGAAGACGTAGAATTATTAAACTCAAAAGTGGGTTTGATGTCACTATTGAGAAGAAAGAAAACTAACTTAAAAAAATCGCTCGAAGAAGTTAAGTATGCAGTTGCCTTCAAAGAAAGACAAGAAGAATTAATTAGTCTGCAAAACTGGGTAATAAAGAATGACAAGAAAATTGTTATCTTATTCGAAGGACGTGATGCTGCTGGTAAAGGTGGCGCAATCCGAAGAGTTACAGAACATATAAACCCTCGGCATTTCAGGATTGTTGCCTTGAATATCCCTACTCAAGACGAGAGAAAGCAGTGGTTCTTTCAAAGATATATAACCAAATTACCCAAACCAGGTGAGATGGTACTTTTTGATAGAAGCTGGTATAACAGAGCCGTAGTAGAGCCAGTTAATGGTTTCTGCACGGAACATGAATACAAAATATTCATGGGTCAAGTCAATGAATTTGAGAAAATGTTAGTTGAATCAGACACTTATCTTATAAAGCTTTACTTCTCGATTACTAAAGAAGAGCAAGGCAGACGATTTGAAGATATTAGAATTAATCCATCCAAAAGATGGAAGTTGACTGAAGTTGATGAGAAATCACGAGAACTGTGGGATGAATATACGACTTACAAGAAAAAAATGTTTGAAGAAACTAATACAGAACATGCTCCTTGGAAAGTTATAGACGCTAATAATAAACCAAAAGCACGACTTGAGGTTATCAATCATATACTTGAAACTATTCCGTATAAGGACTAGATTAATGGCAGCCCAAAGTAAAATATGTCCTAGTTGCCATAAAACTTTCACTTGCAATGCTAACAACATAGCACTATGCCAATGCAATGGCATCGAGTTAACTGAAGAAGTGAAGTCTAAATTAAAGAATATCTACACTGATTGCCTATGCAAAGAGTGTTTGATAAATATGAAATGACTTGGGATTATTTATAAGGGTTAATACGTTTTAGTGCCACGTATCAGGATTGTTCCGTATTCTGTAACCAAATTATCAACTTTCTGGAATCCAGCCTCTTTGAGCATAATCCAATAATCGTTCTCAGAGAATGTATTTCCCTTTTCGGTGTGTAATTTCAGATTGAGTGAGTACATAACACTATGCAGTGGAGCAGTTCTATCATTATTGATAAAGTTCTCGTGGATAATCAAACGCCCGCCCTTATTCAAAGAATTAAAACACTTGCGCATTATATCCATATTTTCCCATATCGTAAACTCTTCAAATAGGAAAGAAGCATAGATTAAATCAAAGTTAGACTCGTACTCATCATCTTTTATAATTCCTGCTTGGAATCTGTATTTATCAGTGTTAAGATTAGCTTGTTCTAGATATTTTTCAGTAATTGGAATTACTTTAGGATAATCAAGTAAAACTACTTCCATTTCTGGATTTCGCTTCATGAATTCTATACTATACATACCCGAGCCACATCCCAAATCCATCATTTTTTTGACATTATTGAGGGTTATCGCTTTTGAAACGCCTTCGGCTTCGTGGTTATATGAGCGATGTACGGAGTCAACATAAGCTTCTACAAACTCATCTGACCTTTCCATATACAAATTTTTATAGATAGATTTCCCTGAACGTACCACTTCTGTTAGTTTACCCCAGCTTTCCCAATTTAGGTTCATGTGAAGCAATGAGCCAAGATAATCGGGGCTTGCCTTATCCAAAAAACGAATACTATCGTTCGTATTTTTGTAATGGTACCTGTACTTTGTTGTAAAGCCAAGAGCAGTCAATGAGTTAAGTAATCTTTCAGTTGTATCTTCATCAGTTTTCAGTTCAAACGATACATCTTTTGCTGTAAGTTCGCGACTACCTAATAGAGAAAATACCCCTAGCTCAATTGCTGTTAGAAGTATCTTACTTTGTCTGAAAGCACTTGCTACGGTTAGTATGTGTGCTTCTGAAAATTTTCCTTTATCTACTTTCGCCATTCCCTTCCTGAAAAAGTTAACCCTAGTGGTTTTAATTTGTATAAAGCGTTTTACAATTATAAGCAATTAAATATAAATCTATAACATAAAAAAGAAATAAGGTGTTTTTATTATCTTTATTGCTTATTTCATTACATCTTCTACTTTATTTACCTTGATTTGTAGGTTATTTCCATTAGTTCCCGATTGGAAGACAACTCTATCTAGTAATCTTCTCCAATTGCTTGTGTAATCTTTCAATGTCTTTAATCTATTGTCCGACAATGTTTTATTGGCAGCATTCACTTGGAAAATGAATTCAGTATTTCTATTGAAACGCATTGATATTTTCATTTGATTAAGTGCTTCTTTACCTTTGGCAGTTAAATCAGTACTATTTGCACCAAAAATATCTAAATCTTCTACTAATACACCGGGAGCTAAGCCAATAACTTCAAAAGTTTGACTTATTTCACTATATCCTGCGCTTGATTTTGGAGTGAATGTAGATTCTTGTCTATATACGTTATCACCTTTGTAAGTAACCGCATAAGTTTCATTTGCTTGAAATAATTGTTCGAAAGTACCAGATCCTTCTTTTGATTTTACAACGAATTTATTGCCAGTAGCTGGTTGGAATTCTAGCTCTATGCTAATCGGTTGTTTGGTATTAACGTCTATTACTTTCGCTTTTACCATTACCTGTTGCCCTATATCTTGAGCATTAATTCCAATAATTGCCAACAAAAATACTGCTATTAACGTTATAGATTTCATAAATAAGTCCTAAGTTAGTTTTGACACAAAAAAGATTTTAAAGATATAAAAAATTTATCTCCTATGAAATTAATACGATTATTTTTTCTAATAGTTCTGTCATCGGTTATTTACGCACAGAATACTCCAGACTATCAGCTCAATAAGCCACTATCGACCGAAAACCTCGATAGGTTGGACTCTATGATAAAAGCTAATGCCCCCGACCAAGGTGCACTTAATGCTGTAATACAAGTTTCCAACACTTTCAATAGAATTGGAAAAGCAATCAATGCTTTTACTTGGATGGAAAGATACACGCATTTATTCCCAGATCAAGAGCAAGCATTACAAAATAACCTGAAGCAGTATGAGAACTTAGCACTCACTCAGTACCCTGATTCCGTTAACCGAGCTTTGTATGAGAGCTATGTAGTCAAATATGCTCCTACTGAAGACGCTTACGTGGCCTTTATGAGATATATTTCTGATGACATAAACTATGGCAGGTGGCAAGATGTTATCAATCAAATAAAGCGTTTCGCTCCCGCATTCCCTAATAAAAGGCAGCACTTAGTCGATATGATTGAAATAATAACTAGACAAGATGAAGGTTTGAGAGTAACTAATCTTGGTAATAATATCAATACTTTCGTCAATGAGTGGGACCCGAATCCAACTTCCGAAGGAACACAATTATACTTTTCGGGCAATCAACGAAGTGGTGGTCTAGGTGGCGATGATGTCTGGGTATCATCACTTGTAGATGGTATCTGGCAGACACCACAGAACCTTGGACCAAAAGTGAATGGCGCAAGAGATGAAACAATTGACAATATATCTGCAGATGGGAATACGCTAATGCTATCAGGTGATTTTATGGGTACATTCGGGTTGTTTGATATATATTCTATTGATAAAGACGGTGATGATTGGGGTGATTTATACCACTATCCTTACCCCATTAACACAGAATATGTAGATGAAGGTGGTAATATCACAGCGGATAGAAAAGCACTACTTTTCAGCTCTGACAGACCCGGTGGAATAGGTGAATTCGTACCACTTAATACTTATGCGAATGGTTCAATAATGGGTAACATGGATATATACCTATGCTTTATGACTGATTCGGGATGGAGCAATCCCGTAAACCTTGGAGAGACAATAAACACACCCTATTCGGAAAGGTCACCGTATTTGCATCCCGATGGGAAATCGCTATATTTTAGCTCTGATGGACACGCTGGATTGGGAGGATTAGACGTCTTCAAATCTGAGCGATTAGATGACACTTGGACTAATTGGTCGAAGCCAGTTAATCTGGGGAAAGAAATAAATACTATACTAAATGATTGGGGCTATAAAATAGGAATTACTGGTGATAGTGCTTTCTTCTCAGGATTCGCTCGGACTAATGGCTATGGCCAATGGGATTTGTATTCCGTTACTCTGCCCAAAGATGCACGCCCAGACCCAATAGTTATGATAAGCGGGACCATAACTGATAATAATGGTAACCGACTACAAGCCGATGTAGTTTGGGAAGACTTGACGACTGGGAAAGTACTAGGTACTACGAAAAGCAATATGATGAGTGGTCATTACTTTATAGCTTTGCCAGTGGGGAAAAACTACGGGTACTATGTAAAGAAAGACGGCTATTACCCTACATCCAACAGTATAGATTTGACTAAAAGCAAGGATGGAGATAGCAAGAAAGTTGATATAGAATTAGTCTCCACCAAGGATATGAAAAGTAAATCAAGCTCTATTACTGTCAATAATATTTTCTTCGATTTTGATTCGGCTGTACTCAAAAAAGAATCCACCTCGGAGCTAACTAGACTAGTTGATTTCGTGAATAATAATAGTATAACGAAGATAAAAATTATAGGTCATACAGATAAAGTCGGTAGTGATGAATATAATAAGAAACTATCTCTAGACAGAGCTATTTCAGTGAAAAAGTACATAGCAAATGCACTGCCTAAATTAAAAATAGCAACACTAGGCAAAGGTGCAACTGAGCCCATAGACACAGCTGATGATTCGAAAAACAGAAGAGTAGAGATAGTTGTAGAGTAGTTTTAGTAATTCCCCTATTCAAACGTAATACAAAGCAAAAGAGGGCTTATCAAATAAAGCACCCAACTCTCTTAAAATTCAAGAGGGCTTCAATTGGAATTCTTTTATTTCCCTTGACACTTCGGACATTGCGTGTCCTCTTCGTTATATTCATAATTTGAGACGTAAACAATATGCCTCTACAAGTCTGAAGCCCCCTTGTCAAAGGTGTGAGAAAAACAGTATATATTTTTTATATAATGAAGTTGTGCCATTTTAATAACGATAACGTAACATAATGATAAACATTATTGTTCTACGATTCCTTACCCAAATTTGACTATTCTAATTATTTTTTGAATTAAGTACCCTCACTACACTTTTACGCCAACTAAGTGTAAAATAATATCCATAAGTTGTGAAACTGAAAAATAAGTTGTCAATCCTGAAGTTCTACTTCAGCAAACTAAAATATTTACTTGTAATTTAGTAAAAATAGAAAAAATTTGTCGAATCGTAAATTTTACGTTTACACTTGGAAAAAAGTATTCAATAATTTGTCTTTGCTATTGGTTTAAAAACTCAGTTAGCATACTATTTACGAAGTTGCGGGCTGACCGTAATAGAATTTCAAAAGATTTCGCTAAGTTGGAAATGGCTTATTAATCTACATTTATATACTTGTGCTTCTGTTATTTGAGTATCTAAATCGAAAATCGGCATTGAACTATAAGTTCAGTCAGGATGTTTTTTTTTGCGATTGCATTCTGAGTGCAAAACTATTTCAATTTATTTTTGTAAGTTTACATAGTCAGATTAAAATTTGTTCATTGTTCTATATAATTGAAAAATAACCATCACATTCTCGGAAAAACAACATGAAAAAACTAATTCTAAGCCTAATAATAATGCTTCTAAGCAGTATTATAATAAGAAGTGCAGAGATTACTCCACTATGGAATTTAATAAATGATGTGGGTGCAGTACAAGATATGGAAATGCTATCCGGTGAGGAAGAATTCATATCTTTAGTAAGTCAAGGAGAAAATGGTCAGATACAAATTAGGAATGTAGCTGATGGTAGATTATTAAAATCATTCACAACTTCTATTTTTCCAAATTCGAAGATAGTTTTCACCCCAGATAGTACAAAAATTATATATCTGAACAACACAAAGTGTGAAGTTAGAAATGTCGATGATGATTTCCAATTAGTTAGAACTATTGATTTAGAAGTTTTATACACACAAATTGCCATAGACCCAATAAGACCATACGTATATGTGACAGGGGTAGAAATGCAAACTTATAATTATGAGACAGGGGAATTTGTATCAAAGTTTGAGGATTATATTTCTGATATTGATACAAGAATAGACATTTCCCGCGATGGCAAATACCTAGCAACACTGAACAATGGTAAAGCATACCTCAAAGTATGGGATTTAGATAAAATGGAACTGATAAGAAATATAAAATTATGGGATGATAAATTACCAGGTTTTGAATGGAGATGTGAGTCAAGAGATGTTCATTTTTCTAAATACAATAGTAATATCCTCTATTACTCAGGTCATTTCCCGAAAAAAAATAATGATATTAGAATTAGAAATGGAATATTTTTATTTGATATAGTTCAAAACACAACTTCAGAAGATATCTTAGACGGTTCTTTAAGTGGGAGATTAGTATTTGATTTTAAGGAGAGTAGAGTCTTAATTTATGAAGGAAATGGAATAACTTTTTTCAACCTATTGAACAAGCAAATAGAATACTCAAATTCCGCAGAACTAGAATATCCATTTTCAAGAAGGGTTATACTCTCTAACAAATTGGGAATTTATATTGGTTGTTCAGGGGAATACATGGGGGCTATTGTGTATGATCCGCAAACCTCAGTAGGTACAGACTATGAAGACTTTACTAGAATAACGCCAAACCCAACAACGAATTTAGTTACAGTTACTCACTTTTGTGAAGATTCATTGATGAAGTATAGAGTTAATGATTTTGAAGGGAAATTATTAACGGAATCAAATGTTGAAAATATCCAAGATGATATAAAACTTGACTTTACAGATTACCCAAGTGGTGTGTATTTTCTGAGTATCAATTGTAACAGCGTAGATAAAACATATAAGATTATTAAGGAAGACTAATAATGAAAAAGCTATTTTTAATTTTATTTTTATCTTTTAGTGTTATTTATTCACAGGATAGCGAACCTGAGCCATGGAATTTTGTTTGGGGGTTTTCATATACACCACGTCCTTTTGCTATCGATTCGTTCCAACAAAAATCAATTCTCACTGGATTTCAATGGAGCGGTAGTTGGCGTATGAATAATATTTTACTGAATAATGTAAAAACTGGTGGGAAATATGATACTGTTAACGGAATTGTTAATACTCAGATGCAGTTAATGCAACAGCCCACTTGGCAAAATAGAAACGGTTATCATCCAGGTTATTTTGGTGCAGTTATGATGCAATATGACCCAACATTGCCACTTAATGTGACAAACCAAGGGACAATAATGCGAATAAATGACCCTTCAAATCCTGTATTTGGATTTATGTATAGAAAAGGCAGAATTTTGAATAATACTTCAGATGTAAATTATTCAAGAATCATATTAGAAAAAGATAGTAGCTTTGTAGGAACTAAAGTTCTAGATGATATTTGGCCACAACCAAACTTTAAAACGAGATCGTGGGATGATAATAAAGCTGAAGGTCAGACAGATAATTATCTAGGTAGAAAGTGGTATCTTACTATAAATCTAAGGAGACTAAACCCAAGTATAGATAACATAATTAATGATGATTTGGTACTCAAATTAAAAATGCCAATTAAGAAATGGAATGGTAATACTAGTAATATAAAGTTTAATAAATTACCATATAATCATCAGGATTCAACTGAGAATTTAGATACTTTTGCAATAGGCTCTAGAGGAAATTATCAAAAATTATATGATGTTCCACCAACAACATCTTTTTATATTACAAACAGAATGATACCAATTAACACAGATGCTCCTGATATTACTATTTCTGCTGAATTTCTAACAAATGATAGTACACAAAATAATCCAAGATTTTCAAAAGAATTTTCTCAATTTTTGATTAAGGAATTTGATTTAGAAGTAGAGTATTTGGGAAATTTGGATATTGCAATAGATTGGATAAGAGTAGAGAGTGCGAGTGCAAGAATACTAATGAGAGGTGAAATAGATTCAATCGCGGATAAAATCCCTGGTCATCAAGATGGTAGAGGTTATAAAGAGTTTTATATTAGCGATAGTGATTCTGGATTTGTAACAATAAAAGGTTCTATGGGACAAGATTCACTTGTTTGGAGAGCACTTATAGCCCAAAAGAATAACATCTATACAATTGTCCAAACTTGTATTGATGACATAAAAGTTAAGAGTAACAATTGGAAAGACGCTAATATATTTAGATTTAAATTTCAAGATACAGAAAACGATAGTTATTATTGGTGGGGAGCACTTAGGTATTGTAATAAATTCTCAAATGGTCTATATCTTACACGAGATGGATTGCAAGAAGGAGATTTGTATTATCATTATACAAAAAGTCCAAATAAATGGTTAGCTGTGGAATACGGGCAAGATGATGTGCTTATGCCTGCTCCTTATGCACGGAATGGATTTCAAGACTGGCGCGGAATGGGTATAAAATATGGATTTGTAAAGTCAGGTAATAATGTTGCATTTCCTGATACTTTGGGTTCTCAATTTGAAACAAAGCTAGTTTCAGGAAACTGGAGTAATTTAACAAATGATAATTTCTATTCAAATCAAATAATAAGCGATGTTACGCAAGCTAGATATGAGCGTAGCATTCTTCACAATTATTACAACGGTAAAAAAAGTAATTACTTGTTTGAAGATAAACAATGGTGGTTTTATAATCTACTTTATCAATATTCATTTCAGGTTGTAAATGGTGACTCAATGCTTACACAAGCATACAAAAGAGCTAAAACCGCAGAGGAGTTTCGTTTGTTAAATATGGGTGCACTCATTAGGGGGTGTAAAGGATTTATAACAGATGGTGATCAAAATAGAATGTTACCATATATCGAAGCTGGAAATATGGGAATTGGTAACAATGAAATAGTTACAACTGCAAATTTTTACTCTGATAGTGTAGGATCGGATTTTATAAATTATTTAAATCCTTCACTTTCAACTTGGAATGCACATAATTATGTTGATATTAATACAGTGCCATCTAGTTTGGGCTTACATTTTACAAAAATTTATTTGGGGACAAAAAGTTATAGGTCTGAACTTTTAAAATTTAATACTTATGTAAGGTCACTTGATTCAATACTGATGGGTTTAGACTTGCAAGGTACTTGGAGTAAAGGTTATAGGACATATTACAATGAAAAGTATTTCAGTCAAAATACAATTCCTTTAATTAATGACTATATTGATTTCAGTAATAGTCAAGTTAGAACAAAAAGATTATTCAAGAAAAGTATTAATGATAACAATCTGATGGAGTCGTATGATAGTTCATTCGTCGATATTTCTATTTTTGAAAATAAGGAAGTTCTACCTTTTTTAGAATTCTATATAGCTGTACAGAATAGAAGGACAGACCCATTAATTTATACCGAAGATTTGGTTTCTGGTACGATAAAAAAATCAATGCATTATTATAGTAGTGCACAATTTGATGAATTTGTAAGGCTAGGAGGTAATAATAATTATGGTCAATTTAAATCAAATGAATATTGGAAAGAACAATGGTGGAAAAGATTGGGTTGTCGAGAAATTCAAATACCTTTAAAATATAATAACGTATTAACAAGTAATGCTTATTTACAAATTCAAGAATTAGGTGTTGGTACTGATCTAGACACTAATTGGTGGAGATCAAATGAATTAACTCATAATATAGACACTTCGTTTGCCAATGGTGGGATTCTAAAAGTAAAACTTTTACCTGGTGAAGCAAAATTCTTTAGAGTAAGGGTCGCTTGGGAAAATGTAGATTTTAAAGGAAACCTAGACTTTTCAAATCAAAGAAAAATTATAGCTTATCCTGAAAATACTACAAGTCAATTGGATACTAGTTTTGTGGATAAAATGATAATTCATTCAGTTTACTATAAACCTGATACAACTAACAACAATAAATATGCTGTTTATTATAAAAGGAGTCAAGCTTATGATACAACGGATCAATACAATCAAATTAGATGGGCACCACTTGAATTCAAATTATCAGATTCTATACTGTATAGTAATGATATAAATTTATGCTCACCAACTTTAAAATTAAAATCACTAAATTGTAAATATCCATCAATTGTTGTTAGATATGATTCTACCGCCTTGCCTCCAAGACCCTTTGTGTACGTAACTTATACTTGTGAATCGGTTTCCACTCCAACACAAAATAATGATACTAATAAAGTATGGATAATAGAGAATGTTTTAGAAATAAATTCAGATCCCTTTACTACTCCAAATGGAATAGATGATGCTAGAATTATTGCAAAAGCTAATTCGATAAATAATAATATTGACAAATATGGTCATACAACAATTAATGCTTCTTACAATGGGAATTATTATGCTTGGAGTGATCAAAATTTAGGTATAGTTACTGCTTGGAAACCACCAAGTGCTAGATGTTTCGATTTTAGTAATCACGTTTTAAATCTAAAAGCAATTCAATATTTTGAAAGTAATCATCCATCTTTAAATACTTATTCTCGTTTAAGGCATAAAGAAGATAATTGTTCAATTGTTTGGACAGAAAAACCATTTGGAGATACCCAATATGCCTATGATTATAGTGAAGTTTATTATACTCGATTAAGAATAGATAACAATCAATTAGTCAATTACAATGCAATAGATCATTGTGATATTTACACCCTTGGAACACCAATTAAATATAGAAAGGATTCTATTTACTGCTTGAGTTGTTTAGAAGATGTTGGCGAACCGAATATATTTAAACAACATCAATATCCAGTAGTTTATAGAGCCACAGAAAGCAATGTTGAACGCTATATTGCAGGTAATTATGATGCTATGTTGGCAGTGAAACATGATAGGATATATTGGCAGGGATTGACTCATCAAAGCGTACCTTCGATATTTACAGCTGGAATGGATACATTTGATTCACTAAATTCTAATAATGAATGGTTAGCAGGCTGTATAAGACCTGTATTCTCTACTTATATAAACTCTCAAACAAGAGATTTACATCATCCGAATGCAGCACAAGGAGGATTAAGGAAATATTGGGATACAGGAAGTAACTCTTATCTGTATTCACAGTTCCAAAGTACTTGGGGGGCAATGGACAGTAAAATATTAACTTTGGATTTTATGTCTACTACGAGAGGAAATTCACCATCATCGAATGATCAAATATGGCATATACCTCATGGTTATTTCTCTTTGGATTATGATTGGAGTAATTTGAAAGGCAACTTTGAAAACCATGTAAATTCTTTTAAACTTTCAAGAACAGGGAAATATCCAAATCTTTCTGCGATGCCAATAATGAGTAATGATGCATATTATCGTTTTAATAGAAGAATTTTTAATTCTGATGACCAAGACCCATCTAATATTAAATCTTCATTAGATTTTTTCTTAAAAAAGGAAGTAGAAAAAGAATTCTATGCTCCTATGTATGGGTTCGTTGATGACAAAGGGAATTATTCTTTTTACTCTTACTTTGTAGTCACTGATGAAAATGGTACAGTAACAACCCCTAATTTTATATTCATGGAAAAAGATAGTTTGGGGTATAAGTATTCCAAAGAAATTACATCGGAATGGTTTGAAGTTAATAATATATCTGAAATCAATTATATAAGTGAAGACAATAATAATAGTACATTTGACCTTCTAATTGAAAGAAAGTCAGATAATAAACGATTTGAGTTTCCAAGATACTTTTCAAACAGAAAGAGTAAATCTGGATTAGAAGTAGTAAATGGTAGAGGTGATGAATATCGTATAATATTAAATCCAAAATCTAAGGATTTAAGTTTTATACAACAGTTATATATATATGAAACTTTGGATGACCCTAGGTTGAAGTCAACTAAAACCCAATCTATTAAGTTAGACCTAGCCACAGGGCTAACAAGTGAATCATATTCTGAATTTAGTGTTTATCCTAATCCTGCTGATAAGGAACTACAGATAACATTGTTGAAAGGTGATTTCCAATCATTTAATGTAAATATTATAGATAATGTTGGTAGAGTTGTTATTGATATGGAAGCTAATAATACTACATTAGTTGATGTATCAAAACTTACTACAGGAATGTACTTTGTGAAACTAACGGCTAACCTAAATGGAGTTGAAACATTAATAGGGATTGAGAAAGTATTTATAAAGTAGATAATGAACTAGATTAATTTTCCAAACCGCAATTTCCTATTTATATTAGTTGCGGTTTTATTTAAAATTATTATAAATTTTTAAATGTTTAAGAATCCTTATATTAGTGCAACAGGAAACAAAAAAAATGAAAAAATTAAATGACACTAACACCACAAAAAGCACTTAACAAAGCATACCGAAGACAGTCGATAAATAAGGACGATTTAGAAACATTCAAATCTCAATTACTTATACTGTTAGACAGAGTGAATAGTGAGAGCGAAGAGCATCACAAGAATGATTTTGTTCAGTTCCTTAATGACTCATTCTACAAAGGCAAGTACTACATAAACACCAAAGATAGAATTGATTGTGTTATTAATGCTGGTGCAAAAAAAGATGACTTTGTAAACGTAATAATCGAGCATAAAAGCCCATCAAATAAGTCTGAGATGATTTCCATTTCTGACATTAACAAGAAAGCTCTTCAAGAATCAATTCTGTATTATATGCGTGAAAGATTCGATAATGATGGCAAGGATAGTAATACCAACCTAAAGCAAATTCTAATCACTAATAATACTGATGTGTTTATTTTTGATGCTGTTATAATTGAAAATCTATTTGCTAAGAATAAGAAGTTTAAGAAAGAATATATTGAATTTGTATCTGGTCAAAAATCGGGTGGTGATACTGGGTTTTTCTATAATTCTATATGTAAACGGTTCATAGAAAGTATCAAAGATAAGATAGAGTACACTTATGTCAAGCTAACTGATTACCGTGAGCTACTAGAATCAAACGATGATAGCTCTAAAATACTCAACTTGTACAAGCTGTTTTCACCAACGCACCTACTCAAGCTGAATTTTGCTAATGACAGTAACACTTTAGATAAAAACTTCTATAACGAGTTACTGCATATCATAGGATTGGAAGAGGTCAAAGATGGTGGTAAAAAAGTAATTCAGCAATGTAAAAAGCCTAATTATGGTTCTATATTAGAAAATACTATTGACCAAGTGAAAACTGAAGTCCGTTTATCTGACGTAGCTAATATAAAGAGCTTTGGCGAAACTAGGGATGAGCAAGTCTATAATATTTCACTTGAATTAGTCATCACTTGGATAAACAGAATCCTATTCCTGAAATTACTCGAATCTCAACTAATATCTTATAATAGCTCGAATGAATATAAATTCGTTGACACAAAGAACATAAGCGATTATGACTCCTTGTATCAGTTATTTTTCAAAGTTCTTGCTATCAAAACTAACGACAGAAGAAATGATATAGCTGAGAAGTATAACCTAGTTCCTTACTTAAACAGTTCACTATTTGAGATTACTGAACTAGAACGCCAAGCTATTGGTATTAATACTTTAGCAAATAATTTGAAACTACCTTTGGCTACTAGTACAGTACTCAAAGATAATAATGGGAAACGTTTATCAGGAGAGAAAGAAACATTATCTTATTTACTTGAATTTTTAGATGCCTATAACTTCTCATCTGAAGGAACAGCTCAGGTTCAAGAGGATAATAAAACTCTTATAAATGCTTCTGTGCTAGGGTTAATATATGAGAAGTTAAACGGTTATAAAGATGGCTCATTCTTCACTCCTGGTTATATAACTATGTATATGTGCCGTGAGACTATCAGGCGTGCTGTGGTGCAGAAATTCAATGATTCGATTGATGATGTGACTTTCGATTCTTTCGATGATTTAACCGCATATACTCGTAGATACTTCAAAGCAGATGATATTACTAGATTCAATAAGATTGTAAATTCTATTCGTATTTGTGATCCAGCCGTTGGTTCTGGTCATTTTCTAGTTTCGGCACTCAATGAATTGATTGCTATTAAGCACGAACTCGGAATACTTGCAGATAAAGACTTCAAACCACTTCCAGTAGATTTGGAGATTGAAAATGATGAGCTAATGATTACAGATAGGTTCGACGAATTATTTTCGTACAATCCAAAAAGTAAAGACTCACAGAATATACAGGAAACTCTATTCCACGAGAAGCAAACACTTATTGAGAGTTGCCTATTTGGAGTGGATATTAACCCTAATTCTGTAAAGATTTGTAGGCTTCGATTGTGGATTGAACTACTTAAAAATACTTACTACAAAGAGAACGGTGAGCTAGAAGTTCTACCGAATATTGATATTAATATAAAGTGTGGCAACTCGTTGATTTCTCGCTTTGATATTGATACTCCTATTTCTAAAGCATTGAAGAAAAGTAAGCTGAAAGTTCAAGACTATAAGGATGCTGTTTATGGTTATAAGAATGCTAAAAGTAAGGAACAGAAAGAAAATATAGAGAATCTGATAGCTGAGATAAAGGGAAATTTCCAAAGTGAAGTTGCTTCAAACGATAAGCGATTTACTACCCTCATAAAGCTACGTGGTGAGCTTCAGACACTTGAAACACAAGATACGATGTTTGAGCGAACTAAAGCCGATGAGAAGAGCTACAACAAGCAAAGGAAGGATTATGTTGCTGGTATAACAAAACTAGAAACCGAGCTAAAAGAAATAAAGAGTAATCGAATATATGATAATGCCTTTGAGTGGCGGTTTGAGTTCCCAGAGGTGCTGGCTGACAATGGTGATTTCGTTGGGTTTGATGTGGTTATTGGGAATCCGCCTTATATTGGGTTTCAGACTGTAAAACAACGTGAAAAAGTATACTTTAAAAATAAATACTACTCGGCACAAGGGAAATATGATATTTATGTAGTGTTTCTTGAGCATTCTTTATTAATAAAAAAACACTTAGGAATTGTACATTTTATTCTACCTCATAAGTTTCTAGTCGCTGGATTCGGGAATAATATTAGAAAAATTTTGACTGAAAGGAAAGTGGCTTCAAATATAGTTCATTTTAAAGAAAATATGGTTTTTGAGGATGCAACAACATACACATGTCTATTAGAGTTAAAAGAAAATTCAAATTATTTAAATTATGAATATGCTTATCCCAATGAAATTAGTAATGTTTCTTTAAGTAACATTATGAAGTCAGATGAGGTAAGTAATAAGCCTTGGGTATTAATAGATCAAGATGAGCGAGAAATATTAAATAAAATCACAAATTGCAAAAGAAAATTCTCTGATATTTTTAAAGGGGCTTTTCAAGGTGTTGTAAGTGGTGACAATAAAGCATTTTATATATACAACTATAGATTAGTAAATAATAAAGTTATTGGATATTCGGAACTTTTTCAAAAGGAAATAGTTATAGAAAGTGATTTAGTACGCCCATTAATAACTGGTAAAAATTCTACTAAATGGTTTACAACTGAAACGCAAACAGCTATTATTTATCCCTATGAAGAAAAAGAGAATAAAACAGAGATAATAATAGAAGATAAGTTAAAAACTAAATATCCTTTAACTTACAAATACTTGATTAGTATAAAAGATAGATTATCCACTAGAGGAAGTAGTAGTATGCAATATGACACGTGGTATGCACTATGGAATCAGAGAAATTTCAACATTTTCAATAACGAAAAAATTATTACTCCTGACATATGTTTTAAATCTCAAATGTTTTTGGATCGTAATAGTAACTACTTCTTTAACGATACTTGTTATGGGCTACTTAAACATGATAACATTCCATCTCTAAAGACATTTTTAGGGATTTTAAATTCAACTTTGGTATGGTACTTCTTGACCAAAACGGGTAACGTAGTAAGAGGTGGATATTTTAGATTTAAAACATCTTATTTGAAACCTATTTCTTTTCCTACACTTGAGGACATAAATATTCAATCACTTGTCAATCAAATCTTAGAAAAGAAAAAAGCTGACCCAGAAGCTGACACCACAGAGTTAGAGCAAGAAATAGACCTGCTGGTTTACAAGTTGTATGATTTGACTTATGAAGAGGTTCTTATAGTTGATCCAGAGACTAAGATTGAGAGGGAGGTGTATGTTGGGTGAGGTAATATGATTAGTTACAGTTCAAACCTTAAAGGTAAATGGAATCCTGAAGTATATAATAATATTGAAAATATTTATAAAGAAGCTGTAAATAGATTTATAACACTTCCTACATTTAAATTTTTAAATGACTATAAAGTTGAAATAATTCTTACAGATAATCAATGGGAAACTGTTTCAGAAATTGAAATTAAATTTAAAATTAAAGTCGGCATAACAAGAAGAAAATCATATTGGACAGTTGTAAAAACGATTATTAACCCAAAAGATAATAATAACGTTATTCTTGTAATTAATATTAATGAGCTTCCATTATTTAACGATGTAAACAAAATTGATACAGACAATATATCTTTTGTAATTGCATCTAATTTGATAGGTATAGATGGAAGTAATTATTTACCTAAGTTTATCTCAGAACAAAGATATTTAGATTTATCTAATTATAAAGAAAATTTTGAGTGGATATTATTCCAATGTCTAGATAACCTGTTAAAATATATAAAATTAGAAGGCTCTGGCTTAAAGTGTAATTTTGAGACAGAACCAGAACCGTTTAAACAAGAATTCATGAGAAATGTTGTTGATGCTCATTTCAAATATCAACATAATGGTGACATAACGAAGTTTAATAGAACAATCGCTCTAATAATCAAAGAATACTTGGAGAGATCTATAGAATTAGACTTATTAGGTTATAAATGGGATAAAAATGATTATTTGGAATCAATAACCTCGAATATTATATACGAAAGTAAAATTCAATTAGAAAAAATTATTAGTTCTCCTTCAATGAAGAATGATAACTTTGAATCACATATATTAGAGCTATTGAAATATTGTTTCATTAATAAATCTGAATTAGATGAAACAATATTTCAATAGCTCTAATATATGAGATTCAAAGTTCTACTTCAATGAAGAATG